>DAOUKL010000064.1:0-17744 GCA_034421335.1 Dehalococcoidia bacterium | reverse complement strand
CACCGGCGCCGACGCCTACGCCGAGACCGACCGCCACCCCGACCCCAATTCCTACTCCGACTCCGCAGGAACTGGCGACCGCGCATCTATCCGGCATTGTTCCGTGGTTTGCGAATCCGCCGGACGACCGCCACCGCTTGGTCGCGGACCTGGTTGTGAACACCTGGCTGCGGGACGCCGAACTGGGAGAGATGCTCGCCATGCTCCCGTGGGTCAGTGGAGGAATCACCGGCGCGCAACCAGAACCGTTCATACCGATCCAACGCGTGTTCTTGTTCAGCGGCCGGGACCTCGACCTCGCGAAACGCGTGGCGGGCCTGGGCTGGTTCGCCGATGGGGTGGGCAGGCTCGAATTGGACGCGCTGACTTACCTGGAAGGCATCGCAGACAGTGACCTTGACCTGGCGAAGAACGTAGCGAACCTGGACTGGTTCGATGACGATATCTCCGAGACCAAAATCACCGCGCTGACATCCCTGCGCAACATTGCGCACCTTGACATCGGACTGGCGGGAAGCGCGGCGACGCAGCCCTGGTTCACCAGCCGGATGACTTCCGAGGAGCGCAATGCCCTCGCGGCGCTGGAGAGCCTCGCGCGCGTCGACATTGCTCTGGCAGTCCGGGTCAGCGACGCTTCGAGCCTCTGGTCGCCGCGGCTTGTCGCCAGCAGTCTCAGGTCCCTGGCGCACTTCCGCCAGTCCCCGCAACAATTCGACGTCCTGGCCGCGAAGCCGTGGTTCGTCGATGGGTTGAGCCGGCAGGACGCCGCCTTCCTCGCCACCCTCAGGGCCACCGAGAGGCGGTGGCCCGAGCTATACGACGAGTTGATGGAGGCGCACTACACCGAGTCCGGCGTCATAAACACGCCCCTGGCGGGAGAAGTGACAATCTGGGTAATCGGCAACAAGCCTATCGACCCGCCGGGTTATCTGCTGGAGTACACCGGACACGCGATCAAGACATCCGAAGGCCTGCTGGGAGAGCCGTTTCCCGACAGGGACTTCATCGTTCTGTTCGCGGACGGCCACAGGTTGGATGCAGCCGTGAACTTCGGCAGCCACATCGCGGTCGACCGAAGCGAAGAAGGACGCGAAGAAGGCCGTCTCGTAAGCGCGCACACCATCTTCCATGAAACCGCTCATCACTACACGTACGGAGGCCTGGGGAACACCTGGTTGGTGGAGGGCGGCGCGAACTTCATCGCGACGATGGGTCTGGCGCAGCTCGGCATAAGAGATCTGGACGAGTGGCCGGCCAGAGTCGCGCGGTCGGTGCGTCGAGGGTGCATGCTCGACCCGGGATTCGGCGTCGTGCAAGACATCATCGACTACGACAAGGACGCCGGGACCCGTGGGGCGTGCAACTACTCGTTCGGCTCACATTTCCTGTACAACCTTCGCGCCGCCATGGGACATGACGCTATCGGAGCAGCCCTTGGCGAAATCTACAGGGCAGGAAGGGCCGCCGGGAGGCGTCTTTCGGAAGAAGAGATCTACCGGATATTTTGGGAGAGTACGCCTTCCGATCGACGGGAAAGCGTTCAGAGCGTCTACAGGGAGTTGCACGGAGGGCCGTTCGTTGCCGGCTTCGAAGACATCGAACTCGAACCGTCTATCCCGGCCGCGCTGAGCATGGAGCTTCCTCCGTGGTCCGGCGCCCCGCCTGACGTTATCCATGCTTCCGCCTTGTCGGCGCTCGTGAAAATCTGGCAACTGGATTCCGGCCTCGGCCTGTCCCTGGCGCAGGCGTCGTGGGTGGTCGACGGCGTGGACCACGGAGAGGCAATCGCGCTGAACGCGCTCCGCGATATAGCCGCCGTGGACCCGCAACTGGCCGGCCGGATGTTCAACTACTCCTGGGTGACGGACGGCGTCCTCTTCTGGGAACGAAAGGCCCTGGAAGCCGTTTCGCGGCTCGCGGCGCATAGTCTGGGCGACGCTGAGCGGGTCGCCCGGTACTCATGGATAATCGACGGCGCAACCAACGAGGAGCGGCTGTTGCTCGAGTTCATGGCGGGAGCAGCAGCAGCTGCCGATGACGCCGGCGCGCCGTTCCCTCGCATCGCATGGATGGAGGACGGCCTGACAGACGAGGAAGATTATCTGCTCACCCCACTGCGAGGACTTCTAGCGCAGGACGGCGCGTTCTTCCTCGACGTGCTCGGCTTGCCCTGGGTTGCGGCCGGCGTCTCCTCCAACTATGGAACAGAAGCAAGGGCTGTGCGCGGGTTGACTCTGCTCGTCGAGGCTGACAGGCGATTGGCGAACGACGTCATTCAACTGGAGTGGGTGTTGGACGGCCTCGATGCGTTCATCGAAGATGTCGCGTTGTCGAGAATCGGCAGTATCGCCCGGCGGAATATTCAGGACGCCGAGCAGATCATCGCTTCCTCGTGGTTCAGGGACGGCATCGACCCCGACGACGAGCTGCGGCTCCAGGACTACTCCTCCGGCTGAGCGGCGGCGTCTTCTTACCGCGCCTCTTCAAGCAGCCGCCCCGCGCCGTGGATGGGGTCGGGAACGCCGGCGAGGGCCAGCGCGCGCCAGAGCGTGGCGGTGTGCGAGGTTACGACAGGCTTTCCGATGGCCTGCTCGATCTCCTCGGCGGCGCCGATGGCGTCGTAGTTCATGCAGCTGATGAACATCGCGTCGGCGGAGTCGTCCCAGGCGTCGACGGAGAAGCGGAAGATTTCGGCGGGCGGCACGCGGTTGTACTGCTTGCCGGACGTGAGGCCCATGCCGCGCATGACGACGGGTTCGACGCCGGCGGCGCGCAGGTAGGCGGCCTCGTGCTCGTTGTGGCTGTCGACGTAGGGGCTGGTGAGGACCACCCGCCCGGCGCCGAGATGCCGGAGCGCCTCGACGCACGCGAGCATCGTCGAAGTGGCGGGCGTCCCGGTGCGCCGTTCTACGTCGCGGCAGAACTCGCGGTCCTCGTCGATGCCGCGCAGGGCGCCGCTCACGGTGCAGCAGTAGGCGATGACGTCGACCTCGGCCGTTACGAGCTCGTCGATGGCGCGCGGGGCGTTCTTCTCCATTTCGATGAGCGACTCGACGCCGCTGCCGGCGTTGAGCATCCGCGAGGTGTGGAACGTTACGCCGGGCGGCGCGAGCTGGTAGTAGCGCGGCTCGGTGACGACCTGCCCGCTGGTGGTTACGAGTCCGATTCGCTTGCGCCAGTTCAACGGCTCCATAGCAGGCCTCCTTGGCGGTCTCGCGGGCTATGCCATGCCGTACAGGCGCAGGGCATTTTCGCGGAGGATGTTGCGCTTGAGCTCCTCGCCGAGGTCTTCGCGGGCGAGGAGTTCGGCGACGTTGTGCGGATACTCCGAGTCCCAGTGGGGGAAGTCGGAGGCGAAGAAGAGCTTGTCGCCGCCGACGACCGAGGCGACGTAGGGGATCATCTTCTCGTCGGCCTCGGCGTGGAAGAACCACCGCCCGCTCTGGACGTACTCGGTGGGCGAGCGCTTGAGGTTGGGCGCCTCCTCCTCCCCGCGTATCCGCCACTTCTCGTCCATGCGCTCGAGCCAGTACGGGACCCATCCGCACCCGGCCTCCATCCAGCCGACGCGCAGGTCGGGGAAGAGTTCGGGCACGCCGGCGAACGTCATGCTCACAAGGTGGCGGAAGAGTCCTACAGGAAAGCAGAACGTGTTGACCTCGATGAACCGCTGGTAGTCGTCGGCGGCCAGGTGGTGGATGCCCTGGGTTGAGGAGTGGACGGCGAGCATCACCCCGAGCCGCTGCGCCTCCTCGTAGAGCGGAAAGTACTCCTTGCGTCCGAGGGGCGGATGCGCGCCGATTGCGGAGAGCATGGCGCCGGAGTGGCCGCGCTCCGTAACCGCGCGCCGCAGTTCCTTGACGGCCTCGCCGACGTCCTGCAGAGGGAGCAGGGCGACGCTCTTGAGCCGGGGGCTGACGCTCGTGAACTCCGCGCAGAGGAAGTCGTTGTAGGCGCGGCAGACGGCGACGGCGACCTCGGGCTCCCAGATGAGGGCCGCGGTGAAGCCGATGGAGGTGGGGTAGAGGACAGCGGTCTCCATGCCGCCCTCGTCCATGGCGTCGAGCCACGTTTGGGCGTCCTTGGCGATTGAGCCGAGCCGCCCGCGCATGTTGATGTCCCAGTAGTTATGGCCGGCGCGAATCTGGCCTCCGCGTGAGCGGTAGGGCTCCTCCATGTAGGCGCGGACCTGCTCCTCGGTCTCGGTTACGTGTCCGTCGCCATCGATGACGCCGTAGGGGACTTGCATGGCGCTGCCTCCTGGGATGGTCGTTCGCTACGCCGGTTCGTCGCCGTACGGCGGGCGCATCGTTCGCCACGGCGCGGCCTGCTCGTAGGCGTACGCCGCGCGGAAGACCGACGGCTCGTCGAACGGCTTGGCCATGACGTGCAGGCCGATGGGCAGGCCGCCGTCGGAGAAGCCCATCGGCACGGACATAGCCGGCGCGCCGGCGTAAGGCGCGGGCGTGTGGAACCCGTACCGGCGCATCTGCTCAACCGCCGCCTCGATGGACGGCGGGTCGCTCTTGGTGTCGGCGATGAGCGGCGGGAATCCGGGATACGCGGGCGACAGCAGCACGTCGTGCCGGGCGAGCGCGGCGAGGGTCTGCGCCCGGAGCACGGAGCGCAGCTGCAAGGCGCGCTGATAGGTGGACGCGGGAAGCAGCGCCGGGAGGATGGTGTAACGCCGGACGCCGACGTCGTACAGCTCGGGCTGCTCGTTGAGGTACGGCCAGTGAAGAGCGACCCGCGCGGAGCCGAACGCGCCGTTGATGAGGCCGCTCAGCGTCATGTGCGGAATCGACGCCTCGCTCACGACCGCGCCGAGCGATTCGAGGACGGCGATGGCGTCTAGCGCGAGGCGCTTGATCTGTGGGTCGAGATGGGGCGCGTCGAGCGCCTCCTTGACGACGCCGACGCGGAGGCCCTTCACGTCGCCGTGCAGGGCGGCGGTATAGTCGGGAACGGGCAGGTCCGCGCTGACGGGGTCGCGGGGGTCGTGGCCGGCGATGGCGTTCATCAGCAACGCGCAGTCGGCGACGGAGCGGGCGAGAGGGCCGACGGTGTCCTGGTTCCAGTTGCTGGCGAACATGCCGTAGACGCTGACGCGCCCGAGCGAAGGGCGGAGTCCGACGACGCCGTTGCAGGAAGCGGGACGCCGGATGGAGCCGCCGGTGTCCTCGCCGATGGACGCGGCGCAGAGTCCCGCCGCCGTTGCGACGCCGGAGCCGGTGCTCGACCCACCGGCGTCGCGGTCGAGGCTCCACGGGTTGCGCGGCTGGCCGAACGGGAACTCCCAGGTGAGCGGCGAGGCCCATTCGGTCATGTTGAGCTTGCCGAGCATCACCGCGCCGGCCGCGTGCATCCGCTCGATGGCCGCGGCGTCGTAGTCGGGAACGAACTCGGCGAGCGTCCGGGAGCCGCAGGTGGTCAGGATTCCCTTGGTGAAGAACTCGTCCTTGTGGGCGAGCGGAATGCCGGCGAGCGGGCCCGCCGTTTCTCCGCGGGCGAGCGCGGCGTCGGCCTCGCGCGCCTGCTCACGCGCAAGGTCGGCGGTAACGGTGACGTAGGAGCGCAACTCCCCATCGAGCCGCTCGACCCGGTCGAGGTACATCTCGGTAAGTTCGGCGGACGACGTTTCGCGGGAGCGCAGCAGCCGCGCCAGTTCGGTGATGGTCTTGTACGCCAAGGGCGCGTCCGACTCGACGCGCGGCGCGCCGCCCTCTGCCCTGCCGCCGTCGCCCGGGGCGGTCGAGGGGTGCTGCAAGACCGGCAGCGGCGCGATGTCGTGAAGATCGTGTTCATCGAGAGTCGCCAGTCCCTCGACGAGCGCATTGAACTGCAAAGTGAGCGACTCGACGTCCTCGTCGAGGACGCGGAGCCCCGCAATGCGGGCGAGCCCGCGCAACTCGTCGGGCGATACGTTTGGCATAGCGCGCCTCCTCGCGGGCAATCCTACACCCGCAACCGAGCGCCGGGCACTTCGAAGCGCCCGGTCCACAACACTGTAAGGGTCCGTGGTTCCACAGGCTCGCCACGAACCGGCATGCGGAGGGGCGCGCGCCGTGGTCGGCTTGTGCTAAATTGCGCCCGTCCGGAGGCTGAACGGCAGCGAATGGCGTAAGGAGGTTCGCTATGGCAGTCATCGATTCCGACGCGCACGTGGTCGAGACCGACCGCACCTGGGACTTTATCCCCCCGTCCGACCAACACCTCAGGCCTCTCATCGTCACCCGGACCGACAACGCGGGCAAGGAGGCGCGCTACTGGGAGATCGACGGCGTGCTGCGAGGCACGGTGCGTCAGCCCGTCGGCAAGCGCGAGGAGTGGGACCCCAACCGCGTCGCGCCCGACATGGCCGCGACCAGCGTGCGCGCGGGCCGGAAGGTCGACGCTCCTGATGCGTCGAAACACATGGAGGACGTCGGCGCGCGCCTGCGCCACATGGACGAGTTGGGTATCGACTTCCAGATGCTCTACCCCACCATCTTCCTCCGCAAGCTCGCCGAGCGCGACGAGACGCGTGTCGCCCTCGCCCGCGGTTACAACCGCTGGCTCGCCGACATCTGGTCGCAGTCCGAAGGCCGTCTGCGCTGGGCCGCGGTGCTGCCGCTGTCGGTGATGGACGAGTCGATCAAGGAGCTGCACTGGGCGGCGGAGCACGGCGCCAATGGCGTGTTCATGCGCGGCATCGAGGAGGAGGGGGTGCTGCAAGACCCCTACTACTTCCCGCTGTACGAGGAGATGAGCAAGCTGGACTTGGCGGTTACCGTGCACATCGGCAACGGCAACCCGGCGGTGGAGTCGCTGCTGAACACCGGCGACGGCGGGTCGCCGTTCTCCTCGATGCGCATCTTCTCAGTGGCGGCGTGCCACTCGTGGATACTGGCGGGCGTGCCGGAGATGTTCCCCCGCCTGCGCATCGCGTTCGTGGAGGCAGCCGCGCAGTGGGCGCCCTACGTGGTGAACGACCTCGGCCGCCGGTTCCCCGGACGCAAGGGACGCTCCGCGCCCGAAGACCTGTTCGCGGAGAACCGCGTTTGGGTCACCTGCCAGACGGACGACGACATCGCCTACCTGGTGAAGTACGCGGGCGAGGACAACCTGCTCATCGGCACGGACTACGGCCACACCGACCAGTCGTCGGAGATCGAGGCGATGCGCATCTTCAAGGAGCAGGGGACTGTCGCCCCGAGTGTGGTCGACAAGATCCTCGACCACAACCCGCGCGCGGTGTACGGGTTCTAGAGGAAGTCGCCGCCCGTCATCTCCGCGCCGCCGGCTAGGCGAGAGGACCGTGCAGGCCATAGAGCGCGGCGGGGTTGCGCCGGAGCATCTTGTCCACGACGCTCGGCGCGATGTCGCCGCGCTGGGCCATCCTGCGCATGGCGTCGATCTGCGTTGATTGGCCCGTATGGCCGTAGTCGGTGCCCACCACGAGATTGTCCTCGCCCGTGTACTCGATGATGTGGGGCAGGTCCTCGTAGACCTCGTACATCATGTACATGCGGTTGTCGGCGAAGACGGTCGGGCTCAGCTCCTTGCCGGCGCCCTGTCGTGGGCCGCGCACGCGCTGGCGCAGGTCCGTGACGACGTGGGGCGCCCAGCCTGCTCCGGATTCCAAGAACGCCCATCTAAGCGTTGGGAACAGCGACGGGACCTCGCTGAAGATCAGGGCGTGGGCGCAGGCGACCAGCATCAGCTTGAACGACGTGAAGGCCGATTCGCCGGGAGCGCGGCTCAGGACGCTGTTGATCTCTTCGTTGGCGTTGCCGACGTGCAGCACGATGGGCGCGTTGAGCCGCTCCGCCGCCTCGTACAGCGGGTAGAAGTAGGGCTCCGTTACGATGCCCTGCGCCTCGACCGGACGCATGAAAACGCCGCATGCGCCGTGGGCTACCGACCATTCGAGCTGCGCGACGGCCTCGTCGATCGCCATGAAGGGGAGCGCCGCCGTCCAGCGGAGGCGGCCGTTGCTCTGCCGCGTCACGTCCGCCAGCCAGCGGTTGTAGCTGCGCGTCAGGGCGACCTCCACCTCGGGACGGTTCGCGACGCGCCTGATGAAGAACGAGGTGTGCAGCACTTGGATGTCGACGCCTACCTCATCCATATGCCGCAGGCGCGCATCTACGTCGGCCATCTGCGCGGACTCTTCCGGCGTCAGGATCGTCCGACCGGAGGTCTTCTCACGCTGCTCCATCGCGCCCGGTTCCCGGGCGGGGGAACCGAAGCCCCGCACCTGGCCGTCGACGAGCCAGCGCGGGCGTTCTCCGCCGCCGTGGATCGGGGCGACGAGCACCGGGCGGTACCGCTCGTCCGAGGCGTCCATGTACTCCCAGGTGCGCTCGGTCTCGATGACGTGGGCGTCGGCGTCGATGGTGGGGAGCGACGTTTCCGCATCGCTCGTCTGAGTCGTCTCCTGCTGCTGAGTGACCATGCTTCTCCCTCCTCAGTCTGGTGGTCGCTGGCCGGAGCGCGCAGGGACGTCGTTCAGCGACGGGCGCCGCCGTTGGCGTCGATGACTTCGCCCGTGATGTAGCCTGCGTAGTCGGACGCCAGCCAGACAACCGTGCCGGCGTGCTCTTCCGGCTTGCCCTGCCGGCCCATCGCCGACGTGCCGCCGGGGCCGTAGGCCGCCGCGGACGATTCGCTCCAGCGCGGACGGTGTGGGGTCTCGATGCCGCCCACGGCGATCGCGTTGACGCGAATCTCCGGCCCCCACAGCGCCGCCATCGAGAGGCTCATGTTGATCACGCCCGCCTTGGCCGCGCCGTACGCCGGCGAGTCGGGGCTCGGCGAGCGGCCCGCGATAGAGGCGATGTTGATAATTGCTCCCTTCCCCTGCCGCTTCATGATCGGAGCGACGGCGACGCTGCACTGGAACATCGTTACAACGTTCACCCGGTAGGCTTCGAGCAGGTCGTGCTCGGTGAGCTCCATGAGCGGCCCGGCCCTGAACGTTTCGCCCCAGCTGCCTCCGACGACGTTCACCAACGTGTCGACCCTGCCGAACTCCGCGAGCGTCCGCTCGACCATGGCGTCGACCTGGTCCTTGTCGCGCACGTCGGCGGTGATGCCGAGCGCGCGCCGTCCGAGCGCCCGCACCTCGCCGACGACCTCGTCGACGGGGGCGTGGGGGCGGCTGCGCCCGAAGGTGACCTCCTCGGGCTCGCGCGCGGCGACGACGATGTCGGCGCCGTGCTTGGCCAGCTCGAGGCAGCAGGCGCGCCCAAGTCCCTGCGCCCCGCCGGTAACGATCGCCACGCGGTCAGTGAGGTTGAAGTCCATTATCAATCCCTCCGTTGTTCCTGTGCGGCATTCTGCCCTATTCCGAGGGAGCAGCGAAAGCGGTACGACCTCAGGCGAACTCCTCGGCTTCCCCGGCGACGCTCTCCTCTTCTTCGGCGTCCTCCATTCGCATCAGCAGCGCCGGCAGGATAGCAATCAGGGAGAGGAAGCCCGAAATCATGAAGAGGTTCTGGAACACGGTTACTCCGGCTTCTATCAGGGGCGCCTGGGTCTCCTCGAACGTCTCGCCGATGGTTGCGTCCGCGGTGAGGCTGTAGAAGCGCTCGATGCCCCAGGCGGACAGCGTCGCCAGCCCCAACGCCATCCCCACCATCCGCGACGCGGTCACCAGCGAGGCCGCGGCGCCCCAGTAATGGCTCGGCGACGCGCTCAACGCGCTGACGCTTATGGCCGGGATGACCAGCCCGAACCCCAGGCCCGACAGCACCAGGGGCGCCGTCAGCTGAAACTCGTCCACCTCCGTCTCCCACCCGCTCATGAACAACAGGCCCGTCCCGATGAACGCAAGGCCGGTTATGCACACCGGACGCACTCCCGTCCAGCGCAGGACGTAGCCTCCCACCACCGCTCCCACCGGAATGGCGGCTGTGAGGCGCACCAGGTGGAGGGCGCTCTCCCACGCCAGTTTCTCCATGACGGTGCCGGCCATGAGGGGCACGCTCACCAGCGCGATGATCAGGGCGACCCCGACCATGAACTGCGTAATGTTGGCGGACAGGAAAGCGCGGGAGGCGTAGAGGAACGATGGCAACAGCGGCTGCGTCGCCCGCCGCTCCATGACGATCAACAGCCCGATCAGCAGGAATCCGAACGCGATTGCGAAGTACGGGACGATGGACTCGCCCGAGAAGATGCTTCGCTGGGAGAGTGACATGCTGAGAACGACGAGCGCCGCTCCCAGAATCAGCGCCCCGAAGTAGTCCATCTTCGCCGCGGGATTGGCGCGGTTCGGCAAAACAAAGAGAAGCGCTATCAGGATGAAGCTCTGGGGCACGTCCAGCCAGAATATCCACCGCCAGCCCAGCAGCTCGATGATGGCCCCGCCGTAGAGGGGCCCCAGAACGGAGCCCGCCTCGGCCGAGGCGGCCACGAGCCCGAGCGCTATGCCCCTGTTCCGCGGCGCCACGGCGCCCACCGCCATCGCAAGGCCGATGGGGACTGTGGCTCCGCCTCCCAGGGCTTGCAGCACTCTGGCCGACACTATCCATTCAAAGTTCGGCGCCAGGGCCACCAGCGCCGAGCCGATGGCGAACACGATCAGCGCAGCCTGGAACATCTTGACGCGCCCGTAGACGTCCGAAAGCCGGCCCGCCAGCGGCATCGCCACGGTGTAGGCGATGAGGTACGCGGTTACGATCCACGACGCCCTGTCGAGGTCGGTCAGGGGAATCTCCAACTCCACCATGACGCTGGGCAGGGCGGCGACCACGACGGTCTGGTCCAGCGCGGTCGAGAACACCCCAAGGCAGAGAATCCCCAGGACTACCGTCTGGGAGGAACCGAGGGAGGCGAGACGGGATCGGGCGGCGTTCACGACCCGGACGCCGACCCTGGGAGTTGGATGTCCACGGGCTGGTTGACGTCCTTCAAGACCACCAGGCGCGTCGTTTCCGGCCCGTCATCGTTGTAGAGCTGGCCGTCCATCCTGAACTGCCGCAACGTGTGTTGGGTCTCGTCGAACCACAACGTCAACGCGATCGGGTGGCCCGGGTCTACGGATGTGATGAGGTCCGCCATGTCTTCGGACATGATGTCCCCGTCTATCCGTATCGCCCCGACCCCCTCTACGGTTTCCCTGCCCGTGATGACGGGATTCCCGATTTCGGACATCAGCTCGCTCAATGTGACGCCTATCCCCCCGAAGTTGAACGGCACCTGCTCTAGGGGCAGGGGGACCCACGGCGCGTCCGCGGAGAACTTGATGTACGCCGACTCCCCGACCGCCAGCATCTCGATCTCCGCAAACCCTAGACCGGGCGATATCAATTTCACCACCATCCTGAAGCTTGCGGGGGTTTCGACCACCCCTTCCACGTCCCTCAGCGTCATCTCGAAGAACTTGGCCCCGGATTCGGTCTCGTCGATCATCAGGAACCCGGCCGTAGACAGCGCGGCAAGCTCGTTGCCCGCGGCTGCGAGCACGTCGTTCGCCGTCAACGCAGGGGTTGGCGTCGCGGTGGGCGTGGGGTCCGCCCCGCACGAAGCGGCGAGAACCAGAAGGCCAGCCGCCGCCAGGACGGTTGGCGCCTTGCGGCGCAGTATCCCGGACAACTCCATTCGCTCACCTCCGCGATGGCCCGGGCGGCGAGGATTGGCGCAAGTGTACCGCACCCGAACTTTCCGCTGGCGCTTAGCGCACGCGCATACTTGACCTGCGCGCCGCGCAAGCGCACACTTGCCCCAGCAAGTCCGTGCGCAGGAGGCGACGCCATGGTAGTGGAGACCCGAACCCAGAACGCGCTCGACCGGTTCGTTGCCCAGACCCGCGAACTCTTCGCGTCGGAGCCCGACCTCGAAAAGCGGTGGACGGCGCTCACCCCGATCCTCGCCGAACTGCTGGCCGACCCCGACGTCCTCGAGGCCTCGAAGTCGTGGCCCGACTGTGTGCCGCGGGACGGCAGGGCGGAGAACCTGATCTTCTACGAAGACCCCGACTTCGGCTTCGCGGTGAACGGGCTCACGAAGGGGGAGGCCCGCCAGGGACGGCGCGCGGAGCGCGTCCATCACCACGCCCACATCTACACGCTCTACGGCGTGCTGGACGGCCACGAGAGCATCTCCCGGTACGAGCGAATCGACGACGGCTCCAGGCCGGACTACGCGGAGATAAGGCAGACTGCCGAGATGCACGTCGGGCCGGGCGAAATCGACCTGGTGAAGCCGTACGAGATCCACGTGGAGAACACGGTGGGCGAGCGGACGGTGGCCATCATCATCCGCAGCGAGAAGTCTGGCGGGTTCAACCAGGGGCGCTTCGTCCTCGCCACGAACGAGTACTACGAGAGCCTTGGGCCCCGGCAGACGCCGTGTGAGATGTTCCCCAAGTCGGCGGAGTAAGCGATAGCCGCCGACCCCCAACGCGCAGTCTCAGGATCGAAATGGGCCGTGCTCGCCGCTGCGGCGGCGAGCACGCTGCTTGGCACGTCCGATTTCTCCATAGTCGCCATCGCCATGCCGTCGCTCACGGCGGAGTTCGGCGCCTCCACGTCGACCGTCGTATGGATTGCGCTCTCCTACCAGTTGATGGTGCTGGGGCTGGCGCTGCCGATGGGACGGCTGGGCGACCAGTTCGGCCCCAAGACGATCTTCGCGAGCGGCGCGTTCATCTACGCCGTCGCACTGGCGCTCGCCGCGGCGGCGCCCGGAATTCTTGCGCTCATCGGGCTCCGCGCCGTGCAGGGAGTCGGCTCCGCGATGATGTTCGCGCTCTCAGTGGGCCTCGTGTCGACGGCGTTTCCCGCCAACGAGAAGGGCAAAGCGCTGGGCATGCTGGCGTCGGTCGCCGGGTTCGGCCTGATGGCCGGCCCCGCGCTCGGCGGCGTGCTGCTCGACACGCTCGGCTGGCGCTCGATCTTCTGGGCGCGGGCGCCGTTCGGGTTCGCCGCCTTCGCGCTCGCCGCCGCCTACCTCCCCAATACGCGAGCGACCGCTGACCGGCGCACCGACTTCACCGGCGCGGCGCTGCTGTTCGCGGCCCTGGCGCTGATGGCCGTCGGGCTCAACCGCGGTTCCTCGATTGGCTGGACATCGCCGCCGATTGCGATTGCGGCGCTGCTGAGCGCAGGGGCGATGGCCGCGTTCGCGCTGCGCTCACTCCGGGCAGCCAGCCCGGTCGTGGATTTGCGGATGTTCCGCGACCGAACGCTGTCGTTTTCGATTGGCCTGATGCTGGTTGCGGGGATTTCGCAGATGGCCGTTACCTTTCTGATGCCGTTCTACTTGCTGTCCGCGCGCGGATTGACGCCAATCGAAGCGGGCTTCGTGATGCTCTGCCTGCCGATTATGTTCATCTTCATCCCTCCGTTCGCAGGAAGACTGTCGGACCGGATTGGGGTGAAGACGCCGACGACGATAGGACTCGGCCTGTCGGCGACGGCGCTGTTCCTGTTTACGAGTCTGAGTCCGGCGACACCGACCCTTGCCATCGTGGCGATGCTGCTGCTCGCGGGCATGGGTGGGTCGTTCTTTCATGCGCCGAACCAGAGCGCGATCATGCGGGCTGCGCCGCAAGAACGGGTCGGCACGGTATCGGCGCTGGTCCCGACAGTGCGCTCCATCGGGTTGATCGTGGGGGCTGCGCTGGCCGAGGCGGTCTTCACCTCGGGGCTGGGCATAGCGGGACTTCAGGGCGCGAGCGCCGAGCGTGTGGCGTCGGCGGCGCAGACGGCGTTTCTCTTGTTCGCGTGCGTGATGGCTGTGACGGCGGCGGCCGCTCTGTTCCGGCCAGCTTCGCGCAACTGACGGGCGACGGGGGACGTCAAACTCCCAGCCGGCGTCGCAGGCGCGGGTATGCCTCCAACGCGTTGTCCTGGAATATTCGGCGCTTGTCGGCCTCGGTAATGCCTGGGACGGCGTCGATGTAGGGCTTGGTGTCGTCGAAGTAGCGGCTGGTGCGGGCGTCGACGCCCCGCACGGCGCCGATCATCTCGGAGGCGAATATCACATTGCCGGCGCCCATCACCTGCACGAGCAGGTCGATGCCGGCCTGGTGGTACACGCAAGTGTCGAAGTAGAGGTTGCCGAGCAGCAGTTCGTCGAGCGGCGGCCTGCCCATATCCTGCGCGATGCCCCGGTAACGTCCCCAGTGGAACGGGACGGCCCCGCCGCCGTGAGGCAAGACAAACCTGAGCGTGGGGAAGTCGGTGAAGAGGTTGGACGTGAGGAACTGCATGAAGGCCGTGGTGTCGCCGTTGAGGTAGTGGGCGCCCGTGCCGTGAAAGTTGGGGTTGCACGACATGCTGACGTGCACCATCGCGGGGACTTCGAGCTCGACCATCCGCTCATACAGCCCGTACCACCAGCGGTCGGTGAGCGGCGGGTCGGTCCAGTAGCCGTCGGATGGATCGGGGTTGAGGTTGCAGCCGACGAACCCCAGTTCGTTGACGCAACGGTCGAGTTCGGCGACGCACTCGGAGGGGGAGACGCCCGGCGACTGCGGGAGCTGGCAGACGCCGACGAAGTTGTCGGGGAACATAGTGCAGACACGGTGAACGAGGTCGTTCACCGTGCGGGTCCACTGAAGGCTCGTGCGGGCGTCGCCGTAGTGGTGGGCCATGCCGCCGGCGGTGGGAGAGAAGAGCGCCAGGTCCGTTCCGCGGTCGCGCTGGAGCCTGAGTTGCCCGTTCTCGATGGTCTGACGGATTTCGTCGTCGCTGATGTGGAGGGGCTCGGTGAAGGGCCGTCCGGCGCTTTCGATCTGCCGTGCGCGCCACTCGCGCAGCTGCGGCGGCGCCGTCGTGTAGTGCCCGTGGACGTCGATGATCATGGAGCGGATTCTAGCGCAAGCGAACCACGACCTCCGGTTCGTGGTTCGACGGATTCCACCACGAGCTATTCAGAGCGTCGGCTCCCCAGCCCTCCCCCGCCTCGGGGGAGGGCGCAGCCCCACCTCTCATGGGGGCGCTGTTGCGCGCAGAGACTAGGCCGCGCCGAAGTTCTTGCCCTCGATGGCGACCGGGTCGACGTGGTGGTTCTCGGGAGAGTCGCCGGGGATTTCCGCGCCGTCGGGGGTGATGCGGGTGATGCCGCTGCGCTCCATCTGCGCCCCGACGCGGAGAAGGAAGAGGTTTCGCTCGCCCGTGTTGAGGTAGCGGTAGTAGGCGCCCTTCGGGATCATGATGCCCTCGTACTGGCCGAGCGTCTTGCCGTCGCCGTTCTCGTCGAAGAAAGTCACCTCGCCCTCGAGGACGATGAAGGCGTGGTCCTCGTCGGTGTGGGCGTGGACGGCGTTCTCGCCGCCCTCAGCGTTGACCTTGAGGCTGAGCCAGAGCAGGTCGGTCCGGGCGAGGTCGATGTTGATCCTGCCCGCCGACAGGTACGGGCCCTTGATGGAGAAGGTGGACGTCTTCGGGGCCGTGCGCGTGTCAGTCGCCATGAGTAGCCTCCTTGCTGCTTGCTATCGCGCTGCTAGTCCTGCGCCTTGATGATATCCGACAGGCGCTCGCCAATCATAATGCTGGTCACGTTGGTGTTCGCGTGGGGGATGGTGGGCATGACGGAGGCGTCGGCGATATAGAGGTTATCGACGCCGTGAACCCTGAGGTCGCTGCCGACGACCGCCATCGGGTCGGACTCCGGGCCCATCTTGCACGTGCCGACGCCGTGGTGGTAGGAGGCGTGGGCGCCGAGGGCGAACTCCGCCCAGTCCTCGCCGTCGGCAGGCGAGAGCAACGGGCCGTAGTAGGCCTCCATCGACTCGTCGCTGACAAGTTCGTTGATGAACTCCATGGCGGTAAGCATCGCCCTCAGGTCGTCGGGGTGCTTGAGCATCGCGTCGAATATCTGGGGAATGTCGTCGGGGTCGGTGGAGTTGAAGCGGATGCTGCCCCTCGCGCGCTGCTCGACGAGGTTCGCGGAGACGGGCATCATCCGCTTCACGCCCTGCACGATAGTGGGCGGCCGCTGGAAGATGTGGAAGTTGCCGCACGGCAGCGATGCGTCGCTCTTGTACATCAGGCGGAAGCGGGGGATCACCCAGTCGGGGTCGAAATCGGAGCGGCCCTCGTAGGTCATGGTGAGCGTCGCGTGGTCCTGGTAGTTCTCGCCGACGCCCTCGCGGACGAGAACGGACGGGATGCTCAGGCGGCGCAATTCCTCCTCGCGGCCCACGCCGGAGAGCGTCAGGATCTGCGGGCTGTGGTAGACGCCTGCGCTGATGACGACGCGCTCCGCCGAGGCGGAGACCAGCTCGCCGCCCTGCCGGTAGACGACCCCGGCGACGCGGGCGCCGTCGAACCGCAGCGCCTGCACCGGAGCGTCGGCGACGACGTCGAGGTTCGGGCGGCCCCGGGCCGGGTCGAGGTAGGCGACGACGGTGGACTGCCGGACGCCGTCCTTGACGTTGTAGGCGGAGCCGCAGACGCCGAACGGGTCCGGGACGTTGAGGTCGGGGCAGAGGGGCAGGCCCATGCTCACGGCGCGGTCGATGAAGGCCTGAACGGGCTCGGACGCCTGCATATCGAGGCGGAAGACGCGCTGGGCGTAGATAGGGCCCTCGTTGCCGTGGATCTCGTGGTCGCCGTAGTCGGCGTCGGTCTCGAGACGCTTCAGGATGGGGAGGCAGTCGTCGTACGACCAGCCGGGATTGCCGAGGGCGGCCCACGTGTCGAGGTCGTGGCGCGTGGGGCGGACGACCGCCATGGCGTTGACTGATGAGCCGCCACCCATCACGCGTCCGCTGACGTTGTAGAAGGCGCCGTCGCCGCTCGCGCGCTCCGTTTCGTACAGGACGACGAAGTCCGACTCGAGGACGACGCGGGCCGCGCGGTCGCCGCTGGCGATTTCGGGAGGCTGCGGTTGGGGGTCGGGGCCCGCTTCCAGCAGGAGCACCCGGCGGCGCGGGTCTTCGCTCAGGCGCGCCGCAGCGGCGCAGCCGGCTGAGCCGCCCCCGATGACGATGACGTCGTACGCGCGGCGCTCGGTCACGACGCGCCCCCTTCCGACGCCGTTGCGGGCTCCACTCGCACGCGCAGGCGGCGGAAGAACTCTTCGATGACCTGCGCGCCCGTCGCTCGGATAATCATGTCGCCGACGATGCCGAGCCGCCCCTTGATGCGGACCTCCGACTGGTAGGCGAGCTGGGCGCCGCCGCCGTCCAGCGCGGAGAGCGCCATCTCGATGTCCGCGGTCACCACGCTCTTCGTCAGCGAATCTTCGCTCATCACCTCGGCCCGCAGCCGCACCGGCGCCTCCGACTCCACAATCTGGGCCCGGAACGTGAAGTCGCTCGACACCGGCCCCACCTGACCCTTCATGCCTCCCTCGAACGTTCGGTCGTCAACCATGACGACGTTGTCGACGCCGGGGAAGCAGGCGACGAACTGCTCCATATCGAGCACGGTGTCCCACACCTTCAGCGGCTCACAGCGAAACTCGACCTTGCCCTGGTACTTCATTCAGTCCTTTCCGTCCCTTTCGGGGATGCCTCCCGGAGGGGAGAGCGTCTTCTCTCCCAACAGGCCTGGAGAAGCCGGGAGGGGTCCGGCCTCCGCCCGCGAAGGGCGCCCACGAGGGGCGCCCCTACGGGTCATGGCGCGCGCCGCCCCTACGTCTTGCGCTCGTCGGTTACGCCGGCGACGCCGGTGCAGTAGGGGATGAACGCCTTCATGTTGCACTGGGCGCCCGACTTGGCCAGCTCCCCCTCGAAGATCTCGTGGATCTCGCGGTCCTCGTCCTCGTACTCCACCTGGATGCCGCCTTCCTTGATGGAGACGTCG
>DAOUKL010000063.1:0-16118 GCA_034421335.1 Dehalococcoidia bacterium | reverse complement strand
GCCTCGAGCACGTGCCACGCGATCGCCTCGCCCTCCCGGTCTGGGTCGGTCGCCAGGTAGATGCGCTCCGCCCTGTCGCCCGCGGCCTTGATCGACGCGATGACTTCGCGCTTGTCCTTCGGGGCTTCGTAGAACGGACGGAAGTCCTGCTCGACGTTCACGCCGAGCCGGTGCTCGGGCAGGTCGCGCACGTGGCCCATCGAGGCCAGCACCTTGTAGTCGCCGCCGAGGAACCGGTTGACCGTCCGCGCCTTCGCAGGAGACTCGACGACCACCAGCCGCCGCGCGTTCCCTATGCTCCGCGCCGCCGCGCCGCCGGCGCGAGTCCCGCGCTGCGGGCTGCTCGGCGCCCTGCTCCGCGACGTGGACGCCTTGCCGGCGGTCCTGGCAGCAGTTCGTTTGCTCGTCTTGCTGGTTCCGGGCTTTCTTGTCGCCATATTTTCAGCATAGGCGCAGACGGAAAGCCCTTGTCAAGCACTCAGGCTTACACGCCCCGGCCCCGTACGTAGTGCATCCGCCCGACCTGCATGGCCGAGCCTTTCAGTTCCATCACCGCCAGTGTGCTCATCACCAGCGTCGCCGACATGCTGGCTTGGCGGCTCAACTCGTCGATGTGCAGCGGCTCGTGGCCGAGCGCCGCCAGCAGAGCCGCCTCGTCATCCGTATCCGCCGTCGCAAGCCCCGGCATCGGCTCCTGGCGCGGCGAGTTGCTCAGTTGCAACTCCTCCAGCACGTCGTCCACTGAGGCTACGAGCTTCGCGCCCTCCTTGATAAGCCCGTTCGTCAGTTGGCTGGCCGGGGAGTAGATGCTCCCGGGCACGCACAGCACCTCCCGGCCCTGCTCCAGCGCGTACTGCACCGTCGAGCGCGTCCCGCTCCCCTCGCCCGCCTCGATGACCAGCGTTCCCAGGCTCAGGCCGCTCAGCAGGCGGTTGCGGCGCGGAAAGTGCCGCGCCTCCGGCTTTGCTCCCAACGGGTGCTCCGAAACCACCGCCCCGTTCTCGATGATCCGGTTCAGCAGCCCAGAATGCTCCGGCGGATACACGACGTCCGGCCCGCTGCCCAGCACCGCGATGGTGCGGCCTCCCTCGTCCAGCGCCGCTGTGTGCGCTGCCCCGTCGATGCCCCGCGCGAGCCCGCTCACGACCGCCACGCCGACCTTCGCGAGGTCGCCGGCGAGATGGCGCGCCGCCTCCCGGCCGTAAACCGTCGGGCCGCGAGTGCCCACCACCGTAACCCGCGCCTCATCGTTCGGTTCGAGCGAACCTCGCACGTACAGCACCGGCGGCGGGTCGTCGATCTCCCGGAGAAGGCGCGGGTACTCCGCGCTGTGCCAGGTGAGCACCGCCACGCCGGCCTCGCGCGTTGCCTCTATCTCCCGCTCAGGGTCGACGACGCGCCGGACCTGGTCGATCGACTGCACGGTGTTCGGCGTGAGTCCTGCGGCGCTCAGTTCGCCCGTCGTGGCCTGCCACGCCGCCTCCAGCGAGCCGAACCGCTCCTCGAGCAGCCCGATGCGCACGCTTCCGACGGTCGGCACGCGGCCGAATGCGGCCCAGTAGGGCAGGTCGCGCTCGACGTCTGTCATCGAGCCCTGGCTTCCGTCCGGCGAATCCTCGCGAGACGCTTCGTTGCGTAGCCCCGCTGCGCCGCCGGGAGGTCGTCCGCGGCGAGCACCCGCTCCGCGTCTTCGCGGCTCACGTAGGCCGCGTGGCGCACGTCGCTGAGCAGACGGATGGACAGTCCCGCCGGGTGGCGCTCGATCACCTTCGCCTCGTCGCCCGCCTGAGCCTCGCCCTCCTGCAGCACGCGGTTGTAGAACCCCACGCGTCCCGTGCGCCGGAACTTCGCCGCGAAATGACGAATCCCCATCTTGTGCTCGAGCTTGTAGCACGGCGAACGCGGCTCCGTAACCTGCAGCACCACCCCGCCGACCTGCCAAACGTCGCCGAAGCACATCGCGTCCGACGACGCGCCCTCCACCGTGAGGTTCTCCCCGAACGTCCCGTACGGAAGCTCGCGCTTGAGCTCGGCCCGCCAGTAGTCGTAGTCCTCCAGGGCGTAGACGTACACCGCCGCGTCCGGCCCGCCGTGGTTCACGGGATCGGCCTGAGCGTCGCCGTCCACGTTCAACCGCCGCACCGCAACCGGGCCGTCGACCGGGCGCTTGTGTATACCCGAAAGCACATCCCCCCGGGCCGTGCCCGTGAGCATCTGCGGCTGCCCGACGTTCACTGCGACAAGACGCATGAATTCCTCCTGCGCCGGCATTGTGGCATACCGAACGCCCGCCGCGTAAGGCTGAAATGTCGCAGCGCCGGAGCGGAGGGTTGCGCGCAGGGCGCGCGGGGTGAGCGGACCGGCTGAGTGGCTATCGCCGGCGCGAGGAGAAGGTCCGTGGTTCGACAGGCTCACCACGAACCAGGACAGGGAGGGCCAGCAATGGCGGAGAGGGCGGGATTCGAACCCGCGAGAGGCTGTTAACCCCTACACGATTTCCAGTCGTGCCCGTTCGGCCACTCCGGCACCTCTCCCACGGATGGCGGAGAGAGTGGGATTCGAACCCACGGTGGAGGAAGCCCCCACAACGGTTTTCGAGACCGCCGCCTTAAACCGCTCAGCCATCTCTCCCCGACGGTCAATTGTAGCATAGGTCCGGCTAGAGCCGCCCGCCGTTGCCCGTCCGGTCGCGCGACTGCTAGCATCGCTCACCGAGCCTGGACATCCCCCTCTGGAGCGCACCCCTTGACCATCAACGGAGCCCAGATCATCACGAAAGCCCTCCGGGTCGAGGGCGTCGACACCATCTTCACCGTCGCCGGCGACCACATTCTCCCCCTCCTCGACGTGCTCGACGACGAAGGCTTCCGGCTCATCGACTGCCGCCACGAGCAGGCCGCCGTCCACATGGCCGAGGGATGGGCCCGTATGACCGGGACCCTCGGCGTTGTCGCCGTAACCACCCCCGGCCACGCCAACGCGCTCCCCGGCCTGCTCAACGCCATGTCCACCGAAAGCCCCATCCTCAACATCGCCGGCTCCGCCGACTTCAGGAACTACCACCGGGGAGTCATGCAGGAGATCGACCAGGTCGGCATCGCCCGGGCTGTCACGAAGGGCGCCTGGCTGGCTCACGACCCGCGACGCATTCCCGACCTCGTCTCCACCGCCGTGCGCACCGCGTTCGAGGGACGTCGGGGCCCGGCGCACCTCACCGTGCCCGTCGACGTCCAGAGCGCCGTCGTGGACGAGGAGGAAGTGCGCTTCTTCGACGCCGCCTCGCACCGCCGGACGCAGCCTATCCAGGCCTCGCCCGACGCCGTGCGCAAGGCCGTCGCGATGCTCCGCGCCGCCGAGCGCCCCGTTATCGTCGCCAGCACGCCCGCAGCCTACGGCGACTGGACGTCCATCTACGAGCGGTTCATCGAGACCACCAGGATCCCCTTCATGACCGAAGAGGCGGCGCGCGGCATCGTCTCCGACGAGCATCCCTACTGCTTCGGCTTCTTCGACCTCAGCCAGCACACCGCGGCCAATCTCATCCGCGAAGCCGACGTCGTCCTCTTCCTCGGCAAACTGCTCGACTTCACCATCGGTTTCGCCCTCGGCCCGGCGGTGCCGAGCGACGCCAGGGTCATCCAGGTCGAACCCGACCCTGTCCAGGTGGGGCGCAACCGCGGCGTCGACCTCGCTCTGGTCGGCGACGTTGGCCCGATTGTCGGGCAACTCGCGGACGAAGCCGCCTCGATGGAGTGGCCGGAGCTGCCGTGGGTCGGCCGCTTCCGCGACGCCGTCGCCGAGCAGAAGCAGCGCCTCGAACAGTTCGTAACGAACGAAGTCCCCCTTCGCTCGATGTTCGTCCACAACATGCTCGCGAATCATCTGCGCCCCGACGACGTGCTCGTGTTCGACGGCGGCGACTACGCCTACTACGGACGCGCCTACCTGCCGGCGCGGGCCCCCCGCAGCTGGCACTACCTCCCCAATCTCGGCCTGCTCGGTCAGGCCGTGCCCGTCGCCATGGCCGCCACGCTCGCCAAGCCCGGCGCCCGCGTGTTCTGCGTAACCGGCGACGGCGCCTTCGGCTTCAACGGGATGGAGCTCGACACCGCCGTCCGCCACAACATGAAGGTCGTCTTCCTCGTCGGCAACGACGCCGCGTGGGGCATCGACAAGAATCTGCAACTCGGCCTCTACGGCAAGGCCGTCATCACCGACCTCGCCCCCTCCCGCTACGACCTCGTCGCGCAGGGGCTCGGCGCCTACGGCGAACTCGTCGAGCGGCCCGAAGAACTCGAACCGGCCCTTGAGCGCGCCCTGGCCACCGACGGCCCGGCGCTGCTCAACATCCGTGTGCAGAGCCAGATCAGCCCCCGCGCGCAGGCCGTCGTCGCCAGCCGCAAGTTCGGCGGCGGACTGTAACCCTCAACCAGGAGCGTCCTATGGCGGACCCCGCCAACATCGTCGTCTACGGCGCCGGCGCCATCGGCGGACAGATCGCCGTCCGCCTCGCCAACGCGGGACTCGATCCCACCATCGTCGAGCCATGGGCGCCGCAGCGCGACGCCATCCGCGCGCGCGGCCTGACCGTCCGCGACGAGCAGTCCGGCGCCGAAGAGCACGCCGGCCTCCGTGTCGTCGCCCCCGAAGAACTCGGCGGCCCGGTCGGCGTCCTGTTCCTCTGTGTGAAGTCGTACGACACCATGGAGGCGCTCGCCGTCGTCAAGCCGCTCCTCGACGACGACAGTCTCGTCGTGTCGATGCAGAACAGCATCAACGAGGAGTGGATCGCGCCTGAGGTCGGCGCCGAGCGGGTAGTGGGCGGCGTCATCCTCATCAACGGCTCCTTCCTCGAACCCGGGCGGGTTCAGGCCTCATCGTCCGTCAGTCGCGCGACGGCGTCCGCCGACCTGCCCGGCGTCTACATCGGCGAGCACGAGGCCCCGGCCGGTGAGAACTCCCAACGAGTCTCCGCCGTGCTCAACCGTGTCTGGCCGAGCCAGCCCATCGACGACCTCGCGCACGAGCGGTGGTCGAAGATGGTGAACAACACCATGCTCAACCCCGTCTCCGCCATCGGAGGCATGAAGTCCGCCGAACTGCTTGCCGACGCCGGCGCTCGCAGGCTCGCCGTCAGGCTCGCCGCCGAGACCATGCGCGTCGCCGAGGCCGAGGGCCATCCCCTCTCCGTGATCATGGGCGAGTACGCCTCCGCCGACGTTTACGCGACCGCCGCCGGCGACACGGACGCCGTGGAGCAGGCGCTCGCCGACCGCGCCCTCCGTGTCAGCCCGAGCGCAATGACCTCGATGTACCAGGACGTGCAGCGCAAGCGCCGCACCGAGATCGACTACTTCAGTGGCCTCGTCGCGCAAAAGGGCGCCCGCCACGGCATCCCCACGCCCCACTGCGACGCCGTAACCGAACTCGTCCACCGCGTCGAGTCCGGCGCCCTGACCCCCGGCCCTGAAGCCGTCCGCCTCGCCCTTGCCATGGCGCAGTAGCCCGCCAGGTGGCCGGGGTGAGAGGGCAGGGCGCCGCCCAGCCGAACATGGTAGGGTTGACACGCGCGCCCAGCGCGGATTACATAACGCCGCGCCGCGGGCTTCCCCGCCAGGCTTCCCGGAGGTCCCCTTGAAATACCGCGAGATGGGCTCGACCGGCATCCGCGTCTCCGAAATCGGATTCGGCTCCGGCGACAACGCCGGCCTGCTGGTCAAGGGCGAGCCCCAGGAGCAGCTCCGCGCTATCGAACGCGCCCTCGAACTCGGCGTCAACTACTTCGACACCTCCCCCGACTACGGCAAGGGCCTCGCCGAGACCAACATCGGCAAGGCCATGCGCGAGATCGGCTTTCGGCCCGTGATCGCCACCAAGGTCGAGGTGATGCCCGACGAACTCGACCATATCGCCGACGCCGTCGTCGAGTCCGTCGAAGACTCACTACGGCGGCTCCAGGTCGATCACGTCGACGTCGTGCAGATTCACAACCCCCCGAGCATCGAGACCGACACCACCGTCCCCGGGTGGATACACCTCGGTCTCGACGACTACCTCGGCGCCAGTGGCGCCCTCGAAGGACTCGAACGGCTCCGCCGCGCGGGCAAGACCCGCTACTTCGGCTTCGCCAACGAGGACGCCGACGCCGACGCTATTCTCGCCCTCCTCGAAACCCGCGAGTTCCACATGCTCAACGTGTGGTACGACCTCCTCAATCCCACTGCCGGCATCCCGACGCCCGACGGCCTCGACGTGCAGCACGACTACGGGCAGTACCTCGTCCGCGCCCGCGAACTCGGCGTCGGCGCCGCCGTGATCCGTCCCCTCGCCGGCGGCGTCCTCACCGACCACGCGGTCGGCGGGGGCGGGCGCCACCCGCTCGCGGGCGGCGGACTCACCCGGAACACCGACATGTACCAGGCGATGGTGCGCCGCGCCATGCCGTTCGCGTTCCTCTCCCGACCTGGCCGGCAGACCCTCTCGCAGGCCGCCTACCGCTTCATCCTCCAGGACGAGGCGGTCACAACCGTGCTGGGCGGCTTCTCCGAAATGGCGCATCTCGAGGAGGCCGTCGGCTGCTCCGGCGCCGATCCTCTCAACGAAGAAGACATGGCGCGGCTCGATATGGTGTGGCGGTCGAACGTCGGCCGCTGGGACGAGGAAGAGCAGTTCATCTCGGGCCTCTAGGCCCGCATTCAGCCGAGGAGGCGATAGTTTCATGGACATTCAGCTCAGTGTAGGCATGGCGTCGAACCCTAGGACGTGGGCCATCCACGACGGCCGCGTGAAGCCGGACGGCATCCAGCTCGTCCCGAGCCCGGTGCACGCGTCCGAGCTCTTCTGGCGGCAGCTCAAGTTCGGCGATTTCGACGTATCCGAAATGTCTTTCTCGTCGCTCATCATGGCCATGGCGGTCGGCGACGAGCGGTGGGTCGGGCTTCCCATCTTCACCACCCGCCGCTTCTTCCACACCGGCGTCCTCGTCCGCAAGGACGCGGGGATCCAGAGCCCGGCCGACCTGAAGGGCAAGCGCGTCGGCGTTCCGGAGTACCAGCAGACCGCGGCCCTGTGGACGCGCGGCGTTCTTCAGCACGAGTTCGGCGTCGAGCCCAAGGACATGGAGTTCTTCATGGAGCGCGTCCCCGAGCAGAGCCACGGAGGCGCCACCGGCTTCAAGCCCCCGGAGGGCGTCACGGTCAACCAGATACCCCTCGAGAAGAACATCGGCTCGATGATGCTCTCCGGCGAACTCGAGGCCACGCTCCTCTACATCGTCGACCCCAACCTCATCGACCGCAGCACCGCCGACCTGTGGAGCCACCCGGACATCGCGCCCCTCTTCCCCGACGCGCGCGCCGAGGGCATCCGCTTCTATCAGAAGACCGGTCTCTACCCCATCAACCACGGCATGGTCGTGAAGCGTGAGATCGCCGAAAAGCACCCCTGGGTGCTCCTCAACCTGATGAAGGCGTTCAACCGCGCCAACGACATCGCCAACCGGGAGCGCGCCGATCACGTCGACTACTACGTAGAGACCGGTCTCGTCTCCGCGGAGGGCGGCGCCGCGCTCAAGCAGCCCCTCGTCCAGCACGGCGTCCGCGCCAACCGCCTCGTGCTCGAGACGGCCGCTCAATACTCCTACGAGCAGGGCCTCACGCCCAGGCTCGCCAAACTCGAGGATGTCTTCGCCAAGAACACCCTGGACCAGTAGCGTCGCCGTGAAGCGGGGGCGCGCAGCCGCTCCGGGAAGCCGGTTGCGGCCCCTGAGCGGCTCGCGCAACCGGCCTGCGCGCCGGAAGGGCGGAGAAGCGCGGCAGGAAGCGCACGCGGCATGATCGACTCGATCCTCACCGGATTCCCCGCGATGTTCGAGGCGGGCGGGGAGGCCATCGGCAACCTTGCCGACTGGCGCCCCATCCTTGCCCTCATCGTGGGGGTCGTCGTCGGCGTGCTGAACGGAGCGATGCCCGGCGGCGCCGTGCCGAGCATCATCGTGCTGCTGGGCTTCGCGTACGGACTCGACCCGTATATCGCGCTTCCCCTCGCCATCGGCATGGTCGCGACCGTCCCGACGGGAGACACGCTGCCCGCGGTGCTCCTGGGCATGCCGGGGTCGACGTCCGGCCAGGCGACGATCCTCGACGGCAACCCGCTCGCTCGCCAGGGGAAGGCCGGCGTCGCCCTCTCGGCGGCGTACTTCGCCTCGCTGCTCGGCGGGATTATCGGGGCCTTCTTCCTCTTCATCACCATCCCCATCGCCCGCCCCGTGGTCAACACGTTCAGCGCCGCCGAGTTCTTCGTGCTCGGGCTCGTGGCGATAGCCGTCGTCGGCGTCGTCAGCAGCGGAGCGCTCGTGCGCGGGCTCATGGTCGGCGCGTTCGGCCTCCTCATCGCCAGCGTGGGCTACGACGACGCCACCGGCGCTCACCGGCTCACCTTCGGCCAGGACTACCTGTGGGACGGGATCCACGTCATCCCCGTCGTCATCGGGCTCTTCGCGCTGCCGGAGTTCTTCGACATGGTCGTGAGCGACGTCTCCATCGCGCGTCACGCGAGCGCCGCCCAGACCGACGCCTCGTCGCAACGCCGCGAGGGCATGGGCGCCGTGCTCCGCAACTGGCTGCTCGTCCTCCGCTCGGCGGCGATGGGCGTATTCGTCGGGCTGCTGCCGGGCATCGGCGGCTCGCTCGCGCAGTGGCTGTCCTATGCCTCGGCGCGTCAGACCGTGCGCGGCGGCACGCAAACGTTCGGAACGGGGGACATCCGGGGCGTCATTGCGCCGGAGTCCGCCAACAACGCCGTCGACGGCGGCCAGCTCGTTCCCACGCTCTTCTTCGGCGTTCCCGGCTCCGTGGGCATGGCCTTGTTCCTCGGACTCCTCATCATTCTCGACGTCCGCCCGGGACCCGACATGCTGGACAGGCAGCTGCCGCTGACGATGACCATCGCATTCTCGCTGGTGATGGCCAACGTCCTGGCGACGGGCCTCGCCCTGGGGTTCACTCCGCTCCTCACCCGCATCGCGTTCGTGCGGCCCAACGTCCTCGTCCCCATCATCCTCGCGGTGATGACGATCGCGGCGTTCCAGGCGAACCGCGCGATATACGACCTGCTCGTTATGCTCGCGTTCGGCGCCCTGGGCTACTTCATGAAGTCGCACGGCTGGCCGCGCCCGCCCATCATCATCGCGGTCATTCTCGGCAGCATCATCGAGAGGTTCTACGGCATCTCCAGCGTGGCGTTCGACTGGGTGAACTTCTCAGAGCCGACGCAGGGAGTCTTCACGCGCCCGGCGGTGCTCATCATCATCATGATCGCGGTGGGGACGGCGGCGTACACCGTGCGGATGCAGCGGAACGTCAATCGCACGGTGGCGCAGCAGGAGGCGGAGTTCGCCGCCCGCGCCGAGGCCGCCGCGTCTTCCCCGCCCGCCGATCCCGCCTCGCCTCCTCCGCCCGCCGGCGGCAGCGGCGACGACCCTGCGGAGTCCGCCGCGACGCAGGACGAGCCTCGCTCGCGTCCGCCGCTTCGGGACATCCTGCGGCCTACTCCCAGCGGGATATTCGTCGCCCTGCTCGCGTTCGCGTTCGCGTTCACCTTCTGGCAAACGTTCGAGTGGTCGTGGGAGGCCGCCCGTTTGCCGAGAGTCATCACCGTCGTTGGGCTCGCGCTCATCCTCATCTACGCGGTGATGCACCTCCTCTTCCCCTCGGCGTCCGCGGGCCGAATCATGGACATCGGCAGGACGCGGACCGACGCCCAGCGCGGAGTGGTCATGCAGCGCACGGTGAAGGCCATCGGCTCCACCTTCGCGCTCGTGGCCGCAATATGGCTCATCGGCTTCCAGATAGCGCTGCCGGGCTACGTATTCCTCTACCTGTTCATCTTCGGGCGCGTCCGCTGGTGGGCCGCCCTCGCGTGGCTCCTGATATTCCTCGTGCTCATCTACGGGTTCTTTGACCTCGTCATCCACATCCCCTGGATAGACCCCGTGCTCGGAGACTTCCTCCCCGACATCCTCAAGGGCCGCGAAACCATCACCCAATTCTGGCGCGGCCTCTGATTCCTCCCTTCCGCAAGTGATGCCCCAAAGAGGCGGAGAGGCGCGCGGAATGCGGCGGGCGCGTTGCCCTTCCAAAGTGTGCTAAAATCTCCGCCACCTTTGCGAACGCAAACCGAAAAAGCGCCATTGGCGCCTTGGGAGGACTGATGCGCACCCGTTTGCCCGCTCGACTCGCCACTATGACCTGCGTCGCGATTCTCGCGTCGCTGGCGCTGATCGTGAGCGCCTGCGGCGGCGAAGACCCTACGGCCACTCCTGTCCCGGCGCCGGACCCCACCGCTACGCCGACGGCCACGCCCGTCCCTGAGCCCACGGCTACGCCGACTCCGCTTCCGCCGGGCGCAACGCCGCCTCCGGCGACCCCAACGCCGACGCCGGAGCCTGCCCCTGAGCCGACGGCGACCCCGACGCCCATCCCCGAAGAGGACCGCGTCGACTTCGGCGGCAAGACCGTCCAGATTACCGTCGGTTACGCGCCGGGCGGCGGGTTCGACACCTTCTCCCGCATCTTTGCGCATCACCTGAGCGGCGCGCTCGAAGGCAACCCCAACGTCATCGTCAGCAACAAGCCCGGCGCCAACACGCTCGTCGCCGTCCGCTCCGTAACGGAGGAGGACTACCGCGAGAACCGTGTCGACATCGTCGTCGTCATCTCGACTCTCGTCCAGCAGTCCATCCTCTCCGGTGTCGAGGGATTCGAGGCCGCCTCCGACCTCCAGTACCTCGGCGCGCCGGACTTCACGCCGAGCGACCAGACGTGGTGCATCCGCACCGACGCGCTCTCCAACCCGAACAACGCGCTCGACGAGTACTTCAACGGCAACTTCACCATCGGCCAGATCGGCCGGGTCGACACCTACGCCACCACCACCGAGTGGGCGGTGCAGGTCGGCTTCCCGTTCGACCGCGTGTTCGGCTACACCGGCACGTCCGACATGAACGCGGCATTCAACCGGGGCGAGATCGAGATCACTCCCACGTGCCGCGACTCCGAGGTGAAGAACAACCCCGAGTGGGCCGAGGGCTACGCCACGCCGCTCTTCTACACCATCCTCGAGCCGGAGTGGATCAAGGCCGGCAAGGCCGAGGGCAAGTACCAGTGGGTCGACAGCATCGCGAACATCGCCAGCCAGCGCCTCGGCGCCGACCAGTCGTACATCGACGCCTTCAACTCGCTGATGGACCTCGCAGCCTCCAGCCGCATCTTCGGTATGCCGTCCCAGACGCCGGACGACGTCGTGGCGTCCGTCCGTGCAGCGTTCGAGCAGGTCGTCTCCAGCGAGGCCTTCGTCGCCGACATGAACGCCCGCAACTACGACGTGGGCCTCCGCACCGGCGACCAGTACCAGGCCCAGGTCGACGGTCTCGCGGCGCTCCCGACGGAGACGCTCAACATCATCCGCGGCCTCTTCCCCTCGGAATAGTCGCAACGTCCGCGATCGCAACAGAGGGGCGCCTCCAGCGGAGGCGCCCCTCTTGCGTTGAGGCGCTCCCGCGCTACACTTGCGCCAGGCGACCGGGGAGAAGCGATGTACGACCGGCAGGTGATGGACGTTGAGGACGCGCTGCGCGCCGTGGACGCCGCGATCGACGCAGCGTCCGCCGAGAGCGCGGGGCCTATCGCCGTAGCCGTCGTTGACGACAACGGCGACCTCGTCGCGTTCGCCCGCGCGGACGGCGCGCCCATCTTCGCGCGGCGCCACGCCATCCGAAAGGCGTACACGGCGTCGCGAGCGGGCGCGGACCTCAACGAGTTCGCCGCGGAGCGCGCTCAACGCCGCATGAGCGCCGCCGACTTTGACGACGGGTTCGTGGGCGCTGCGCATGGAGGCGTCGTCGTGCGCGCGGGAGAGCAGGGCGCCGTCGTCGGGGCGATCGGCGTGCAGGGCGGCGACCGTGAGCAGGACGAGCGCCTCGCGCGGGTTGCGCTCGCCGCGCTCCAGGGGGAACTCGCGTGAGGACGCGCAAGACGCTCGGACTAGCCGAGTCGCGCCGGGCGCTCGCCGAGATGCTGCGCAAGGCGAACGAGATGGGCGGGCGTCCCATCGCCATCGCAGTGATGGACGACCGCGGCGAACTGATCTGCTTCGCCGCGCAGGCCGGAGTAAACGCCGCGCTCGCCCGTCAGAATGCGCTCAAGAAGGCGTACACGTCCGCCTGCATGAGGGCGGACACGCTCGACTTCGAGGAGCGGGTCAAGGCGTCGCCGCTCGGACTGACGGGCTTCGGCAATCCCAGCCTCTTCACCGGCGGAGGCGGCGCGGTCGTCGTCGCGCCCGACGGGACGATCCTCGGCGGGCTGGGCGTCAGCGGGCGCACAGCCGAGGAGGACGAGGAGATCGTTCAGACAGGCAAGACGTTCATCGGTCGGCGCATCCGGGCGCAGGAATGAATTTCACCGGCAAGACCGTTGTGGCGACCGGCGGAAGCGGCGCCGTCGGCGCCGTCGTCGTCCGGCGCTTCATCGAGGCCGGCGCCCTCGTGGTGGTTGCGGGGCGCAACCCCCTGCGGCCCGAGGATATCGCCGCCCTCGGCGACCGCGCGGCGCAACTCCGCCACCACGAGACCGACGTGCTCGACGAGGCGTCTGTCCGCGGCCTGTTCGAGGCCGCCTCCGCCCATGGCGGGCCTCACATCCTCGTGAACATCGCCGGGGGCTTCCGGTTCGGCCCCGCGGTCGAGGAGATGGAGGAGACCGACTGGGACGAAATGCTCCAGCTCAACCTGAAGTCCGCGTTCCTTTGCATCAAGACCGCCTTGCCGTACATGAAGCGGCAGGGCTACGGCCGCATCGTCAGCGTCGCCGCGCGCAGCGGACTCAAGGGCGACCGCATGGTCGCTCACTACTCCGTGAGCAAGGGAGGCGTCATCCTCCTCACCCAGGCCGTCGCCGACGAAGTTCGCGACTACGACATCACCGTCAACGCCGTCCTCCCCAGCATCATCGATACCCCGGCCAACCGCGCCGCCATGCCCAACGCCAAAACCGAGCGATGGGTGCAGCCCAACGACCTCGCGAGCGTCATGCTCTTCCTCGCCTCCGAGGAGGCCCGCGCCGTCTCCGGCGCCGCCGTGCCGGTGTACTACAAGGCGTAGCGGGGGAGTATGGCGGAACTGCCGTTGACATTCGCGGAACTCGAAGCACAGAGACTGTCTGTCGAGGAGCGCCTGCGCAGTGAGAACGATAGCCTCTCGCTTCGCATGCGCCGCTCCATCAGTTGGGGGCTGCGAGGGGACGAAGCGTTGGAGCGCGACGATCCCGACGGCGCCTATGTCTTCTACTGGATTGCTTTCAACGCGGCCTACGGAGAGGAACAGGAGGAGCACACCGAGGAGAGAGAGCACCAGCGGGTAGAACGGTTCCTACGGAGAATCGTTCGCCTGGATTACGAAGGCTCGATTTTCCGCTCGTTGTGGGTGGCGTATTCCGGTCCCATACGAGTGCTTCTCGAGAACCCGTACGTCTACGGGCCGTTCTGGAGTCACTACAACGGCAGGGACGGCTATGAAAACTGGAGTCAGCGCTTTGAGTCCGAGCAGCACAGGGTGAGGCAAGCGCTGGGGAACGAGGATGCGCTCACGATACTCGCCATCCTCTTCAACCGTCTGTACGTGCTGCGGAACCAACTCGTTCACGGAGGCGCGACGTGGGGCGGCAGCGTCAACCGCGACCAGGTGAGAGACGGCGTCGCCTTGCTGGGGTTCCTCACGCCGCAGTTCATCGCCCTGATGCTGAACAATCCGAGCGAGGACTGGGGCCCCCCGTACTACCCTTACATAGGCGACGGGAGCCGACGGGAGAGAGACCATGCCTGACATCATTCGCACGAACCCCGAAGGACTCGCTCCGCCGCCCGGCGGACGCTACGCGCACGTCGTCAAGTCCGGCAACCTCGTCTGGATCGCCGGCCAGACGGCGCGCGCCGCCGACGGAAGCGTCGTCGGGAAGGGCGACACGCTCGCGCAGGCGCGGCAGGTCAACGCCAACCTCAAGACCGCCATAGAGTCGGTCGGCGGGAGGCTCTCCGACATTGTGAAGGTGACCGTCTTCCTCACGCCGGACGCCGACATCGAGGCCGCGCGCCAGGCCCAGAACGAGTACCGTGACGAGCACGAACCGCCGGCCAGTTCAATGGTGGTCGTACACGCGCTCGTCAACCCCGACTTCCTCATCGAGGTCGAGGCCTTCGCCGTCGTCGACTAACGCGCCGTCGCCGCCCAGTTGTCGCCGCTGTCCTCAGGCCTCGAGCCCCACTTCCCGGCCTCCGCCTGCGCGAGAAACTCGGCGAGCGCCGCGTTGAACGCTCCGGGCTCCTCCAGGTTGCAGGCGTGCCCCGTATGCGGAAGCACCACGAGCCCGCAGCGGGGAACGGTGCGCCGCAGGAAGAGCGACGGCTCCAGGCACGGATCGTCCTCGTCCCCGCAGATGACCAGCAACGGAACGTCCAGGGCCGCCAGATCGCGCTCCCGCGTGTAGATGCTCGGACGCCGCCCCTGAAATCCCCGCAGCGTGTTCGCCGAGCCCGTGGCCGAGTGCGCCCGGAACAGCGCCGCGAAGCGCTCCCATCCCACGGGGTCCTTCTCCCGGAACCGGATCCGCGTCGAACCCGACAGGTACGCCTCCATGCCGTCCATCCCCTGGGCGTCGAGCAGGGCGGCGCGCTCCTCCGACTCCTTCAGGAAGAGCTCCGGGTCCGCGCTGCCCGTGCCGACTCCGGCCGCCGTGATGCTCAGGCATCGGTCGGCGTGCGCCAGCCCGAACTGCACCGCTGTGTACGCGCCCATCGACAGTCCGCAGACGTGCGCCTTCGCAATGCCCAGGTGGTCGAGCAGCTCCAGCAGCACCTGCACCTGGCGGTCGTAGCCGTACACCCGCCAGTCGTCCGGAACGGCCGACGGCGGGTAGCCCTTGGCGTTGTACGCAATCGTGCGGTAGCGCCGGGCGAAGTAGCTCACTTGCCCCTCCCAGCTCTCCATGCTGCCGGCGAACTCGTGGCAGAACACGAGCGGCGCGCCGTCCCCCGCCTCCGTGTACGCTATCGCCGCGCCGTCCAGTGTCGCGTAGGGCATCGCCAAAATCTCCCATCGAAGATAGCCGCGATTCTACAGCGCGGGATGCGATACTGTGCCAAGCGCCGTCTGACGGCGCGCCTACGGAGGCCCACCCGTGACTACCACCAACTACGGACTCATCCGCACCATGCAGGTGCGCAACGACAACGTCCCCGGCGTGCTCGGTGCGCTCGCCACCGCTATCGGAGGCGCCGGCGCCAACGTCGGCAACATCCAGACCGTTCATATCAGCCAGAACCACGTCGTGCGCGACATCGATATCTACGTCGAGGACGAGGCGCACCTCATCGAGGTGCTCCGCGCAGTCTCGCGCGTCGCCGGCGTTCGCGTAACCGAGACCCGCGACGACGTTATGGACATCCACCAGGGGGGCAAGATCGAGATCGTCAGCCGCCACCCCGTCGACAGCATCGCCACGCTCCGAAAGGTCTACACCCCGGGCGTGGCGGAGGTCTGCCGCGCCATCGTCGGCGAGCCCACGCTCGCCAAGCGCTTCACCTCCATCGGCAACACCGTCGCCATCGTCACCGACGGCACCGCCGTCCTCGGCCTGGGCAACGTGGGACTCCACGCCGCGATGCCTGTGATGGAGGGCAAGGCCGCCCTTCTCCAGCAATTCGGCGGCGTCAACGGAGCGCCGCTCCTCATCGACGCCCCCACCATCGACGACTTCGTCGAGGCCGTCGTCAGCGTCGCTCCCACCTACAGCGGCATCCACCTCGAGGACATCGCTTCCCCTCACTGCTTCGAGGTTGTCGACAAGCTCCGCGAGCGCCTCGCGATCCCCGTTATGCAGGACGACCAGGACGGCACCGCGGCCGTCGTCCTCGGCGCGGTCCTCACCGCCATGCGCCTCACCGGCAAACGCCTCGGCGACGTGATTATCGGACAGGTGGGCCTCGGCGCCGCCGGACAGTCCATCGCCTCGCTCCTCATGCACGCCAGCGACCGGCCCGTGCTCGGCGTTGACCGCAACGAAGAC
>DAOUKL010000062.1:0-37361 GCA_034421335.1 Dehalococcoidia bacterium | reverse complement strand
GAGCCAGGCCGAAGTCGCCACACCCTGAAACGGAGGAGCTAATCGCCTGTCGTTCAAGGTGACGGCAAACACCCCGCCGCGCGGCCGGTGGTGTGCCGGTCCGTCCACACTGCGGGTTCCCAGCCGTCATTGCCTGTCGTCGAAGGGCCCACCGTCTACGAGCTCGTACCGACGCAGGGTAGTCTCGTCATCGAAATGGACGATGATGTAGTAGAGGTGCATCTCGACCTCGGTAGCGAGCAGGTCATGGGTACCGTCGTCCACCTGCTGCTGCGTCAGCCGGTCAGCCGCGCTCTGCGGGTTTTCTGCGTGCGCATCGGTCTGGCTGCCCGGAATCCTCAGCGCTTGCACAGCGGCATCATGCTTGCGTCCCGGCGCCATCAAGGAGCCTGTCCAAGACGTAGAAGTCGAGTTGTCGTCGAAGTCTTCCAGCTGCTCCACTGACGTTGGTTCGCCGAAAGGATCTTCACGGACATTGGAGATGCTATTGCACGTCCAAGCCCACCTAGTCACCACCCGCATTGAGTCTCTCTCCGCCGCCCGCGGCGTGCAGCTGCTCACATCGGGTACGGTGTAATCCCAGCCGTCGACAGCGGCGCCGTCGACCTCCAACTCGAAGTTGTAGCGGTACAGGAAGCGGAGCCGCTGGATAGTGTAGCGGTCAACGTTGCTGTGCCGGTTGGCCCACTCACTCCAGTCAATGTGGTACCCACCATCGGGAAGAATGGTCTTGACCGAGAACGAGTTCCTCTTGCACAGCACAGCACGTTCGGCGGCCAACTCCTCTCTGCACTCTTCCATAGTTGCGGGGCTTTCATTCGCCTGGCCCAGGACCAACGACGGCGGCAGCGCGAACAGGGCGACCACGGTGGCCGTGGCGACCATGAGGTACAGTGAGACTGCCCGGCGATTCCAAGGTAGCGATTTCATGAAGCGCATGCCTCTAACCTCCTATGTGTGGCTGGTAAGCCTCTCGTCTAGCCCTTCGGATGACGATCACCGAGACCGCTAACCACCACACTAGCCCGGGCTGCTCGACAAGTCTGTGCATTGGGCGATAATTGACACTGCCAAGCCGGAATGTGCATGATTTTGTGGGGAACCGCTTTATGGGGAACCGTGATGTACAGCGGGCCAGGGCGGCTCAGGTGGGCTTACTGATGAGGTCCTACCGCGAGTCCTTTTCATCGGGAGGGGGCCGGCGGGGACTGACGCAGGAAGCGCTGTTGGAGCGCATGGGGTCGGTGGACAGTGACTACGCCGAGCGCTACAGCCACGCCACGGTCTCGCGGTGGGAATCCGGCGGCACCCAGCCCACGCTACGGCGCCTCAAGGTCTTCGGCAAAGCCCTCAACCTGTCGCCTACAGAGGTTGCCGGTCTGATAGTGTTATCAGGACTGGCGCTTGACTTCAGAACGGCGCTGGATCACGTCACCGGGAGGGATGGCGGCGGCGCCATTGGCCAGGAAGCAACGCCGGACCGGACATCCGTCTCCGGTGTTGTGGACGGCACAGAAGCTCCGGCAACTGGCGGCACGACGTCAATCCTGAGGGCCGCAATCCGTTTTGTGTTTCTCAGGACCCTCACGCTTGGGCTGTGCATAGCTGGTGGGTATGCGCTGTCGGTCTTGGGATGGAACAACGCCTGGATGCCCACGGCCTACGTCGCTTTCGCAACAGGGATCGTGCTGGCGCAGGGATTCCTGATGCCGGACCGTCAGGCTCCCCTGAGGGAGTTCTTCTGGGTCTCTCTCTTTTTCGTGTTGACCACACCCCTGCTGCAGTTCGGCTCGATCCGTATGGACCACTACGGCTTCTATACGATTGGCACTCTAGCCGGCACCCAGATGCCCTACATGCTGGCCCTTCTCTCCAACCTGGTGATCGCATCTGCAGCCGGGCTGATGTTCCAGCTACTGTGGAGATGGCAGTATTCCGGCGATAGGGGAGATAGAAGCGCCCTTCGGCGTGCGGCCTCGGTCGCACTGCCGCCGATAATTCTTACGTACGCCGTTGTCGCTATCATCACCAACATCTCGGTATTGATACAGTTGTCGGTCCTTCTGCCTGTGCTGGGCGCCGTCTTTACCGCCTTGTTGATCCTGCGCGACCCCGCCTTCAAGCCCGGGGAGCGTGACCGGCTGTTCCTTCTCTCGACCTCGTCGGTCCTAGCGTTGATCTCGACGACCCTGGGGATAGTTACGATTCTGTCGATCTACCTGTCGCCGGACTTGCCGAGCGTTCTACCGGATCACAATCAGCTGCGTTCCTGGGAGATCGATTTCGCAGAGTTTGGCTTTACACGAGAACAGGCCCTAGGCCGGTTGAACCTGGGATACATGTGGCACGCGATATGGCTTCTCGCCTACATGTTCTTTGTTGTGGGCGGCAGACTGATCGTAGCCATCTACCGAATTGACGGCGGGCAACGAAGTTGATGACCCAGGGCGGGCGTGACCCTAATCTCGAAGTGACCCGCGCGCTTAGCCCCGGGGGGAGCGGTTGCGGCGGGCGAGGTAGGCGAGGGTCGCGGGGATGGCTACGACGACGACTCCTATGGCGGCGAGCATGAGCACGGGGCCCACGCCGACGATGGAGTCGATGGTGTGGACGAGCCAGTTGAGCAGTTCGGGGTCGGTCGGCTCGGAGTGATGGGCGAGCACGGCGGGACGCATTGCTACGCCTCCGCGGCGCGCACGGGGCGGTAGCGCGCGGAGACCTCCCGCTCACGGAGCGTCCAGGCCATCAGCGACGCTCCTCCCAGCACGAGCACCGACACCGCCCAGAACGGGTCGTACGAGCCGAAGTAGTCGTAGGTGAAGCCCGCCGCGAGCACGGCGAGGGCGCCGGCGCACATGTGCACCATCGTGAGCATGCCGGTTATGGAGCCGACGTTCCGCACGCCGTAGACATCCGCCGCGAGCGCGCTCGTCTGGGGCACGGTCGCGAGCCACGAACTGCCCGCGACGACGGCGAACACCCAGAGTCCCGAGGAGGTCGGCAGCACGAGCAGCGAGAGGAAGCCGAGTCCGCGCAGCGCGTAGATGAAGGTGAGGGCGTTCTTGCGCTGAACGCGGTCGGCGATGAAGAGGCCCATTGCAAGCACGCTCGCCACGTTCGCAAAGCTGAGCACCGCGAACGCCCACGCCGCCGTCGTCTCCGTGACGCCTTCCGTCTTCGCGAACGACACGAAGTGCACGGCGATCACGGCGGTCGTCATTCCGCAGACGACGTAGGTGAGGGTGAGCTGCCACATCGGGGCGGAGCGGTACGCCTGCCGCCAGTGCGTGACGGTCAGTGGGCCGTCGAATATCGGCGACCTGCGGGAGCCGTCCGCCGCAACGGCGTCGCCGTCGGGGCGGAGCCCCATCGCCGATGGGCGGTCGCGGACGACGAGGAAGACGAGCGGCAGCGCGAGCACCAGCAGGATGCCCGCGATGACTCCAAGCGCGACCCTCCAGTTGGCGAGCTCCAGCAGGTATGCGGCGAAAGGGATGAGCAGCATCGCCCCCCCGGAGCCTCCGGCGGTGATGACGCTCAGCGCGGCGCCCCGCCTGCGGACGAACCAGCGCGTGATGAGCGGCGTTATGGGCGTGAACATCGCTCCGGCGTTGGAGAACGAGGCCAGCGTGGCGTAGAAGAACGCCAGCGCCCAGATGTTGAACGAGAGCGCCATCGCCACCGTGCTGAGCCCCAGCACGCCGACGCTCACGCCGGCGACCACCCGCGCTCCGTAGCGGTCGGCAAGCCCTCCCACTACGGGCTGCGCAATCCCGTTCACCATCCACCCCACGAATGCGACTGTGGAGAGGAACGAGACCGACACGCCGTACTCCTCCGTCCACGACGGCAGGAAGAGGCCGAAGCTCTGCCGGAAGCCGATGGAGACGAACACCATGAAGAAGACCGCGCCTACGACGTACCACCCGTAGAACACGCGCTGACCTCTCCCGGCTGAGTTGGGCGTCGACGCCACCATCACCTCGCTCCGGGGATTATACGCGCAGGGCGCTCTCCGCCCTTTCGGGCGCCTCTCCCCGGGAGGAGAGGGGGCGAGGTTCCTGCTTTCGCAGGAACGACGGATGCGCGCTGCGCGCGCTCAAACCCCCGCCCCTTCGGGGCTGCCCCCCACTCCTGTGGGGGGCGAGGATGCGCGAGACGCGCTCCGCCCTCTCTGCCTTCGGCATCTCCCCCTCGGGGGAGAACTGGTTGCGAGGGTGTACAATCCCGCCGTTGCAGTACGAAACCGTGCAGGAGGGTTCCCATGCTGAGCCAGCGCGAGAACGAACGCCTTACGCAAGTTGGGCCGGGGACGCCGATGGGCGAGTTGATGCGCCGCTACTGGCAGCCCGTCGCCGCGACCGCCGAACTCGACGACAAGCCGACCAAGCCCGTCCGCATCCTCGGCGAGGACCTCGTACTCTACAAGGACAAGTCCGGCACGTACGGCCTCATCGACCGCTTCTGTCCCCATCGCCGCGTCGACCTCTCCTACGGCATCCCCGAGGAGCACGGCCTACGCTGCATGTACCACGGCTGGATGATGGACGAGACCGGCCAGTGCATCGAGCAGCCTTTCGAGGAGACGGTGCACCCGGACGGACGCTTCAAGGAGAAGGTGAAGGTCGCCGGCTACCCGGTACAGGAGCTGCGCGGTCTCCTGTTCGCCTACCTCGGCCCGCAGCCCGTTCCCTTCCTGCCCAAGTGGGACCCCTTCCAGTGGGACGACGCCGTCCACGACGTCGGCATCACGATCCTCGACTGCAACTGGCTCCAGTGCATGGAGAACTCGCTCGACCCGGTGCACGTCGAGTGGCTCCACCGCTTCTATACCAACTACCAGCAGGCCATCTCCACCGACCTGCTCGCCACCATGCCGCCGCGCATACCTCACCAGGAGATCGGCTTCGACGTGTTCGACCACGGCATCATCAAGCGCCGGGTGCTCGAGGGCTACACCAAGGAGGCCGACGACTGGAAGGTAGGGCACCCCGTTCTCTTCCCCCAGATCCTCTACGTCGGCGGCTTCCAGTCGAAGACGCTGCAGTACCGGGTGCCCATCGACGACGAGCACACGCTGCACTTCATCTACTATTCGTGGCGCGTCGCGCCCGGGCAGCCCGTTCCCGTGCAGGAGCGCATTCCGTACAAGTACGTGCCCTGCAAGGACGAGTTCGGGCGATTCGACACCACCTTCACGGTCGACCAGGACAAGATGGCCTGGGAGACGCAGGGCCCCATCGCCAAGCGCTACCTCGAACGGCTCGGCAAGTCCGACGTGGGGGTCATCCTCTACCGGAAGCTGCTCAACGAGCAGGCGCAGATCGTGGAGGACGGCGGCGACCCGATGAACGTCTTCCGCTCCGAGGAGGCCGCCGGGACTATCAACATCCCCACGGAGCACATGGCCCTCGGGCGCGACCGCGTGCCGCGCATCAAGTTCATTCCGCTGGAAGCGGGGATAAGCGGCGCGGAGGCCGACATCGAGTACGCGGTCGAGTCGTGGTACGTGAACGAGGGGGCGGAGACGGCGAGGTAGCGGGCCGCCCTCTCCCCAGCCCTTCCCCTCGGGGGGAGGGGCCGGATGGATTCCCGCCTTCGCGGGAATGACAGATTGCCCTCTCCCCGCCGCTTACGTGTCGCCCTCTCTGCCCTTCGGGCATCTCCCCCTCGGGGGGGGGGGGATGGATTCCCGCCTGCGCGGGAAATGACGGATTACCCTCTCCCCAGCCCTCCCCCAAGGGGGGAGGGGGCAGGCTAGCCGGGGCGAACGCGGAAGAAGCGCTTGACCAGCGACCAGCGCAGGCTGCGCCAGGACTGCTCGGCTTCGCGAACGACGGGGAGGGGGACGGGGCCCTCGCGGTAGCGCCGGAGCTGGTAGGCGTGCGCTATCACGGCGATGCGCTCCCGCTCCTCCGGGAGTTCGTCGGCAAGCGCCGCGGCGTACTCGGCGGCGGTCTGCTCGGCGCGCGGAGGCATCCCCAGCATCGAGCCGAGCCTCGACATCTTGCCGAACAACTCGTCGGCGCGGGACAGCCGGCCGAGCGTCCACCACCACTGGCGGAAGAACACTCCCAGGCCGACCACGAGCGCAACGAACAGCGTCGACCCCAGCAGCGGCAGCCACCGTCCCGTCTGCCGGTCGCTCTCGGGGAAGTAGTAGAGTTCCTCCTCCTCGTCTTCGAGGATCTCGCCGAACTCGATGTCTTCGATGTCCTCTTCGACGATCGGGGGCGCGCTCACGCCGCCGCCGAACTCGATCGCGTCGGGCGGCGTCGGTTCGAACGGTATCCAACCGTAGCCGGGGAAGTGCGCCTCGACCCAGCTGTGATAGTGCAGTTCGAGTACTTCGTAGGCGTTCCTCGACGGGTTGTAGACGCCGCCGGTGTAGCCGAGCACGTAACGCGCCGGAATCCCCTCGGCCCGCAGCAGCACCGTCATAGCCGACGCGTAGTAGTCGCAGTACCCCTCCTGACTCTCGAACAGGAAATGATCGACCCCGTCCACATCAGGGGGCGGCGCCTCGATATCCAGGTTGTACGGGTATTGCATCACGAAGTCGCGGACCGCCGCAGCCCTGTCGTAGTCGTTCTCCTCCTCCGCTACGAGGCTCGCGGCCAGCGTGCGCACCCGTTGCGGCAGACCGGTGGGCAACTGCAAATACGTCTCCCGCACCCGCTCCGGATGCTCCCCGCTCACCTCGCGCAACTGGGACGGCAGCGCGGTGGACTCCAGCCCGGTGCTCCGGTAGCTGAGGTTCACGCGCGTGGGGAAGTACTCCCTACCCTCCGAGAACAGCACTTGCAGCACGTCGGAGGGGGCGTCGGGGCTCACCAACGCCTCGGCGGGCTCGTCGAACCCGGCCGGGAGGCCGCCCGTGAATAAGGTGTCGGTCGCCGCCGACACCTTGAACTCGTGCGTCGCCGCGGTGAGCGCGATCGCTCCGACGCCCGGCAGGTCGTCGAAGTCCGCGAGATCCGTCTCGACGGTGTCCCAGCCCTCGCCGGTGTACGTCGTGTAGGTGCGCGCCCGCCAGTAGGTGGGCGCTCCGCCCGACACGCGGAACAGGAGGGTGTCGGTCAGGTTCGGGTTTCCGCGAAAGTGGGTGAACTCGTCGAACGCGATGGTGCGGTAGGAGCCTCGCGCCGGAAGCCCGAGGAACAGGCGGTTGAAGTGCCGCTTCACCTCGGCGTTCACGTCGTCCACGCTATTGGCAAGGCCCCGGAGCGGGGCCGCCGACGGGACCGGCAGCGTCGCCGCGACCAGCATGACGGCCAGTCCGAACGCGAGGACGACGCCCGAGTGCGCCAGGACCGTCTGCGGGTCGAAGGTCGTGCGGCGCAGCCGCCACGTGAGCATCCGGCGCACGGTGTGCAGGTGAATGATGAGCACCGCGCTTGCGGCCATGAACACGCCGAGCCACCTGCTCTCGCCGCCGCCGATGTTCCCCAGGGCCAGCGCAAGAACGAGCCCGCCAAGCGCCACCGTCGCCCACCCGTGGGCGCGGCGCAGCGCAAGCCACACGCCCGCGTAACCGAGCGTCCACAGCACCAGCGTCAGGAACATCGCGAATTCGATGACCCCGCTCCGCGTCTCCTCAGTTGGAACGGCGGACGCCCAGTGCGCCACGTCCTCGAACACCCCCACGACCCTGTCGAACGGCGAAGCGCCGGGCGCGACGACCGCGCCGCCCAGCACCGTGATGAGCAGCCCGCCGACCACGGAGGCCGCGTGCGAGTAGCGCGGCGCCCATCCGAGCCGGTTGGAGGCGAAGCCGACGGCCCCGCCCGCAAGAACGACGACCACGAGCGGCAGCATGCCCGGCGCCCAGTTCGCCAGCTGCAGGGGCAGCGCCACCACGATTGCGACGAGCGCCGTGAGGGTCAGCGTCAGCCCGAAGCCGCCGATGTACTGCTCCCAGACCGAGAACGCCCGGCCTCTGCTCGCAAGCGTCGTCATCGCAGGGCCGCCATCTCGAGGGGCGCGCCGCCGGCCCGCGCCGATTGACGGTAATCGAGGCGGTTCTCTATCTCGTCGCCCATCCTCACCACGTACGGTGAGAGGTCTGCGCCCGGCAACCGGAACTGCTCTCCGCGGGAGGGCGGACGCCCCGCGAAGCTGCCGGCGTCGAGCAGCACCGGCACGACCGCCGCGCCCGCCGACTGGAGCGACGTCGCGGCGTTCCCCACGGCCCCGACCGGCGCCGGCGTAATGAGCACCACGCTGGCCCCCGGCGCAAGCTCCTGGCGCGTCGCCGACGCCGCGTCCTCAATCGCGCCCATGGGGCCCGGCTCCACCACCGCGAGGGTCTGCAGGATCCGCCCCAGTTGGAAGAACCCCGTGGCGGGCCTGATGACTTCACGCTCCCGCCCAACCACCACGGCCCCCACCGTCCGGCCCGTGTCGAGGAACCGCCGCGCGATCGAGGCGGCGATCGTCACGCCGTACTCCACGGTGCTCTCCGGCCCCTCGCCCTCCTGCACGCGTTCGTCAAGGTCGAGCACGACCCATATCGCATCCGCCGGGCCGGACGGTTCGCGCTCGAACTCCTTCACCATCAGTCTTCCGGTGTGCGCGGTGGCGGGCCAGTGAATGCGGCTCATCGCGTCGCCTGAGCCGTACTCGCGCACGCCGTAGGCTATGGGGCTCGGCGTGAACGTCCGACCCATCGCGACGCCCTCCGTCCAGCCGCGCCCGGAGGGCACGTGGAAACCCGGAAGCTCGACCACCGCGGGGTAGATGAGCGCAGTTTGCGGACGCCCCAGCCGCATCGTCCGGCTGAACAGCCCGAACGGGTCGCGGCTCGTGATTTCCAGTTCGCCGAAGTGATAGACGCCGCGGCGCTCGACGTGCTTCGCCGTCGTCCAGCTCGCCATCCCGAACGGCCAGAGCGTCGCGATGCGCCCAATGCGCCCGAACGGCCGGGTGTCATGCTGGACTTCGAGCAGAAGTTTGGGCCACCAGTGCGCGTTGCGGAGCGTGATGCGCTCCTCGAGCGTATCGCCCACCTGCAGGACGGGCGTGAGCCGGCGGACGCCTCCTTCGATGCGCCGCGCCGCAAGGACGCTCGCGACGTAGCCCAGCGCCGGGACCGCGATCAGCCCCAGCAGCAGCCGGTAGAAGAGCGGTGACCCCGTCGTGAGCGCGAGCACGAGCAGCACCATCCCTGCTCCCGCCCACAGCGCCCTTGCCTTCACGCCGCTCGCTCCCGTGTTTCCCTGGCCCGCGCGGTCAGACGATGGGCGAGGCGCCGGGCACCGGCGTCTGCTCGAGCACTTCCGAAATCGCGTTATCCGCCGTCGCGCCCTGGATCCGCGCCGCCGAACTGAGGATCACCCGATGGCCGAGCGCCGAGTGCGCGAGGTCCTTTACGTCGTCCGGCGTGGCGTAGTCGCGGTCGTCGATGACCGCTTTCGCTTGGGCGAGCCGGTACATCGCCAGGGACCCGCGCGGCGATGCTCCGAGGTAGAGGTTGGGGTGGTCGCGCGTGCCGGCGCAGACCGACACGATGTAGTCGCGGATATCTTCCGCGACGTGCACGGTCTTCACGGCGGCCTGAAGGCCGGCGAGCTCTCCGGGCTCGATCACCTCGCCGATTTCGTCGATGGGGTGTCGGTAGCGCTGCGCCTCCAGCACGTTCATCTCGTCCGCCTTGTCCGGGTAGCCGAGCTTCAGCCGGACCAGGAAGCGGTCGAGCTCCGTCTCCGGCAGAGGGAACGTGCCCTCGTACTCAATCGGGTTCTGGGTCGCCATCACCATGAACGTCGACGGCATCGGGTGGGGGACGCCGTCCACCGTAACCTGGCGCTCCTCCATCGCCTCGAGCAAGGCGGCCTGCGTCTTGGGCGACGCCCGGTTGATCTCGTCGGCGAGCACCACCTCCGCGGAGATGGGGCCCTCGCGGTACTCGAATTCACTGTTCTTCTGGTTGTAGACCGACACGCCGGTGATGTCCGCCGGAAGCAAGTCCGGCGTGAACTGGATGCGCCGGAACTTTCCGCCGATGGACTTGGCGACGCTGCGGGCGAGCATCGTCTTGCCGACGCCCGGCACGTCCTCGATGAGAAGGTGGCCCTGGCACATCAGCGCCATCACAGCCAGCTGCTCTTCCCGTCCCTTGCCGAATATCACCTTGCCCACGTTCGCAAGCAGGCGATTGGCGATCTCTCTCGCTTCCGAAATCGTGGGCGCGCCCTTCGTAGTGGTCAAGTGCCCTCCTCTTGTAACAGCGCGTCGTCGTCACGGGCGAAACCTCGGCGCCCGCAACTTTTGCGGAATGGTAGGAGCGGAGGGGGCGACAGTCAAACGGGACGGGGGAGTGCGCGCTGTCGCGCGCAAGCCCTCTCCCCAACCCTCCCCCGACTTCGGGGGAGGGGGCAGGCGCCCTCTCTGCCCCTTCGGGGCATCTCCCCCACGGGGGGAGAACGGACACGCGCTTCGCGCGTAAACCCTCACCCCAACCCTCCCCCGTCTTCGGGGGAGGGGGCAATCCGCCCTCTCTGCCCTTCGGGCATCTCCCCCACGGGGGGAGATGGCGAGGTTCCTGCTTTCGCAGGAACGACGAGTGCGCACTGCGGGCGCAAACCTCCACCCCAGCCCTCCCCCGAAGACGGGGGAGGGGGCTAGTCCGCACCTTTGGCTCCTCGGGGGAGGGGGCGGTTGACCCGTTGGGGGGCGGGGGATATGCTTATTCGCAGAGATTTCCAGCTTCCCGCAGTTTTACCCAGATTTCAGCAGACCGTGGAACTTAACGCAGATACCGCCGCGAGAGAGCAGTGGCTCACCATGGGCCTTGCGCGCACGCTGCTCGGCATCAACGAGGCCACCCTCCGCCATTGGGCCGACCACGGCCTCGTGCGGGCCTTCAGGACGCCGGGCGGGCACCGGCGCTTCGCCGCAGCCGACATCCAGGCCCTGCTCGACAGCGCCTCGAAGCCCGAGGCCGCCGTGAGCCTCGCCGACGATCACTCGGTGCTCCCCCGGATCCGCAGGCGCCTCAACACCGCCAAGCCGCATCAGCCCACCTGGATGACCAAGTTCAGCGCCCAGGGCTACGACGAAATGCGGGAACTGGGACACACGCTCCTCGACCTCTGCGCCTCCTACGTCGACCGCGCCGACAAGCGCGCTCTCGCCGACGCCGCCCGACTCGGCCGGCGCTACGGCGACGCCGCAGCCGGAAGCGGCCTCTCGCTGCAGGAAGCGCTCGAGGCGTTCGTGTTCTTCCGGAGCGCCACCATGAAGGCCGTCAAGCCCGCGCTCGTCCGGCGGGGGCGCGCGCCGGAAGACCTCTTCACCGCCATGGAACTTGTCGGACGCATCACCGACAGCGTCCTCGTCGGGCTCGCCAGCGCATACGAGAGAGAACAGCCGTGACCACCACAACTTCGACCGACTCCGCTCCCGACCTCATCGACCGCCAGATCCTCAACGTCGTGCAGTCCCGCTTCCCGCTCGACCCGCGCCCCTACGCGCGCATCGGCGAGGAGGTCGGCGCCGGCGAGAACGACGTGATGGAGCGCATCTCGCGCCTCAAGAAGTCGAACGTCATCCGCCAAATCTCCGCCATCTTCGACACGCGGCGGCTCGGCTACAAGACCACCCTCGTCGCCTTCCGGTGTCCTCCCGAAACGCTCGACCAGGCGGCGCAGCGCATCAACCTGCACCCCGGCGTAAGCCACAACTACGAACGCAACGGCTACTTCAACCTGTGGTTCACCATCGCCGTGCCTCCGAACGAGGACATCGAAACCGTCGTCAACGCCATGGCCGAGGACACCGGCGCCCTGTCGGCGCGGCTCATGCCCACGATCCGCTTCTTCAAGATCGGCGTGAACTTCGACATGGTGAAGGAGGAAGGCGCCGCCTACGAGTACTTCTCCCCCGACGGCTACGGGCGCAGCGGCTCCGCCGTTCACAAGAAGCCCGAACTGAACGACGCATGGAACCGCGCCGAGGCCCTCGACGACCGCGACATCGACTTCATCCGGGAGCTGCAGGAGGACCTGCCCATCGTCGCCGAGCCGTTCGCCGAAATGGCCGCGCGCCTCGGCGTCGCCGTCCCCGATCTCTTCGCCTGGTGCGAGCAGGCCGTGGAGCGGCAGATCATGCGCCGGTTCAGCGCTGTGCTCCATCACCGCAGGGCGGGGTTCCGCGCCAATGCGATGGCCGTCTGGAACGTGCCGGAGGAGCAGGCCGTCGAGATCGGGCTGAAGATGGCCGAGAGCCCGTGGGTATCGCACTGCTACCAGCGCCCCACCTTCCCGGACTGGAAGTACACCCACTTCACGATGATTCACGCGACGAACGAGCAGACCTGCGAGGAAGTGGCCGCCGAAATCTCCAACCACACCGGCGTCAACGACTACGTGCTCCTCTACAGCACCCGCGAGTACAAGAAGACCCGCGTCCGCTACTTCGTCGAGGACGAGTACGAGCAGCCGTGAGCCGTTACTACCCCGCTTACCTCGACCTCGCCGGACGCCGCGCCGTCGTCATCGGCGGCGGGCCAATCGCCGAGCGCAAGACGCAGCAACTCCTCGCGGCGGGCGCCGACGTGATGGTCGTCGCCCCTGACGCGACGCCGGAGCTCGAACGCCTCGCCGACGCCGGCAGCGTCCGGCGGGTCCGGCGGGACTACGCGCCGGGCGACCTCGCCGGCGCCTGGATCGCCATCGCCGCAACCGACGACATGGCCGTAAACCGCGCCGTCCACCAGGAGGCCGAGCGCGAACGCGCGCTCCTCAACGTGGTCGACCAGACCGACCTGTGCGGCTTCATCGCCCCGTCCATCGTCGAGCGCGGCCCCGTCACCGTCGCCATCTCCACCGCCGGGGCAAGTCCGGCGCTCGCGCGCAAGCTCCGGGAACTCATCGGCGGCGACCAGAACCCGCCCCACTACGACCACGAGCCGTTCTGCCGGTGCCTCGAATGGGCCGACGCCGCGGGCGTCCTCAGCGAGGTGCGGGCTGAACTCAAGGCCCGCAACCAACCCGCCACGCCCGAGGCATGGCAGGACGCCATGGACGAAACCCTGCTCGACCTCGTTCTCGCCGGCAAGCACGACGACGCCAAGCGCCGCCTCCGCGACGCCCTCACTCTTTCCCCATCGGACTCCTGATGCGCATCTTCCTCAACGGACTCAGCCACCACACCGCGCCGCTGGCGACGCGTGAGACGCTCGCGCTCTCCCAGGAGGCGCTCCCCTCGGCCCTCGAAACGCTCGGCGAGCGCTTCGAGCACGGCGTCATCGTCGCCACGTGCAACCGCACCGAGGTGTACGCCGTAGCCCGCGACGCGCAGCACGCCGCGCACGGCTTTCGCGAGTTCTTCGACGCCCAGTTCGGGGTCGACTCCGCCGCCCTCGACGGCGCGCTGTACACGCTCGAACAGGATGACGCCGTGCGCCATCTCTTCCGGGTCTCATCCGGGCTCGACTCCCAGATTCTCGGGGAGTCCGAGATTCTCGGGCAGGTGCGCGACGCCTTCAGCGCGGCCACCCGGCAGGGCGTGGCGGGAGGCGTCCTCGCGCGGCTCTTTCACGGCGCCATCCGCACCGGCAAGCGCGCCCGCACGGAGACCGCTATCGCGCGCAACGCCCTCTCCGTGAGCCGCGCCTGCGTCGAGCTCGCCAAGCAGGCGCTCGGCCCCCTCGATGGCCGCAGCGCCCTCATCCTCGGCGTTGGGGAGGCGTCCCGGCTCGCAGCGGTCGCCCTGCGCGACGCCGGCGTCGCCGACTTCACCGTCGCCAACCGCACTCCCGCCAACGCCGTGCCCCTCGCCCGCGAGCTCGACGCCGAACTTCAGGGAATAGACGACGTCGCGGGCCTGCTGGCCGGCGCGGATATCGTCGTAACCGCCACCGCCGCCCCCGACTACGTCATCCCCCGCCGCACCATCGAAGACGCCCTCGAGCGGCGGGACAACGGGCCGCTTGTCGTCATCGATATCGCCGTCCCTCGCGACGTCGATCCGAACGCCGCGGGCCTGCCCGGCCTCCGTCTCTACACTCTCGACGACCTCGAAGCGATCGCCGAGGCGAACCGGCGCGAGCGCCAGGCCGAGGCCCTGCGCGTCGAGCGCATAGTCGACGAGGAGACGGAGCGTTTCCACACGTGGTGGAAGGCCCGCGCCGTAACCCCCACCATCGCCGCGATCCGCCGGCAGGCCGAAGAGACGCGCGCCGCCGAGGTCGCCCGCACGGTCGAACGCATGGGCCTGACGCCCGGCGACGCCGAGCGCATCGAGTCGATGACCAAGTCCCTCGTGAAGCGGCTGCTGCACCAGCCCACTAGTGAACTCCGCGCCCGCAACGACGAGTCGCTCACGCTCTCGGCCCGCCGCCTGTTCGGGATCGACGAGTAGCGCGGGAAACGGCATGGCGGCCTCCGTAACCCTCGGGACCAGGGGCAGCGCGCTTGCGCTCGTGCAGGCGCGCGCCGTCGCCGCAGCCCTCAGCGCCATCGAGCCGGGCCTCAACATCCGCATCGAGACCGTCAGCTCCGCCGGCGACGCCAGTCCGGACGCTCCCATCGCGTCGCTCGGCGTCGGCGCGTTCACGTCCGCGCTCGAACGCGCGCTGCTCGACCGGCGCATCGATATCGCGGTCCACAGCCTGAAGGACCTCCCCATCGAGCAGCCCCCGGAACTCGTCGCCGTTCCCGTGCTCCGGCGCGAGGACGCGCGCGACGTGCTCATCAATCGCTGGAACGCCACCCTCCTCGATCTGCCGGAGGGGGCGCGCATCGGCGCCGGAAGCCCCAGGCGAGTCGCGCAGATCGCCTACGGGCGCCGCGACGTTTCCGTGCTGCCCATACGGGGCAACGTCGAGACTCGCATCGCAAAGTCCGACGGCCCGGACTACGACGGCGTCGTGCTCGCCGCCGCGGGCGTCCGCCGCCTCGGCCTGACCGAGCGCGTCGCCGAAACCCTCTCCCCTCACGTCTGCACGCCAGCGCCCGGCCAGGCGGCGCTCGCCGCCGAGGTCCGGGCGGACGACGCCGAGTTCCTCGCGCTCGTCCGCGCCATCACGCACCCCCCGACGGCTGCGGCCGTCGAGGCCGAGCGCTCGCTGCTCCGCGCCGCGGGCAGCGGGTGCGGCGTTCCCCTCGGCGCCTTCGCCGAGGTCGACGGCGCCCACATGCGCCTGTTCGCCTCCGCCACCCGCATCGACGGCGCCATGAGCTACCGCGTCGAGGTGACCGGCGACGCCGCAGACCCGGAAGTGCTCGGAAAGTCCGCCTATCTTGAGCTCGCCGCGCAGGGCGCCGGCCCGCTCTTCGAGGCCCAACGCTGATGGCCGGCGTCGTCTATCTCGTGGGCGCGGGCCCCGGCGACCCCGGGCTCATCACGGCCAAGGGCGCCGAACTGCTGCGGCGCGCCGACGTCGTGGTGTACGACCGCCTGGTCTCGCCCGAACTCCTCGCCCTCGCCGAGCGAGCCGAGCTCGTCTACGTGGGCAAGGAGCCGACCACGCCCGGCGACTTCCAGTCACACATCAACGACACGCTCGCCGAAGCCGCCAGGCAGGGCAAGACGGTCGTCCGGCTGAAGGGCGGCGACCCGTTCGTGTTCGGGCGCGGCGGCGAGGAGGCGCTGGCCCTCGCCGAGGCCGGCGTCCGCTTCGAGGTCGTGCCGGGCGTAACCTCCGCCGTCGCCGTGCCCGCCTACTCCGGCGTCCCCGTAACCCACCGGGGCGTCGCGTCCGCGTTCACCGTCGTAACCGGCTCCGAAGACCCCTCCAAGCCCGACTCGTCGCTGGACTGGGACGCGCTCGCCAAGACGCCCGGCGCCCTCGTCGTGCTCATGGGATGGCGCAGCCTGCCCGCCATCGTCGATGCGCTCCTCGCCGCCGGACGCTCTCCCGACACGCCCGTCTCCGCCACGCAGTGGGGCACGCTCCCGTGGCAGCAGACCATCGACGGCACGCTCGCCGACATCGTCGCCAGGGGCGTCGAAGCCGGGTTCTCCTCGCCCGTTGTCACGGTCATCGGCGACGTGGCCGCGCTGCGTTCCGCCATCCGCTGGCGTGACGCCGGGCCGCTCGCCGGCAAGCGCATACTCGTAACCCGCTCCCGCGCCCAGGCGAGCGTCCTCAGCGCGCTCCTGGCCGAGCATGGCGCCGAGCCCATCGAGATCCCCGCCATCGAGGTCCGCCCGGTGGACGACCCCGCGCCGCTGGACGCCGCGCTCGACGGCCTGCCCACCGTCGACTGGGTGGTCTTCACCAGCACGAACGGCGTCCAGGCCGTGTTCGAGCGTCTCGCGGCCATGGGCAGGGACGCCCGCGCGTTCGCCGCCGTCCGGGTCGCAGCCATCGGCCCCGCCACCGCCGACGCGCTCCGGTCGCGCGGCATCGCCCCCGACCTCGTGCCGAGCTCCTACACCACCTCGGCGATCGTCGACGCCTTCCGCGAGCGCGGCGTGGACGGCGCCCGCATCCTCCTTCCCCGCGCCGACATAGCGCCCGGCGCCCTGGCCGACGGCCTGCGCGCCCTCGGCACCCGCCTCGTCGAGGTCGATGCCTACCGCACCGTGACGCCGGCCGATGCGCCGGAGCGCGCCGCCGAGATCCTAGCCTCTGGTACGATAGACGCCGCGACGTTCACAAGCTCTTCCACCGTGCGCAACCTCGTCGGCCTGCTCGGAGGAGACCCGGCGCCTGTCAACGCCTGCGGCGTCGTCTCCATCGGGCCCGTCACCAGCGCAACGGCCCGCGAACTCGGCGTTCGCGTGGACATCGAGGCCGTTGAGCACACGGTGAAGGGCGTCGTCAAAGCAACACTGGAGTTGATGGGCCATGAGCGAATTGCTCGCTAGCAGCGCCGCAACCGCCGCCGGGTTTCCCACGGCGAGACCCCGTCGCCTCCGCCGCACCGACGCGCTCCGCAGCCTCGTGCGCGAGACCGCGCTCGCGCCGAGCGACTTCATCATGCCCTACTTCGTGGCCCGCGGGCGCGACGTGCGCGTTCCCATCGGCCCCATGCCCGGACAGGCCCAGCTCTCCGTCGACCGGCTCGTCGCCGAGGCCCGCGAGGCCGAGCAGCTGGGCGTCCGCGCCGTGCTCCTCTTCGGTCTTCCCTCCGAAAAGGACGCGCTCGGGTCCGAGGCGTACGCCGCCGACGGCGTCATCCAAGAGGCCGTAGCCGCCCTCAAGCACGCCCTACCCGACCTGCTGGTAGTAACCGACGTCTGTCTCTGCGAGTACACCGACCACGGACACTGCGGGGTGCTGCTCGACGACGGCGTGGTCGACAACGACGCAACGCTCGAACTGCTCGCGCAAACGGCGGTCTCGCACGCGGACGCCGGCGCCGACGTCGTCGCGCCCTCCGCAATGATGGACGGCCAGGTGGCCGCCATCCGCGAAGCGCTCGACGCGAACAGCCACGCCGACATCCCGGTGATGGCCTACGCCTCCAAGATGGCATCGGCGTTCTACGGCCCCTTCCGCGTCGCGGCTGAGTCGTCGCCGAAGTCGGGCGACCGGAAGGCGTACCAGATGGACGGAGCGAACGTGCGGGAGGCCATGCGCGAACTGGCGCTCGACGCCGCCGAGGGCGCCGACATCCTCATGGTGAAGCCCGCCCTCGCCTACCTCGACGTCATCGCGCGGGCGCGCGACGCGTTCGACCTGCCCATCGCGGCGTACAACGTCTCCAGCGAGTACGCGATGCTGAAGGCCGCGGCGGCCAACGGCTGGCTCGACGAGCAAGCCGCCATCCTCGAAACGCTCACCTCCATCAAGCGCGCCGGCGCCGACATCATCATCACCTACTTCGCCAAGGACGCCGCGCGGCTCCTCGCGCGCGGGTGACGCGCAGCGCGCCGGAGAACCAAGTGACCGCTAACCCCGCTTCCAAACAGTTCCTCATCGAGAAACTTACGGGCCTTGGCGCCGCCGTGTTCGAGCCGGTCGGCGGGCGCGCCGACGTGGACCTCGCGGTGCGCGCCGGCGACGGCCAGTACGTCGAGGTCCTCATCCGCGAAGCGGTCTCGCCCGACAAGCCGCGCGCGTTCCTGATGCGCCGGTTCCGGCCCCGGCCCCACCTGTTCATCGTCGGCGTCGTCCAGACTCCCGACGGCCCCGAGGGGTGGCTGCTGCCCTCCAGCGTGTTCGAACGCTTCGCCGCCGGAGCGCCCGGCGAGCCCGAATGGCTCCTCGATCTCGACGACGCCGCAGGCGAGCCCCTCAGCGAACGGCTCGCCGTCTACCGCGAACGATGGGCGCTCATCGCCGACTACTCGAAATTCCGCTCGACCCTCGGCGACCCGCTCTCGCTGCAGGTCCGCATCGCGATGGGCTAGGACGCGATGAAGCTCGACCGCTCCTCGGAACTCTTCAACCGCTCCCAACGGCTCATCCCCGGCGGCGTCAACAGCCCGGTGCGCTCGTTCGGCGCGGTCGGCGGAACGCCGCCGTTCATTGCGCGAGGCAAGGGCGCGCGGGTGTGGGACGTCGACGGCAACGAGTACGTCGATTTCCTCGGCTCGTGGGGACCGCTCGCGCTCGGCCACGCGCATCCGGCCATCGTCGAGGCGGTGCGCGCCGCGGCGGAGAGCGGAACGAGCTTCGGCGCGCCGACGGAGCGCGAGGTCGAGCTGGCGGAGACCATCGCGCGCGCCATGCCGTCGGTCGAGATGCTCCGGCTCGTCAGCTCCGGCACGGAGGCCGCGATGAGCGCCCTGCGGATGGCGCGCGCGTTCACGGGACGCCCGAAGATCGTGAAGTTCAACGGCAACTACCACGGCCACGCCGACGGTCTGCTGGTGAAGGCCGGATCGGGCGCGGCGACCCACGGCGTCCCCACGAGCGCCGGCGTTCCCCCAACCTACGCCGCCGAAACGCTCGTCGCCGAATACAACGACCTCGCGTCCGTCGAGGCGCTGCTCGACGCCAACGTCAACCAGGTCGCCGCTGTCATCGTCGAGCCGGTCGCCGGCAATATGGGCGTCGCCGCGCCCGCCGACGGCTTCCTCGATGGACTACGCCGAATGTGCGACGCGAACGGGGCGCTGCTCATCTTCGACGAGGTGATCACCGGCTTCCGCGTCGCCTACGGAGGAGCGCAGGAGCGGTACGGGGTGCGCGCCGACCTTACGTGCCTGGGGAAGATCATCGGCGGCGGCCTGCCGGTGGGCGCCTACGGGGGCCGCGCCGAGGTCATGCAGATGGCGGCCCCGCTCGGGCCCGCCTACCAGGCGGGGACGCTCTCCGGCAACCCCATCGCCGTCGCGGCGGGCCTCGCCTGCCTCCATGAGCTCGCCAAGCCCGGCGCCTACGACGCCCTCGAATCGCTCGGCGCCGCGTTGCAGGCCGGGCTCGAGGAGGCGGCGCGCTCCGCCGGAGTCCCGCTCACCGTCAACCGCGTCGGCTCGATGCTCACCGCGTTCTTCACCGAAGGGCCGGTTACGACGTGGAACGACGCCGCGTCCGCCGACACGGGCGGCTACGCGCGCTACTTCCATGGACTGCTGGAGCGCGGGGTGTACGTCGCGCCGTCGCAGTTCGAGGCGGCATTCGTCTCGCTGGCGCACACGCCGGCGGACATCGCGTTCGCGGGGGAGCAGGCGCGGGCGGCGCTAGAGGCGCTGTGAGGGGCGAGCGGTTGCGCGGGGGCGGCGCTCGTCGCTATATTGCTTGTGTGCAATGCCTCGGAGCCGGCGAAGTCAGCCCGTGAAGACGCGAACCATCCTTTTCCTCGCCGCCATGCTGCTCGCTCTCGGCCTGGCCGCCGGGTGTGGCCCCTCCGGGCCGACTCCGACGCCCGCTGTCCCTGTCGACGGGGTAGTGGAAGTGGAGATGCGGAACTACGTCTACGAGCCAAGGCGCTTCCAGTTCGAGCGCGGCGAGACGGTCGAGTTCCGGTTCGTCTCTATCGACGAGCTCCACACGTTCACCGTGAGGGACTTGAACATCAACTGGAAGATCCCAAAGCAGGACGAAACGCAGGTAGAGACCTTCCGTTTCACGAGGCCGGGCGTTTACAGTCTCGTCTGCACCGTCACGGGCCATGAGGGTGGCGGGATGGTTGGCACAATCACCGTAACCGAGTAATCTTGCGGGCAACCCCGCCGGGAAAGGAGCAAGCGATGGAGGTCTACTACGACTTGGTCCGCTATGGACACATCTTCAGCGGCATCCTGTGGATCGGCCTGCTGTACTTCTACAACTTCGTGCAAGCGATAGCGCTCCCGCGCATGGAGGCGTCCGCGCGCCCGCACTACCAAACGTCCATCCTGCCGTTCTCGCTGAACGTGTTCCGGTGGGCGGCGCTGGCGACCCTGCTCTTCGGCTTGCTCTACATCATCACCAAGGAGATAGAGCGGGAGGGCGACCAGTCCTACCTGCTCGAGACCGCCGCGGGCAACTCCATCCTCATCGGCGGCATCCTCGGCATCATCATGGCCTACAACGTGTGGATGATCATCTGGCCCAACCAGCAGAAGCTCATCGCCGCCGTGAGGGCAAGGATAGAGGACGAGAGCAACCCCGCCCCCGACCCCAAGTGGGGACGCACGGCGCTGCTCGCCTCGCGCACCAACACCATGCTCTCCATCCCCATGCTCTTCTTCATGGTGGCCGCGCGGAACCTCCCCAGCCTGTGGAGCTAACCGCCAACCGCATGTGAACCGAGGAGACAAGGAGTTACACCATGAAGAACCCACTCGACACCGTACGAGGGACGCTCACCGCCGGCGTCGTCATCACCATCGCCCTGGTCGTGCTCGTTCGCGTCTACGTCATGGCGACCTAGCCGGAAGCACGCAACCGGAGAACGCACCGAGCGGGAGCCTCGCGGCTCCCGCTCTCGTGTTCTCGTCGGGGAGCGTGTCCCTCCTCCCCACGGAGGAGAGGCGGAGCGCGTCGCCTGCAACGACGATTCTCTCCCCTGACCTCCTCGGCCCTCTCCCCTGCCCCTCCCCCTCGGGGGGAGGGGTTTAAATGTCCCCCTGCGGAGACCTTTGCATAACCCTCTACGCCTGAGAATGGCCCGTGGTTCGACAGGCTCACCACGAACCGCAAGGGATGGATTCCCGCCTTCGCGGGAATGACGAAGGGTTCGTGGGAATGACGAAAGGGTTCGCGGGAACGACGGGAGGGGTTGGGCAAGGTCGCCAGGAGTGGGGAGGGGCACGCAGAGCGGGCGAGTGGGCCTGACGCGTGCGCGTACGGCGAGGTTAGCGGCTACTCCCCAACAGGCGCGCCCGCAGGGCCGGGTCCGACGCGGCGTCGAGCATCGTCCAAGCCATCGCCACGGCGCCGTCGTAGACCGCCTGGTCGGCGGCGGGCGTCGCGCATGCGGCGGCGAACTCCGGCTGGTGGTTCACCGCCGGAAGGGAATCGACGCCGATGGCCGGGTGAATGGAGGGCAACACGAGCGACACGTTGCCCATATCCGTCGACACCGGCGTCGCGGGGCTAGGCTCGCCCGGCGCGGGGAAACGCCGGCCAAGCTGCTCGGCGTTGCGGCGGTAGAGTTCCGCCAGCGGCAGGTCGTGCTCCAGGTGCGCGAACGGCTTGTCGCCGCCGGCCACTTCCAGAGTCGCGCCGGTCGCCAGCGCGCCCGCCTCGAAGCAGCGCATCACCTTCTCGTGGACGTCGCGCAACTCGTCCAGCGTGCGCGCGCGGACGGCGTAGTCCGCCGACGTGAACGCCGGCACGATGTTGAACGCGTCGCCGCCCTTGGTGACGATCCCGTGCACCCTGTCCGTCGAGCGGATGTGCTGGCGGAGCAGCCCGATGGACGTCTGGGCGACGGTGAGCGCGTCGGCGGCGTTGATCCCCAGCTCGGGGAAGCCGGAGGCGTGGGCCGCCTTTCCGTGGTAGCGCGCCTCGAAGAACGTTGCGGCCACAATGGGCCATACCGCGACGTCCCACGGGGCGGGGTGCGTCATCATCGCCGCGTGGACGCCGTCGAAGGCTCCCCGTTCGAGCAGGTGGATCTTGCCGCCGGAGCGCAGCACCTCCTCCGCGGGCGTGCCGAGCACCGTGACGGTGAGGCCAGCGTCATCGGCGACGGCGCCCGCTCCGATGCCCGCGCCGGCAGCCGATGCGGCGATGACGTTGTGTCCGCAGGCGTGGCCGATGCCGGGGAGAGCGTCGTATTCGGCGCAGACGACGATATGCAGCGGGCCGGCGCCGCGCGTCGCCCGGAACGCGGTCGGCAGGCCGCAGACGCCGCGCTCAACCGCGAAGCCCGCGGCGTCGAGCGCCTCCGCGAGCCAGCCCGACGCCCGCTCCTCCTCGTAGCCGAGTTCGGGGTTCGCGTGGATGCGGCGGCTGAGGGCGACGAGGTCTCCGCGCGCCGCGTCGACCGCCGCGCGCGCCCCTGCTTTCAGGTCGGGCGGCATCTAGTCGTCGTGCCCCTTGTACAGCAGCTGGAGCCGGTGGCCGTCGGGGTCGTCGAAGTAGATGCACGTTGGGTCCCCGCGGCGGCCCTCCACCACGATTCCCTCCGCTTCGAGCCGCGCCTTGGTCTCCTCGTAGCTCGCCGGCTCCATGCGGAGCGCCATGTGGTTCAACTCGCGTCCGCCCGCAACTTCCGCGCCCATGCGCGTCGCGTCGAACAGCGCAATCTGGTTGTTCTCGCCGCACCACAGGAACGACTGCCACTCGCTCTCGTGAGCGACCCGCATCCCCAGGAGATCGATGTAGAACCGCTTCGAGCGCTCGAGGTCGCCCACCCACAGCACGACGTGGTCGATGCCCGTCGCCTTGATCTGCAACCGTTCAGCCGTTTGCGTCATGCCTCCCCTCCTTGCCGCTATGCGCCTGCCGGCCCAAATCGCGCCGCCACTGGGGGCGCGGGCACAGGCTACCACTCCCGTCGCTTTCGCGCGCAGTCCGGGGAGTGCATAATCACCTCACCAAGAACCCTGCCTTACGAGGAGGCGCGCATGGTCTCTATCCAAGACCGCTACGAGCCCTGGACCCTTACTCCCTACGAGAAATGGGTGGCCGACGAGGGCCTCGCCGTGCACACGCAGCAACTCGTCGACAACATTCACACCATCGGCGTCGAGCCGTGGGAGCGCACCGGCACGAACGCCGCGCTGCTCGACCTCACCGCCGATCCCCTCGACGGCGCCCTCGTCAACAACCAGGGCACCATCCGCTTTGTCTGCGAGATTCCGCCCGGGGGAACGTTCAACCTCGAACGGCACATGTACGAGGAGATCTTCTACGTCGTGAATGGGCGCGGCGCCACATCCGTCTGGTACGACGGCTCCCCGAAGCACACGTTCGAGTGGCAGGCCGGCAGCGTCTTCTCCATCCCCCTCAACGCGTGGCACGAGCTGTACAACGCCAGCGGCGAAGAGACCGTTCGCCTCTACGGCGCCACGAACGCCCCCACCGCCTTCAACCTGTACGGCAGCCCGGAGCTCATCTTCGACTGCCCCATGACCTTCCCCGACCGGTTCGACCCGTCCGACGAGCTGTACTTCAGCGGCAAGTCGTCGAAGCTGGAGCACCGGTTTATGGAGACGAACTTCATTCCGAACGTCAACAGCGTGAACCTCGACCGCTGGACCGCCCGGGGACCCGGCGCCAACATGATGATCAACATGGCCAACGGCCACTTCATCTGCCACCTCTCGGAGTTCCCCGCCGGCACCTACAAGAAGGCCCACACCGGCGAGGCCAACCGCAAGAAGGCCAGCCTCGTCTCCGACGTCGCCTACCTCTTCCTCAGCGGCGAGGGCTACGACCTCCAGTGGCCGGAGGGCGTCTACCCCTCGCCCGGCACGCCGTGGGAGCAGCTCGACTACCGCGCGGGGTCGCTCCTTTCCCCCGGCGGCGGCTACCACCAGCACTTCAACTGCAGCGCGGAGCCCATCCGCTATCTCGTGCTGCGGTACGGCAACCCCCGCTTCGCGGGCTACGTTGGGACGCGCTACAAGGAGACCGGCGGCCCGCAGGTGCAGTTCAAGGAGGAAGACCCGGCCATCCGCGCCCACTTCGAGGAGGAGCTCGCCAAGCGCGGGGCGACCTCCAACATGGAGGGCTACACCGACGAGCCGTAGGGCGGGCTCTCTCTGCGTAGCGCGCTTACGAGCGGAGTTGTCCGCCCTCGTCTTCGAGATGGGGATGGTCGCCGAGTTCGACCCGCGCCTCCTCGACGAACTCCTCGACTGCGGGGCCGGCGACGCCGGCGTCGCGCAGCGAGATGCGCATGATTTCGAGCGCGGCCTCGAGCTCAGGCCACACCACGGCGTCGGCGCCGGCGTCGTAGAGCGCCTGCACCTCCTCCTCCCACCCCGCGCGGCCCACGATGTGAATGTTCGGGTTCAGGCGCCTCGCGTGCTGCACGGTCACGAGGTTGGAGACGTGGTCCGGCGCCGCGGCGATGATGAGCTTGGCGCGCTCCACTCCTGCGGCGATGAGGGCCGGGTCGCTCGCGGAGTCGCCGTACAGCAGGTAGCCGTGCGCGCCCATGTCGGCCTCCATCCGCAGCGGGTCGATTTCGATCGCCATGTGAGGTATCCCCTGACGGTCGAGGTCGGCGGCGATGAGGGAGCCCACGCGCCCGAAGCCGGCGATGATGACGTGGTTGCGGAATCTCGGCGCCCGCGACCGCGCCACCTCGGCGAGCGCCTCGCCGGCCAGGTAGCGGTGGAGCCTGCGGGAACGCGCCTGCAGCAGTTCGAGGAGGCTCGCGCCTCCGCTGACGAAAGCGGGCGTGATGCCCATGGTTACGACCGCGGCGGTGACCATAAGCGGCAGCAGCGTCTCCGGCGCCAGTTTCATCGTCGTTGCGGCGCCGACGATGATGAAACTGAACTCTCCTATCTGCACCAGCAGGAAGCCCGTCCGCAGCGAAGTTAGCGGCAGATAGCCCAGTCCGCGCGCCAGCCCGCTCACCAGCGCCAGCTTCACCACGATGGACGCTCCGACGAACAGCAGCACCTGCTCCCAGTGACTGATGAGGAACTCCAAGTCGGTGAGCATGCCCAAGGACACGAAGAAGAAGCCGGCGAAGATGTCCCGCACGGGAAGGACCTCCGAGAGCGCGCGTCGGCCCGCCCAGTCGGCGTCGGTCAGCACGAGCCCGGCCACGAACGCGCCGAGGGCCGCGGAGAGTCCAGCCCAGTGCGTGAGCGCCGCCGCGCCGAGCGTCGCCCCCAGTACTGTAATCACGAACGTCTCGCGGGCGCCGAGCAGGGCCAGGCGCTTCAGAAGCTCCGGCGCGAAACGGCCTACGAAAACCACCAGCGCCAGCACCGCGGTCGCCTTGCCCAGGGTGAGCGCAAACTCCATGGCGAGCGATCCCCCGCCGTTGTCAACGGCCGCCAGCGCGGCGAGCGTCGCCATCATCGGGACGAAGGCGAGGTCCTGCACGAGGAGCATCCCCGTGGCGATGCGCCCATGCAGCGCGCCCAATTCGCCCCGGTCGCTCAATGTCCGCAGGGCGACCATCGTGCTGCTGAGCGAAAGCGCCATTCCCGCCGCGAGCGCGTGCTGCGGCGCCCAGCCCAGCAGCGTCCCTATCCCATAGCCCGCGCCGATGGTGAGGAATATCTGCGCCGTAGCCGCCGCCACCACTCGCGGCCCCACGCGGCGCAGGTCTTCCATCGACACTTCCACCCCAACCGCAAAGAGCAGCAGGACGACGCCGAGTTCCGCGAGCGTGTGGACCTGATCGGCGTGCGCGATCAGGCCGAGCGCCTGCGGGCCCACGATCGCGCCCACGGCGAGGTAGCCGACCAGCGACGGCAACCGCACAAAGCGAGCGGCAAGCCCGCCGATCGCCGCCGCAATGAAGACGATAACGATATCGTCGAAGAGGTCTCTGCCAAGCTCCATAACGCCCCAAGCGAGTATAGCGGAGCCTACGCCCTACTCGGACCCCATCCGCGTGCTCCCGCGCGCGACCTTCTCGCTCATGTGAGGAGGAGAAGACAACCGCCCCCCACAGCAGTGGGGGGCAGCCCCGAAAGGGGCGGGAGGTAAGCGCTGCGAGGTTCCCGCCTCCGCAGGACGACGGAGGCTACTCGGACGGGGCCAGTTCCATGAGCATCAGGAAGCCGCCCTGGGGGTCCAGCGCTGGAGCGAAGGTCCCGACCTGCGACACGGACTGCGCGGGGCCAACGATTCTGCCGCCGAGCGCCGGGACCTTCTCAATCGCGGCTTCGATGCTCTCCACCGCGAAGTACACCGACCAGTTCGGCGGGACCTCGCCCCACTCCGGCTGTATCTGGAGCATCCCTCCCGACGGCGCTCCGCCGCTCATGTACACCGTGTAGGGAATGCCTCCCGCGCCCTCGAACGCCTCGGGCTCCCAGCCGAACACCGCCTTGTAGAACGCGGCGGACGCCTGGGCGTCGTGGGTGTAGAGCTCGGCCCACACGAACGTGTTGGCCTCTCCCATCACCTCTGCGCCGATGTGCAGCATCGGCTGCCAGACGCAGAACGCCGCCCCTCCGGTGTCCACCGCGACGCTCATGCGGCCCAGTTTGGCCCCCTGCACCTCCACGTCCATAATCTCGCCGATGGGCGTCGCGCCCTGCGCGAGCGCCTTGGCCGCCGTGGCGTCCACGTCGGCGACCGTCACGTATGCGTTCCAGCACGTCACGGCGCCCTGCTCGCGCATCTCCGGGGTGATTTCGAACATCCCGCACACGTTCTTCCCGTTCTTCCTGAACAACGTGTAGAACGTGCCGTCGCCCACCGGATTGTCGAACGGCTCCCACCCGAACAACCCGGTGTAGAAGGCGCGCGCGCCCTCCGCGTCGGTCGTCATCACGTCGGCCCAACTGAACATGCCCGGCTCGTGCCTGGTTATCTCCGGCATCCCTCTCTCCTTCCGGCGGTTCGCCGCCGTTAATTGTTCCTCACTGAACTCCCGCCCCGCAACTGCTCCGCTCCGGGGAACAGGGCCGCCCTACCCGCTCGAATCGTCCGGAGCGAGCGCGTTCATCTGCTTCAGGCTCACCACGCTCTCCCTCCCGACGACCACGTGGTCGAGCAGCTCGATGTCGAGCAGCTTGGCGGCCTTCGCCAGCTCCCTGGTCACAGTAAGGTCCTCTGGGCTCGGCGTGGGGTCGCCGGAGGGGTGATTGTGCGCAATGATGATGCCGGGCGCGTTCCGCAGCACCGCCTCCCGGAACACTTCCGCGGTGCGGACCGTCGCCGCGTTCACCGAGCCGACGAATACGTCGTCCATGGCCAGCACGCGGTTCTTCGTGTCGAGCACGAGAACGCGGAAGTGCTCCTTGTCGAAGCGGGCCATCTCGAGCCGCAGCAGCAGGTCGACGTCCTGCGGAGAGCGCACCACCGGCTTCTCGGAAACGCGGAGGCTCGCGATGCGCTGGCCAAGCGCGACGGCGGCCAGCAGCTGGCACGCCTTGGCCTCGCCGAAGCCTTTCAGACGGCAGAGCTGGGCGTGCGACATTCTCGCGATGCCGTCGAGCCCGCCCGCGTCCGACAGCAGCCGCTTCGCCAGGTCCAGAACGCTCTCCGATTGCGTCCCCGTGCGGAGCAGGATCGCCAGCAACTCGGAATCGCTCAGCGCCGCCGCGCCCGCGTCGCGCAGCCGTTCCCGCGGGCGCTCGCCGCTCGGCATGTTGCGGATGAGCGTCGAGTGGTACTCCAGTTCGCACACGGCGCGGGGCCGGGCGGCGCTCTCCGACGCAGGGCTCTCCTGGGCGCGACGAGGCCTGGGCGGACTGTAGGGGGCCGTCGTGGTCGTCATACAATCATCATCCCTTCCGCCAATCGCATCGCGCAATGACGAGTTGTCGCACTGAACAACAACCCCGAAACGCCCCCGCGCATCCATCCCGCTCCGGTGCGGCTCCGTATCGAGTTCGCCGGCGTGGTTGTCGTCGACGCCGACCGGGCACTGCGGGTCGTGGAGCCGGACGGCGCGACCGTCTACTACGCGCCCGCGGACGACGTGAAGCGGCAGTTCCTCGATCCGATGCGCCACTCGACCCGCTGCCCCTGGCGCGGAACGGCCCGCTACTTCACGCTGAGCATTCGCGGTCGCCGCTCCGAGGCTGCGGCGTGGAGCTACGCGCAGCCCGGCGCCGGCTACGAGGAACTCGCCGGCCGCATCGCGTTCCACCCAGCCCGCGTCGACGCCTGCTCCGTGACCGAAACTCCGCCTTCTTGAAGGTATGGTGGTCGTCGGGCTTGCCACGAACCACCCGAAGACGGCGGAGTAGAATCCTCCGCATCCCCCACGGAGGCCCCCGAATGCCGGACTTCTTCGAGACGCTCTACGCGCAACGCGCCATCCGCAAGTTCAAGCCCGACCCCGTGCCCCGCGAACTCATCGAGCAGGTCATCGAGTCCGCCACTCGCGCGCCCTCCGGCGGCAACCGGCAGCCGTGGGCGTTCGTCGTGGTAACCGACCGCTCGAAGCGGGAACGCATCGGCGAGTGGTACCACGAGGGATGGGTCGCCATGTACGAGTCCGACCCGTCGCGCCCCCGCAACGCCGTCTACCGCTCCGCCGAGCATCTCGCCCTCCACTTGGCCGACGCGCCGGTGCTCATCTTCCCCTGCATCGCCGCCCGCGAGGGCCGGGACCCGGCGTTCGCCAGCGGCTCCTCCATCTACCCGGCGGCGCAGAACCTCATGCTCGCGGCGACGGCCCTCGGCCTCGGCACAGTCATCACGACGTTCCATCGCCGCCGCGAGGCGGACGTGAAGGCGCTGCTCGGCATCCCGGAGGGCTACGCGACGTCGTGCATGATTCCGATGGGCTGGCCCGCGGATGGGGAGCGCTTCGGCGGCGCCCGCCGCCGGCCCGTTGAGGAAATAACGCACTACGACGCCTGGGGGGTGTAGCCGGCCCTCTTCCCCCTTTTGGAGCGTCTCCCCCGGAATGGGGGTATAGTTGGCGCAGCGCTGTGGTGCGGAGGGGGGCGTGAGGGTTGGGGCGACAGCCCGCGGGCTTGTGACGCTGTACTCGACCACCATCCTGCTGGGGTCGGGGCACGGGATGCTGTTCCCCATCATCCCCCTCATATCGCAGGAGTTCGGGGTCGAGGGCGGCATCGCCGCGCAGACCGTCACCGCGTTCGCCGCCGGGCGCTTCCTCGGCCAGCCGCTCGGCGGCGCCGTCATCGACAGGTTCGGCACGAAGCTCGCCGTCACCATCGGGCCCCTCGTCATCGGGGCGTCGGTGCTGATTGGAGCGGTCACGCCCTGGCTGTGGCCGCTGCTGCTGGGACTCTTCCTCGCCGGGGCCGCCGACAGCGCGTGGATGCTCGGCCGCGAGGTGGCGGGCGTCGACCTCGTCCGCGCGGACCAGCGGGGCCGGCTGATGAGCGGCTTCATGGGGTTCAATTCCGTGGGCATGGGCCTCGGCGCCCTGGCAGGCGGGTTCCTCGGCGACGACATCGGCTTCCGAACGGTGTTCTACCTGTACGCCGGGTTGGCAGCGCTCGTGTTCGTGTTGGGGCTGGCGATACCGAGCGGCCACCCTGCGGCGCGCTCGCAGCCGGCGCCTGCGCCCGGCGCTCCACGGGAGGGGTGGTTCACCCGCCTCAAGGGCCTGTTCCTCCAGATCGAGCCGCGATGGCGCAACACCTACCTCGTGCTGGTGTTCGCCACGGCGAGCATGATGCTCTACCGCATGGCCTACCAGGGCATCCTGCCCGTATACGCCGAGGGAATCGGGCTCTCGCCCACCAACATCGGGCAGATCTTCTTCATCGTCATGCTTGGCTCGCTCCTGATGATCGTGCCGGCGGGCTTCATCGTCGACAAGCTGGGCCGGAAGTGGGCCACCGTCCCCAGCACCGCGATACCGGGCATCGCCTTCCTGATCATTCCGTTCACCGGAGACTTCGGCGCGCTGGCCGCCATCGGCATCCTCATGGGCTTCTCGAATGGCCTCTCGCTCGGCTCCGTGGCGACGTCGACGTACGACGTGGCGCCCGACGCCGTCCGCGCGCGTCTCCAGGCGGCGCGGCGCACCTTCGCCGAAACGGGCGCCATCACGGGGCCGTTGCTCGGCGGATGGCTCTCGGTGCAGTACGGCGCGGGGGTCGTCTTCCTCGTGTACGCGCCGGTGCTGCTCATCGCGGCAGCGCTCCTGCTGTTCCTCGCGCGCGAAACGCTCGTCAAACACCGCGCCCCGGCGCGGACGTAGCCGTCGCGTGCCCCTCTTCAGCGGCCTGGCCCGGCGCACGCCGTTCTACTATGGCTGGGCCGTCGCGGGCGCCGTCCTGCTCACCATGACGCTGAGCGGCGCCGTCGCCGCTCCGATGTTCAGCGTGTTCATCCCGGAGTGGGTCGACGAGTTCGGCTGGTCGCTCACGGCCATCTCCGGCGCATTCAGCTTCGGAACCGTCGTCGCCGCCTTCGCCGGCCCGCTCGTCGGCCGCATGCTCGACCGCTACGGCGGACGGCTCGTGATGGGCGGCGGCGCGCTGCTCATGGCGGCCTCGCTCGCCGGCGTCGCCGTCGCGCAAGGTTTGCTCGGACTGTACGCGGCGCTCGCCGTTGGGCGGACGGCGCTCATGGCCATCCAGAACCTCGGCGGCCACACCGTCATCGCCAACTGGTTCGTGAGGCGCAGGGCCTTCGCAACGGCTGTGGCGGTCAACGGCAGCCGGCTGGGCCTCGGCATCTGGCCGCTGCTGGCGGCGAGCCTGATCGCCGCCGTCGGTTGGCGGATGACGCTCTGGGTGGTCGCCGCGGCGGTGGCCGCGCTGGCGATCGCGCCGCTCATCGCCATCGTCGCGCGCAGGCCCGAAGACATCGGCCTGCTGCCGGATGGGCGCTCCGCGCCGCGCTCGCGCTCGACGCAGGCCTGGCCGCCGGAGCCGCAGTGGCGCCCACGCGAGGCGGCGCGGACGGCTGCATTCTGGCTCCTGATGGTCGCGCACATGGGCGCCATGTTCGCCGGCGGAGGGTTCGGCGTTCACCGCATCCCCCTCTTTCTCGGGCGCGGGCTTGCGGAGGGCTGGGTGGGCCCGGTGCTTCTCCTGCACGCGGTCGGGATGCTCGTCGGCGGGTTCGTGGCCGCGTGGCTGATGGACCTCATGCCGCGCCGGGCCGTCATCTTCCTTGCAATGGCGACGGCCTCGGCCTCGATGGCCGTCGCGCTCGTCGTGCCGACCGACGCGCGCATCGCCGTCTTCACGGTCGTGGAGTCGATGGCGTTCGGCGGCGTTTTCGCCATGCTGCCGGTCGTGTACGCCGACTACTTCGGGAGGGAGTCTATCGGGGTCATCCGGGGGATCACCCACCCCATCGTGGTCGGGGCGAACGCAGCCGGTCCGCTCTTTGCAGGCGTCGCGTTCGACGCGTCGGGCGGCGTCTACACGTGGGCTTTCGTCGGTTTCAGCGTCGTGCTGGGCCTGGGAGCCGTGAGCGCCCTGCTTGCGCGCCCGCCCACGCAGTCCCCTCTCCGCCGCGTCCGGGAATAGGGTATCGTAGGCCCCTGCCCCGGCGGAGCAGCCGGGAGCTACGGAGGGATCGCATGGCGGACTACGCGCGACCGGAACTGCTCGTCGAGACCGACTGGCTCGCCGAACACCTGAACGACTCCAACGTGCGGATCATCGAGATGGCGCAGGACGGCGCCGATTTCGAGGCCGGGCACATCCCCGGCGCGGCCCTCTCGCCCTCGTGGCAGATCAAGGGCGCCGAGCGCACGCGGCTCGTCGCTCCTCCCGATGAGGCCAAGGCCTGGTTCGAGTCCGTCGGCGTCGGCGACGATACGCTCGTGGTTGGCTACGACCGGTTCCACAGCCGCGACGCGGGCCGCCTGTGGTGGGTGCTCACGTACTACGGACACACGAACGTAAGGGTGCTCAACGGCGGATGGACGAAGTGGGCGGCGGAGGGCCGTGCCGTCGAGACCGGCCCGTCGCGCGCCGCCTCCGGCGCAACCTTCACACCGCAGGGCCCAAGTCTCGACATGGAGTCCACCGTCGAGAAACTCCAGGACGCCATCGGTCGCGACGACACGGTGATATGGGACGTTCGTGCGCTCGCGGAGTACACGGGCGAGAACTCCCGGGGAAACGCCCGTGTCGGGCACGTCCCCGGCGCCGTCCACCTGGAGTGGTCGGAGCTGATGGCTGACGACGACACGTTCAAGCCGCAGGAGGAGATCGAGGCCATCGTGCGAGGCCTGGGCATCACGCCCGACAAGACGGCGCACATCTACTGACAGGGCGGAGTGCGTGCGGCGCACGCAGCATTCGCCCTCGCCCTGATCGGCCACTCCCGGGCGTGCATGTACGACGGCTCGATGGGAGAGTGGGCCAACCGCGACGATACGCCCCTCGAGGTTTAGGCCCCAACAGGAATGGGCACAAGCAACGCCCTCCCCCGAAGATGGGGAGGGCGTGGTGGGGTTTGCACGCGACAGGCGCCTGCGTCAGGCCTTACTGAATGCCGAACACCACCTGGACCCGGACGGAGACTTCGAGCTCGCCGGCGAAGAACTCGGTGGACGGCGCGGCCATTGCGGAGTCGAACGCCATCCGCGACTCGGCGACCGCGAACGGGTACGGGTCGCTGCCGCTCTCGGAGACGGAGATGAGCGCGCCGCGGCTCACTCCAAGTTGCTCGGCGTAGAGGTCGGCCTTATCCACGGCGTCCTGGAGCGCGCTGATGCGGGCCTCCCGCTCGAGCGCGGCGGTGTCCTCGACCTGGAACGAGACGCCGTGGATGCGCGTCAGGTCGCCGCCCGCTTCCACCGCGCGGTCGACCACGTCGCCGGCGCCGTCGATGTCGCGCACCGTAACGCTCAGCGAGTTCGACACCTGGAAGCCTATGAGCTGCTGACTGTCGCTGCGGTAGTCGTACCGCGGGTAAACCGAGAACTGCGTCGTGCGGATGTCGTCGTCGGCGACGCCTGCGCTGCGGAGCGCGGCGACGATGGCGTCGAAGGCGCGGGCTGCGGCGTCGCGCGCCTCGCTCACGGTTGTGGCGGTCGCTTCGACGCCGAGGGAGAGTACGACGATGTCCGGGACGCCGGAGGCCACGCCGTAGCCGGAGGCGTGGATGCCGCCGCCGACTGCGAGCCCGGCTGACTGCGCCCCGAGGGCGGAGACGTCGCGAGGCCCCGGTTCGCTGGCCGGACCGAGGGGGCCCGACGGCTGCGTCGGCGTAGGGGCGGCCTCGCTCGCGCAGGCTGCGGTCAGGACGGCGGTCGCCAGCAGAGCCGCGAGCAGGAGCGGCGCTTTGGAGAAGCGGTGAAGGGTTCGTCCGGCGGCGTTTCGAGTGTTCATTGCGGTGGCCTCCTTTGGCCGAGAGCGTTCATTGGTAAAGACGCGCCAGGGCGCGGAAAAGTTCCCGGTCATCCCTCTCACCGCCACCGGGTTGCGGCGCGGCGGCGCAGGACGACAGCGCCAAGGACGAGGAGCGCGGCTGCGGCGCCTACGGCCCACTGGGCGCGACGCAGCGCAGAGGCGCCGCGGGTCTCCGTCCCGACGGTTTGCGGCGGCTCATCTACGACTTCATCCAGTTGTACTGCGGATTCCGTATCGTCCGCCTTGAGTTCGCTGCGCTGCGCGGACTCGGCGCCGTCCGCGGCGGACGATGCAGGAGCGGTCGTCGGGGCCGCCGCAGGTTCATCCGCCGCTTCGCTCATCATGAGCGGCGCTGCATCCGACGCTTCCGCGAACCCTTCCGTCCCTGCATCGTCGGCGAAAGGCGCGGACTGCTCATCTACGCCGGCGGCGGGAGCAATCGGTTCAGGGCTGGACTCGTCGAGGCCGCTCCCCGTCCCGACGAGTCCGGCGATGTCGGCGCCGGTCAGGACGACGAGCGTGAGGACGGCCGCAGCAGCGGCGGCCTGCGTCCACTGCAGGAGTCCCGTCCCGCGAACGGGCGCGGGTTGGGGCGAAGCGGAGAGCGCGAACGAGCGGGGCGGCGGCTGTTGCGGCTGTTCCCGCAGCAGGGCCGTCACCGCCTCGAGCTCGGCAATCTCCCTGGCGAGTTCGGGGTCGGCGGCGACCGCCTCGGCGAGCTCACGCTCGCCGGCGGCGTCGAGCGCGCCGTCGAGCCGCTCGGTGATGAGCGTCTCCCGCCTGCGCCGCTTATTGCCGAACAGGAATCGCATCATGTCCCCCCATTGGTCTGACGCGGCAGCGAGCCGGATTGTTCCACGTAGTCGCGGAGCAGTTCCCGGAGGCGATGGCGTCCGCGGAAGAGGCGCGACTTCACGGTGCCGATATTCGCGCCCGCCGCCTGCGAAGCCTCCTCGTAGTTGAGGCCCTGGAGGTCGACGAGCGTCACGATGAGACGCTGGTCGTCGGGCAGACTCGCCACGGCGCGGCGGACGCGCTCGACGGTCTCGGCGCGCTCGGCGGACTCATCGGGCGTCGGCGCGGGGTCGCGCGGCGATGCGGCGGGGTCGCCCGATTCCGCGCGCTCGTCGAGCGACGACGTGCGCCGACGGGCCGGTGAGCGCAGCGCGTCGCGGGCGCGGTTGGCCGCGATAGCGGCGAGCCACGCCCGCAGGCTCCCTCCCCGGAAGCGGTTGATGTTGCGGTAGGCGGAGAAGAACGTCTCCTGCGCGGCGTCCTCAGCGGCGGAGGGGTCGTGGAGCATTCGCAGGGCGACGTTGTAGACGAGGGTCTGATGGCGCTCGACGATGGCGTTGAAAGCGACGAGGTCGCCGGCCTGCGCGCGCGCCACCCACTCCCGTTCCTGGGCGTCGGCGGGGTGGGAGTCGGGCTCGCGCGGTCCGGCGGCGTCCGGCTGGGGGCGCGTGTTCACGAGAGAAGGCTACCGCAGCAGGCCATCGCAGGGGGAGCCCTCTTCGCCCTTCGGGCGCCGCCCTCCGCCGGCGGCCCTGTCGCGCGAGGTTCTTCGCTGCGCTCAGAATGACAGGCAAGGGAGGGACAGGCGCAGGCGGTATAATGAGCGGCGCGGCCGATGCGGGGCCGCATTGTTGTCTATGCATGCAACCCTGCGGGAAACCATCGAAACCGCCGCCCTCGCGCTCTTTCTGGTGCTGCTCATCCAGACGGCTGTGCAGAACTACCGCGTCGAGGGCCCCAGCATGCAGCCCCTGCTTGATAACTTCGACCGCGTGCTCGTGAACCGGCTGGCGTACACGGAGGTGGACGCGGAGCGGGTCGCGCGCTGGGTCCCGTGGGTCGACGCAGAGGAGGGGGAGGTGTGGCGTCCCGTCGGCGAGCCGGAGTACGGCGACGTCGTCGTCTTCCAGTGGCCGCGCGACGAGTCGCAGAGCTTCGTCAAGCGCATCATCGGGCTTCCGGGCGACACGATCCGCATCGAGCGGGGCGCCGTGTACCGCAACGGCATCCGGCTCGAAGAGCCGTACGTCGAGGAACCGTCGGGCGAAACGCTCGTGGAGCGCACCGTGCGGGAAGGCCAATATTACGTGCTTGGCGACAACCGGTCGAAGAGCGACGATTCACGTCACTGGGGCGGAGTGCCGAAGGAGAACGTGGTAGGCGAGGTTTGGGTGGCGTACTGGCCGCTCCACCGCTTCGACGCGCTCTTATCGGGCTCGGCGCCCTAAAATGCAACCGGGCCTCCGTAGCTCAAAGGCAGAGCGCCGGGCTTTTAACCCGGGCGTTACAGGTTCGAGTCCTGTCGGGGGCGCCAAGCCTGGACCGGTCGAGGGTTGACCTCCAACCCCTTCCCCTGTATACGCTGGACGCCAGCCTTGGAGTCCAGCCGTCGCTGTCAACGCAGCAGGCTGGCGCGAGAGCCGGATGAAGGCAATCGTCGTCAGAGCGTTTGGCGGACCCGACCAACTTCGCATCGAAGAGGTTCCCGACCCTGTTCCCGGAAAGGGCGAAGCGCTGGTGCGGGTCCACGCCGTTTCGATCAACACGACCCTCGACGTGCAGATGGTTGCAGGAACCGCCGGCATGCCGGTCACGCTGCCGTTCACGCCCGGCGTGGACCCGTCCGGGATCGTCGAGGCCGTAGGTGAAGGCGTAACGTCGCTGAAAGTGGGCGACCGCGTTGCGGGCGTCGCCAGCATCCCTTCATTCGGCGGATACGCGGAACTGGCGGTCGTCCGCGAGTCCCGCGCCAACGTCATCCCCGACGGGGTCGATTTTCCGACGGCGACGGTGGTGCGCCGGCACTTCGGGACGGCCAACGCGATTGTCGTCGAATCCAGACTGCAAGCGGGCGAGAGCGTTCTGGTCATGGGCGCAGCCGGAGCGCTCTCCTCGTGCATCATTCAGCTGGCCAAGGAGCGAGGCACCACAGTGATTGCAGGCGCCGGGGCCGGTGAGCGCGTTGCAGCGGCGGTGAGCATGGGCGCCGACCACGGCGTCAACTACCGGGAGAGCGATCTGGTTGAAGGAGTGCTTGCCGCCACGGACGGCCGCGGCGTCGACGTCGTGTTCGAGAACCTGGGAGACCCCCACCTGTGGCCGAAGGCCGTGGAGAGCATGGCCCCCGGCGGGCGCCTGCTTACCGTGGGAACCCATGCCGGGGATGGAGTGCTGCCGCTCGACGTGCGGCGCCTGTACCGGAACCGCCTGAAGATCATGAGCGGCCTTGGGCCGGGCGAGCAGCCGAGCGCGTTCTTCGACGCCGCGCTGCGGGGCGCCGCCGAGGGCAAGTACCGGGTGCTGATCGACCGCGTACTGCCGCTCGCCGAGGCCGCCGACGGGTTCCGTCTGGTGATGGCCAACGAGGCCGTCGGCAAAGTCATCCTCGACCCAACAGCAGCGTAGGCCCGCCGCCGCTTGCGCGGCCTCGTCCCCACCCCAAGAGGCCCTGGAATAGCGCCTGAGTCAGTGTGCAGCGTATCCTTTGCTGAGCAATCCGGGAGGAAGAATCGATGCTCGGACTCTCACACGGCGGCACGACCATCTATGCATCGGACCTCCCCAGCGGCGAGGCGCTCGTTGGGACGATGGACGGCGTAGTGAAACTGCGCCGCGACGGCGATCGCTGGCCGGTCGTCAGCCGTTCTCTCGAAGGCAAGCACATTCACGCGCTGCTGTTCGTAGACGGCGCGGTCTTCGCGGGCGCGTGGTGGGACGGCGTGTACGCCAGCGACGACGGAGGCGAGACCTGGCAAGCGCGGGATGCGGGCATCGACGTCCGCAGCCTGTTCAGCCTCGCCGCAGTCGATATCGACGGAGGGAAGCGGCTGTTCGCCGGCACGGAGCCGGCGCACCTCTACTACAGCGACGACATGGGCATGACGTGGACCGAGTTGCCCGAAGTCCGGTCAGTCGCCTCTGTTCCCCGGTGGCGCTTCGCAGCCGACCCCTTCGAGGCGCACCTGAAGCACATCAACTTCCACCCGGATGACCCTGCGCACATGTACGTGAGCATCGAGGTCGGCGGGCTGCTGGAGAGCACGGACGGCGGCCGGACCTGGGCGGATATCGAGGTCCCGAACCCGGACGTGCATCGAACGGTCATCGACCCGCGCAACCCG
>DAOUKL010000061.1:0-5275 GCA_034421335.1 Dehalococcoidia bacterium | reverse complement strand
GGCTGTAGTCGGTGCCGATGATGAGGTGGTCCTCGGCGCCGAGGGAGAGCAGGTGCTGGACGTCGTCGACGGGGTCGATGGTGACGTAGAGGCGGTTTTCGCGGAAGAGGGAGGCGGAGGGAGGAACGGTGGGGTCTTCCTCGTGGATGCGGGCGGAGCGTTCGCGCATGGCGAGCTGGGAGAGGGCGTAGGGAATCCAGGAAGCGCCGGCCTCGATGAAGCCGAAGCGGACGTTGGGGAAGCGCGCGGGGAGTTTCGAAGAGACGACGGAGAGGAAGGAGGCCATGATGGGGAAGCCGCGGTCCCACTCGCTGCCGGGGTGCCCGGTGTGGATGCAGAGGGGGAGGTTGAGGTCGTCGGCGGCTTGGTAGGCGGGGAAGAAGTGGGGGTCGTTTATGGGCTTTCCGAGGTCGAACCCTCGCTTGAAGATGCCGCAAGCGCCGTGCTCCGCGGCCCACCGAATCTCCCCGGCGGCTGCGTCAGGGTCGAGCCAGGGGATGACGGCGGCCCACCGGAGCCTCCCGCCGGTCTGCGCGCAGCGTTCGGCGATCCATTCGTTGTAGGAGCGGGCGAGGGCGGCCTCGGGCTCGGCGTTGAGGGCGATGTAACGGATGAAGAAGGTGGGGAAGAGCACCTGGACGTCGACGCCCATGCGGTCCATATCGGCGATGCGTCCGTCGAGGTCTTCGAGTTCGCGGCGCGGGCGCGGGGGGTGGTGAACGTCGTCGCGGACGGCGCGCACCTGGAGCCGCCCCTCGACGAGCCAGAAGCGGCTGCGGGAAGGGCTGAGGGCGCGCCGCTCGATCTCCTCCACAGGGGGCGTCATGGTCGCGGGGGCGTGCTTGGCGCTGGGGCCCTTGAGGGACATCCAGGTGGCCTCTGTCTCGTCCACGTGGGTGTCTGCGTCGATTACCGGCATATCGCCGCCTCCTGCTCTGGTGATGCGCCGCCACATATTAGCGCGGTTGGGGGGATGATGCTCACCCGCGCCCTCTCCGCCCGCCCTCTCTGCCCGCCCTCTCTGCCCCTTCGGGGCATCTCCCCCTCGGGGGAGACGGACACGCGCTTCGCGCGTAAACCCTCACCCCAGCCCTCCCCCGTCTTCGGGGGAGGGGGCCGGACCGCCCTCTCTGCCCCTTCGGGGCATCTCCCCCGAGGGGGGAGACGGGAGGCGAGATTCCTGCTTTCGCAGGAATGACGGAGGGCGCGCTGGGGCGCAAACCCTCACCCCAGCCCTCCCCCGTCTTCGGGGGAGGGGGCCGGAACCGCCCTCTCTGCCCCTTCGGGGCATCTCCCCCTCGGGGGGAGACGGGGATGCGCGGGAATGACGGAGAGGGTTATGCGGAGGTCTCGTTCAGGGGGAGGCAGATGGTAACGGCGGCCCCCTGGCCGGGCCCGTCGCTCGTCACCGTGATAGTCCCTTCATGCGCCTCGACGATGGCCCGGGTGATGGCCAGCCCGAGGCCCGTGCCGCCTATCCCGCGACTGCGCGACCGGTCGGTGCGGTAGAAGCGGTCGAAGACGTGGGGAAGGTCTGACGCGTCGATGCCGATTCCGTCGTCGACGATCGAGATAACCAGCTCCCCGCCGCCTTCCAACCCCGCCCTGAGCGCCACGCGCCCGCCGGCCTCCGTGCAATGGATGGCGTTGCCCACGACGTTTCCCAATGCCTGGCTCATGCGCATCCGGTCGACGCGCAAGTCCGGGAGGTCGCCGGGCGCATCCAGCGATAGCTCGATTTGCCGCTCCTGCGACCGCGGCCTCCAGCGTTCCATCTCCGCCGCGAGCAACTCGTGAGCCGAACTCGTCTCCAGCGTGAGCCTCAGTTCACCGCTATCGGTCTCCGCCAGCCAGTCCAGGTCGGTTACGAGGCCGTTCAGCCGGTCCACTTCCTGAATGATGTGGTCGGACGCGCTCTCGGCGGTCTGAAGTCCGTCGCGCAGCCCTTTCGCCTCGAGCCTGATGACGCTCAACGGCGTATTCAACTCATGGGAGACGTCGTTTATCAGCCTCCTGCGGAGTTCGCGCTGGGTTCCCAGGGTGGCGGTCATTCGGTTGAAGGCCTCGCTCATCCGTCCCAACTCGTCCGAGGACGCGATGGGCAGTCGAGCCGCATCCCCCTGGGCAATCGCCTGTGTCGCCTCCGTCAGGGCCGTCACGGGCGCTGTGATCCGCTTGGACAACCACGCGGCCAGCAGCACGGCGACGCCGACCGTCAGCAATCCGCCGATCAGGGTGATGTACAGGAGCGTGTTGAGGAACCCGTGCGACTCGGTGGAGAGGAGTTCCTGGTTCACGTCGACGTAGACGTAGCCCACGGCCCGATCCGCGGCGAGGTCGAGCACCGTCTCGCGGCGCCCGTCGAGGTCGGGCGCGGCGGTTCCGGGCGGCAGCAGGGACGCGTTGTCCTTCACCACGCGTCCATCGGCGCCGGCGACGACGATCCGCACGCGGTCCTTGTGGGAGGTCTCCGAGGCTTCCCCTTCGCCTTCCTCGTGAGACTCCTCCCGGCGGGCTCCGTCGTAGGCGTACCCGGCCTCGGACAGCGCCAGGTCGACCGTTTCCCAACCGCCGGCGGCGGTGTACTCCCGGCTCAGGCTCCGGGCCAGCTCCACCGCCGCGTCGTCGCCTATCTGTTCGACGAACACGCTCAGGCGGGACTGCGTCGCGTAGTAGCCCACGCCGACGCTGGTCAGGACGGTGAGAACGACGATGAGCACGGTCGAACCCATGATGCGCCAGCGGAGCGACATCACACGTCCTCCGCCACGAACCGGTAGCCGCCGCCGTACACGGTCTGGATGGGCTGCCTGCCGTCCCGATTGATCTGCTTGCGCAGGCGCGCGATCTGGCTGTCGATGGCGCGATCGAACCCCTCGAACTCGTCGTTGAAGGTGAGGGATATCAACTGGTCGCGGGTGAGCAGCCGGTTGGGATGGCGCATGAACGTCGACAGCAGGGCGGTCTGTGCGCGGGTCAGCGTCACGGGCTCCTCGTGGACCGTCACAATCCCGGTGGTCTCGTTCAGGGTGATTCCGCCGAGCGTCAGCACCTGCTGGACCCTGTCCCTGACGCGGCGCAGGACGGCGTAGGCGCGCGCGACGACCTCATCGGGGTCGAAGGGCTTGACTACATAATCGTCGGCCCCGCTGTCGAGTCCGACGATTCGCTCGGCGGGGGCTTCCCTGGCCGTGAGCATGATGATCGGAACGTCGGACTCCCGGCGCAGGATCCTGCACAGTTCAACGCCGTCGAGACGGGGGAGCATGAGGTCGAGGATGATGAGGTCGGGGGCGAGGTCGCGGGCCAGCTCCAGACCGGATTCACCGTCGTGAGCCATCTCGGCGGAGAACCCGGCGCGCTCGAAGTACACCTTGACCCAGTTCGCGATCCTCGCGTCGTCTTCGATTATCAATACCGCGCCGCTCATCCTAGCCTCTTGGGGAGCCGTCCCGGGGCGCGGCGCCTCTGCAGAGACGCCGCGCCCGTTTACGGGAGGGTCTTGGTTGGATTATCTCACCGGGGAGGAGGATTCGGCGCCTCCTCCCCGGCGATTCAGTTGACTAGCCGCTCCTGCCCTCGCCGCGAGAGCCGTGCTCGCCTGAGCCTTCGCCTCCGCCGGAACTGTGTTCGCCGGAGCCTTCGCCTCCCCCGGAGCCAGAGCCGTGCTCGCCGCCGCCGACTTCGGCGTGGCCCACCCATCCGGTGAAAGGCTGGGAGTACGGGAGGCTGACCGCGACCATCTGGCCTGGCGCCAAGTCTATCGGGGTCGTCGGGCCGAGTTCCGGTCCGTTGGCGATGTGCACTTCGATCCTGACGTTGGTCAAGACGCTGTCGGTCGTGTTCTGAACGACGCCCCTGAAGGAGTTGCTCTGAGCGTCGTAGCTCATGACGAGCCGTGCGCCGCTGCGGACCATATCGAAGGTCTCGTTTGGGGCGAGTTGATTGGCCGTGGCCTCTTCACCGCCGCCGGAGCCTTCGCCGCCGGGGCCATGCCCCTCGCCACCGACTCCCTCGCCGCCCGTTCCCGGGGCGTGGGGCGCGGGGCCCGCGCCGCCGCAGTCGAAGACTTCGAGGTGGACGACGTAGCCGTCGAAGGAGACTCCCGCGAGGCCCGGCTCAGTGGCGACCGACACGCTGGATTGCGCTTGCTGTCCGGGGCTCAGGTGGCCGAGCACGTCGGGGCCAAGCTCTCCCACCGTCTGGGTCCCGGACTTCAGGTGGGGTTCGGCCTGCACGTAGCACTGCACCTGCGGAAGTGTGTTCTGCACCGTCGACTGAACCGACTGGGTCGCCGGGTCGTACCACGCGAGGACAGCCAGCCCGCCGAGGACGCCGTTCCACGTCTGCCCCAGAGGGATGATTGGGCTCGACATGGCGGCTTCCCTGGCGGCTTCACCGCCGCCGCTCTCCGGACCTTCGGGGCCGTCCGGGCCGCTCTCGCCGCCGCCGGACTCAGGGCCTTCGGCGCCGCCGCCTTCGCTGCTCCCGACCTCGGCGTGGGCCACCCATCCGGTGAACGGCTGGGAGTACGAGAGGGTGACCGGGGCCACCTGGCCAGGGGCCAGGTCGATCGGGATCGTCGGGCCGAGTTCCGGTCCGTTGGCGACGTGCACCTCGATCCTGACCCTGGTGAGGGTGCTGCTGGTTGTGTTCTCCACCGCGCCGGTGAAGGCGTTGCTCGCAGCATCGTAGCTGAGGACGAGCCTGGCGCCGCTGCGAATCATGTCGAAGGTCTCGTTCGGGGCCAACTGGTTGGCCGCAGCCTCTTCGCCGCCGCCCGCGCCTTCGCTTCCTTCGGCGCCGCTTTCGCCGCCGGAACCGTGCTCGCCGCCGCCGCGTTCGGAGACCTCCTGGACTGCGCCGCCGGACTCGCGGCCCTCTCCGGAGCCGTTGTCGCTCGCGCAGCCGATCAGCAGTCCTGCGAAGAGCATGGCCGCGAGGGCCGGCCCGATCAGGAACGTTCTGGTCATCAGTTTCTTGATAGTCATTTCGCTCACTTCCTCTCGTGAGGTATCCGGGACAGTGCTCACGATAGGGGCGAAATGTCGCAGAACTATGTCTGAGGGCAGGCCGTCAGGTCGACGTAGGAAGCCGTCAGGATAGGGAAGGGGAGAGCCAGCAGTCGGAGGCTCAGGGGGCGCGAGAGACGGCGGGACCCGTTCTACCTTTGAGGTCGTGGACGCAGTACAGCGAGTCCCAGAAGGATCAGGACCGCGCCGATTCCCGCCGTAGAGGCAAGCGCCCAGACCGGCGGCCGGTAGCCTCCGACAGC
>DAOUKL010000060.1:0-3789 GCA_034421335.1 Dehalococcoidia bacterium | reverse complement strand
CACCGTCGTTGCGCTGCTGGCCATCGGCGCGGCGATGGTGGTAGTGTTCGGGACCGAGACGCACGCGCGGGGCCGGCCATCTGCGGCGTCCGGGCGGGTATAATGGAGGCCGTCGCGCGGGAGTAGCTCAGTGGAAGAGCTCTTGCCTTCCAAGCAAGATGTCGCCGGTTCGAATCCGGTCTCCCGCTCCACTCGTTGCCCCTCTCGTCCCCTGGCCCTCCACACCTGTACGCGCCGCTATCCGTCATTCCCGCGCAGGCGGGAATCCATCCCCCTCTGTCTCCATTCTCCGGTTCATGGCCAGCTTGGTCGAACCACGACCCAAGGAACAGCCTGCTGGATTCCCGCCTGCGCGGGAATGACGGAGGGGCGTTCGGGAATGACGGAGGGGTGTTATTGTTGCCCTCATGCAGGAGCAATCGGCGACGGGCGCACTGACATACCGGGGCATCGCTCGAGCCCGCTATTACCCCCTGATCGTCACCGCGCTCGCCGTGCTCAGCCATGGCGGCTTCTCGCTGTCCGGGCAGGGTTTCACTCCCTTCTACCCCTTCATTCAAGACGACTTCGACCTCAGCCGCACGCAGGTCGGCATCATCACCGGCACGATCTTCGCCGCCGCAACCGTCACCAGCTCCGGCTTCGGATGGCTTATCGACCGTTTCGGCGTGCGCCGCATGGCCGGCGGCATGATGGTCTTGAGCGGCATCGTCGTCTCCACCCTGTACTTCGCAAACAGCTTTCTCCTGGTCCTCATCATCGCCGCCGCCATGGGTTCGCTCAGGCCTGTCGGACACCCCGCCGGCACGAAGGCCATCATCGACTGGGTCGGCCCCTTGCGCCGGGGGACGGCCATGAGCGTAAAGCAAGCGGGAAACCCCATCCTCGCCGCGCTGGCCGCCGCCGTCGTGCCCCCGCTGGCCGTGGCCTTCGGATGGCGGACAGCCGCCGTCGCGCTGGGAGCGTTCATCGCCGCCGGAGGACTGCTCATCCTCGCGCTCTACCGGGACAAGGACACCGCCGCCGAGCGCAAGGACTCCGGCTCGTCCTTCTTCTCCGGCATGGGAACGGTGATGCGCAACCGAAACATCTCGTTCTCCATAGCGTTCGGCTTTCCCCTCGTCGGCGTCCAGGTGGCGGCCCTCACCTACTTCATCCTCTTCCTGAACGACGAGCTGGGCGTTCCGGTGGTCGTGGCCGGAGGGATGCTCGCCATCCTCCAGGCAAGCAGCATCGTCATGCGAATCGGCTGGGGAGTGCTCAGCGACACTCTCGGCAAGGGACGGCGCAAGCCGGTCCTGCTCGTCGCCGGCCTCGCCACCGTGGCGGCGCTATCGGCGGTCGCGCTGCTGCCGGAGGGCGCCCCGACGTGGTCCCTGGTCCTCGTGGCGATAGGGCTCGGCGCGACGGCGACGTCCTGGGTGAGCATCCACTCCGTGCTCCTCGCCGAACTCGCGCCGCCGGGCCAGGTGGGCACGGCTATCGGGTATGCCTCGAGCGTTCAGCGCTCGGCCATAGTCGTCACCCCGCCGATATTCGGCCTCCTCGCCGACGCCGCCGGCTACCAGGCCGCCTGGTTCGCGATGGTCGGCGCGATACTGGTGGCCCTGGTGTTCTTGAGCGGGGTCAGGGAGAAGCCCCGCTAGGCCTAAGAGACCTCTGCATAACCGCCCTACGCCTTAGACCGGCCCGTGGTTCGACAGGCTCACCACGCGCCCAAGGGCATGGATTCCCGCCTACGCGGGAATGACGGAGGGTTGGCCTAGAGCCCGATGGCCCGCAGGTCCAGCCGCCCGTTCTCGAAGGGCGGACACCAGAAGTAGCTGGTGGAGAGCGGCTCGCTGAAGTGGAAGAGACCGTCGACGAGGCCGTCGTCGAGGCCGACCATGCGGCGCAGCTGGGCCTCGAACGCGTCGAACGAGCGCCCGAACGCCACGAACACCAACCCCTCCTCGTCCTCGCTGCTCCACGGCATCGACCGGCGCAGGATGTACGCCGACGGGTTGAGGTCCGCCTGCGACACCCGCTTGACGTGCGACGACGACGGCGCGTCCGCGACCTTCTCGTCGCCGTCCTTCGTGCGCCCTATGAAGTCGTTCTGCTCCTCGTCGGAGTACGACTCCAGCCGGACGAGGTCGTGCGCCCACCGCTGCACGGCGGCGAAGCTGCCGCCGTCGAGGCCCGCGCCCTGGCCGGAAACGAGCGCGACCGTCGCGGCGTCGCCGCCCCGGGGGTTCTCCGCGCCGAGCTTGTAGCCGGAGAGGTCCCGCCCGTCGCCGTAGATGAACGTCTCCGCCGTGCTGGTAATCTCGAACGCCTCGCTCACCGCGTCGGCCAGCGAATGAGTGCGATGCACCAGCTCGCCCCTATCGCCGCCGCGCAGCCAGAGCCACAGCGCCGCGGGGTTCGCCGGAACGGACACGCCCGCCCCGCTGAGCGCCAGCGGCTCCCGCAGGCCGTCGATGCGGCCCCCGGCCCGCGCGACCGTCGACGGCCCAAGGCCCACGACCGTGTCCTCTCCCACCGTCTCCGCGAGCTCCTGGAGGGAGTCCGCGGGGTCTTCGTCCGGTATGAGATGGAGCGTGAGGAACCGCGCCGCGGGCGGGACCGCTTCGAGGATGCCGGGTTGGTGCGTCATTGTGTTGCTCCCGTCTGAATGTCGTTGAGTTGGGGGAGGACCTCCTCTTTGAGGAGGCGCATGGACTCCCGCCAGGGACCCTCCGGCGCCCATTCGTGCGCCATCGCCAGCAGCACTCCGAATCCGCCGACCTCGTCCGACAGCTCCTGCAACTGCGCGACGACGTCGTCCGGGCTGCCGACCACCCACACGTTGTCGAGCATGTACTCCGACGTAACGTCGGAGTCGGGCATGTCGGGGTCCTCCTTGAGTATCGCCATGCCACGGCCCTTGGGGATGAGCAGCCGGAAGTACTGCTCGAAGTCGCGGGACAGCACGCCGTCCAGCGCCATGCGCCGGGCCTCCTTCGTGGTTTCCGCCACGAACACCTCGCGGGCGATGCGCCACTCGCCGCGGTCGGCGACGCGGCCCGAACGGGCGGCGCCTTCCTCCACGGATGTCCAGTGCGTCTTGAGCACGCGGCGCGGAGCGAAGTTGATGCTCATCGGAATCCAGCCGCGCTCGCCGGCGAGCTCAAGCGTGTCCGACTTCACGGAGATGCCGGCCATGGCGATGGGCGGATGCGGCTTGGTGTACGGCTTCACGTGCATCCGCAAGCCCACCTCGTCGTCGGGCTCAGGGACGTTGAATTGCCAGCGCCTGTGGTTGTAGGCGCCGGGTTGCGGGTCTTCCCACAGTTGCAGGACGAGGTCAACCGACTCCCGCGTCAGCCCGCGTTGCTCGCCGGTGGCGGGGTCGACTCCCGCGGCGCGGAAGTCGCCGATGAAGCCGCCGGAGCCGACGCCCCAAAGGAAGCGTCCGCGCGCCATGTGGTCGAGCTGCGCGATGCGATGGGCCAGGTGAAACGGCGTGTGGTTGGGGATGCACGTGACGCCCGTGCCGAGCCGTATGCGCTCCGTCAAACTCAGCGCCTGCGCGATGAACAGGTCCGGCGCGGGAATGTTCTCCCACTGCGCGGTGAAGTGCTCGCCTATCCACGCCTCCTCGTACCCCAGCCGGTCGAGCGCGATGATCTGCTGCAGGTCGTCGTGCAGCGTCGCGGTCAGATCCGACCCCGGGGGGTGGAGCGGCATCATGAAGTAGCCAAGGCGCATGGGGGGTATCTCTCTCCGTGGGATGAGCGCGCGCCGATGGGCGGCGCCCCTCTATCC
>DAOUKL010000059.1:0-26602 GCA_034421335.1 Dehalococcoidia bacterium | reverse complement strand
ATGCCCAACGAGCCCGCCGAGAGCAACTTCAAGCACAAGGTCCGAACCCGCGCCTACAAGACCTGGGAGGGCGGCAACGTCATCTGGGCCTACATGGGCCCGGCCGACAAGGTCCCTCCGCCCCCCGCGTTCGAGTGGACCACCGTTCCCGACTCCCACCGCGGCGTCACCAAGCTCGTCCAGACCTGCAACTGGGTGCAGGCCGTCGAGGGCGGCATCGACACCTCGCACTCCTCCTTCCTCCACAACAATGACCTCTCCGACAAGACGCTGCTCCGCTCCCGCTCCACCGCTCCCTACCTGGAGGTCGAGCAGACCGACTACGGGTACACCTACAGCTCCACCCGCCCTCTCTCCAAGGAGGAGGGCAACTACGTCCGCACCTACCACTACGTGCTGCCCTTCCACCAGCTCCGCGCCGGGCAGGTCGGGCGCAGCGGCGAGCAAGTCCAGCCCCGCAGCTCCGGTCACTGCTGGGTGCCCATCGACGACGAGAACACGATGGTCTTCAACTGGACCTTCACCTGGGACGAGAACCCCTTGCCCGATAAGGCACAGAGGCTGGCCGGCACCGGCAATGAGTGGGACGTGGACATCGACCCCAAGACCTTCATCGCAAAGCGCAACAAGGGCAACGACTGGCTGATCGACCGGCAGATGCAGCGCACCGAGAACTTCACCGGCATCGTCGGCGTCAACACGCAGGACCGCGCCCTCCAGGAGACGATGGGCGTCATCGCCGACCGCAGCAACGAGCGGCTCGGCACGAGCGACCGCGCCATCATCGCCATGCGGAAGCTCCTCCTCGAGGCGATCAAGGTCGCCGACGACGGCGGGACGCCGCGCGGCAGCCAGGGCGAGTTCGTCGGCATCCGGGCCATCGACCGCATCCTCCCCGCCGACCAGCACTGGACGGCGCTGAAGCCCGACATGTACCCCGAGGCCGCCGTTCGCTAACGCGGACGCACGACAACGCGCAAGCACGGCAGGGCCCGTCTCCGGGTCCTGCCGTTTGCTATCCCCGCCTGGCTCCCGAGCGCGTCGACGAATGGGCCGGCGCTCTGCTCGGCTAGCCCTGCTCTCGCTTCCGTACGGGCTTGGCGAGCGCGAACGCCGCGAACGCCACGACGAACACTGTGGCGAATATCGTGAACGACAGGTCGTAGCTCCCGGTGACGTCCTTCACCCGCCCTGCGAATATCGGGCCGATCATGCTCACTCCGGCCATGATCGGCGCGGCGAAGCCTCGTATGGTCCCGAACGACCGCCTCCCGAAATAGTTCGCGAACATCATCCGGCTCACCACCGTCCATACGCCCAGCGCTGAGCCGAACACCACGCTGAACGCCGCCGCCGCAGGGAACGACGAGGCCATCGTCGCCAGCACCATCGCCATGCAGAAGAGCGACACCGCCGTCAGCGCCAGGTAGCGCGTGTGCACCCGCTCCATCAGCAGACCCCATCCGAACACCGACAACGCCGCCACCGTCAGGTAGATGGTCAGAGCCGTCACCGCCAGGTCCTGCGACAGTCCGTTGTCCTGCAGGCTGGCGGTGATGTGCAGGTTCGTCGCGTTCACCGAGAGCACCACCGCGGCCTGCCCCACGATCAGCGCCCACAACGTCACTGTCCGCTTCGCCTCCGACAGACTCCACAGCTCCTCGCCGGCCTGCTCCGACGTCTCGCCCACACGCACTTCCCCCGTGCTCCGCTGTCCGTCCGGCAGCAGTCCGTAGTCCTCCGGTCGACGCCGCATATAGGCCGCGCTGGGCAGCACGAGCGCAAGGAACGCGAAGCCCGCCAGCGCGAGCCACGCCTCGCGCCAGCCGAGCCAGACCATCACCGCCGCTATGGGCAGAGGCATGATCGCCTGGCCCGTCCGCTGTCCCACGCCCAGCAACCCCACGACCCGGCCCCGTTTCCTCACGAACCACGACGCGAGCGCGACCATCGTCCCCAGCTGAGCGCCCGCGGCCGCCGTTCCGCGCGCCAGCCCGAAGAGCCCCCAGAAGTGCCACACCTGCGTCATCGCGGCCAGGCCCACCATGCAGCCCACCAGGATCATCCCCGCCGCGACTGTCACCCCCCGCGAGCCGCGCCGGTCGAGCAGGCGCCCGACCCATATCGACGAAACGCCCCCTACTCCGGAACCCAGCGCGAACCCGATGCTGATCGACGTCGCCGACCACTCCAGTTCGTCCTGCATCGGGCGCACGAACACCCCGAGGATAGGCCCCTGCATGGGCACACTCGCCGCGGCGTTCAACATGCTCGCGGTCATAATCGCCCAGCCGTAGTACACGCGGGGGAACGGCCAGAAGCGGGATATGCGGGGCTGCGTCTGCGCCATGGAACCCGCAACATATCACGTCCCGCGAACCCCGCCCCCGAACGCGCTATACTCGCCCCCGAAGCCCCTGCCCCCCCCTTGCCCCATGACCACCCTCACCGACGACCAGAAGACGCTCCTCGCCGTTGTGCGCGACTTCGTGAAGCGCGAAGTCGTCCCCGCCGCGAGCGACCTCGAGCACGCCGACGAGTACCCCGCCGCCCTCGTCGAACGGATGCGGGAACTCGGCTTCTTCGGCGCCACCATCCCCGAAGAGTTCGGCGGCAGCGGCGCCGGAGCGACCACCTACGCCCTCCTCATCGAGGAACTCGCCAAGGGCTGGATGAGCCTCACCGGCGTCCTCAACACCCACCTCCTCGTCGCCCACATGATTGACGCCTTCGGCGGCGATGAGCAGAAGCGGCGCTTCCTGCCTGTGATGGCCGGCGGCGGCCAGCGCGCCGCCCTCTGCATTACCGAGCCGGACGCCGGCGGCGACGTCGCCGCCATCCAGACTCGCGCCGAACGCGACGGCGACGACTACGTCGTCAACGGGCGCAAGATGCTCATCACCAACGGACGCTACGCGGGCGTCTACGCCATCATCTGCAAGACCGACCCCGAGGCCGAACCGCGCCATCGCGGCATCAGCATCCTCCTCGGCGAGAAGGGCCCCGGCCTCGAAGTCGTGCGCGACATACCCAAGCTCGGCTACCGCGGCGTCGAGACCACCGAACTCTCGTTCGACGACTACCGCGTCCCCGCCGCCAACCTCCTCGGCGAGGTCGAGGGTCAGGGCTTCCGACAGGTCATGGCCGGCCTCGAGCTCGGACGCATCAACGTCGCCGCCCGCGCCGTGGGCGTCGCCCGCGCAGCCCTCGAGGCGGCGACGCTCTACGCGCAGCGGCGCGTCGCCTTCGGCAAACCCATCGCGGAGCACCAGGCCATCCAGCAGAAGCTCGCCGATATGGCGACGCAGGTGAAGGCCGCCCACCTCCTCGTAATGGACGCCGCGCGCAAGAAGGACGAGGGCCTCCGCGTCGACCTCGAAGCCGGCATGGCCAAGCTCTTCGCAAGCGAGACCTGCCTTACCGTCAGCACCGAGGCCATGCGCATCCACGGCGGCGTCGGCTACACGCAGGACCTCCCCATCGAGCGCTACTTCCGCGACGCGCCCCTCATGATCATCGGCGAGGGCACCAACGAGATCCAGCGCATGGTCATCGCGCGCGGACTCCTGCGCGACTACCCCTCCGGCGACTTCCTCTACGAGGCCGGCCTATGACGATGCCCCTCGAAGGCGTCCGCATCCTCGAACTCACCTCCGTCCTGGGCGGGCCACTCGCCGGACGCCTCCTAGCCGACCTCGGCGCCGACGTGCTCAAGATCGAGCAGCCCGGCGCCGGCGACGCCTCTCGCAAGCTCGGCCCCTACTTCCTCAACGGCGAGAGCGCCTACTTCCTCGGCTTCAACCGCAACAAGCGCAGCGTCGCCATCAACCTCCGCGCCGACGAGGGCCGCGAAGCCTTCTACGCCCTCGTCGGAAAGTCCGACGTCGTGCTCGACAACTTCAGGCCCGGCGTCCTCGAACGCCTCCGCATCGACCACGAGACGCTCAAGGCTTATAACCCCCGCATCATCTCCGCATCGCTCTCCGGATTCGGGCAGGACGGCCCGTACGCCGCCCGCCCCGCCTTCGACGGCGTCGTGCAGGCCCTCGGCGGCGCCATGAGCGTTACCGGAAGGCCCGGCGAAGACCCCGTGTACATGGGCTTCCCCATGGGCGACGTCGGCGGGGGATGGGGCCTCGCCTTCGGCATCCTCGCCGCTCTCTACGAACGGACCTGCACAGGACGGGGCAAGCGCATCGACATCAGCATGCTCGATATGCAGGTGTCGTTCCAGGCGCATCTCGGCGCCTTCTACCTCGCCTCCGGCGAAGTCCCCGACCCCATCGGCTCCGGCCACCCCAGCAACATCCCCGCCAAGGCCTTCCTCGCCAAGGACGGGAAGTGGGTGCAGATCCACTGCTCGACCGAACCCTTCTGGTTCAAGACCGCCGACATGATTGCCGCCGTCGTCCCCGGCTTCGAGGGGCTACCCGACGACCCCCGCTTCAAGACCGCCGACGACCGCATAGCCCACCGCTCCGAGCTCGAAGAGCTCCTCGCCCAGGCCGTCGCCGCGAAGACCCGCGACGAGTGGACCGCCCTCTTCGTCGAGTGGGACGTCCCCGGCGCGCCCATCAACAACATCGCCGAAGTCTTCCGCGACCCACAGGTGCTCCACCGCAATATGCTCGTCGAGATCGACCACCCCGCCGCAGGACGCATCAAGACCGCCGGCAACCCCATCAAGACGGGCCACGACGAGCAGTTCACCCCGCCGCCGCTCCTCGGCCAGCACACCCGCGAGGTCCTCGCCTCTATCGCCGGTTACACCGACGACCAGCTCGACGCCATGCAGGCCTCCGGCGTCATCCAGGCCTGAGCGCGGCATGGCTCAGACGCGCTCTATCGAGACCGCCCGCCTGGCCGTTCCCATCATCATCATCTTCTTCGCCTGGGGCTTCGGCACCGGCGCGTTGTGGGTCGCCCGGCCCCTCTTCGCCGCTTCCTTCGGCGTCTCCATCGTCTTCATCGGGCTCGTCTCCACCTTCAGCGGAGCGCCCCGCATGGTCTCCGGCCCGCTCACCGGCTACCTCGCCGACCGCTGGGGACGGCGGCCCATGATCTACGCCGGCGCCGTGGGGCACGGCCTCATCCTCGTCCTCCAGTTCTTCAGCACGAGCTACCTCCAGTACGCCCTGCTCGAAATCCCCGCCGGACTCTTCGTCGCCTTCTGGGCCGTCAGCTCCAACGTGCTCATGGCCGACGTAACCACCGTCGGAAACCGGGGCCGCAGCGTGGCGGTCCGCAACACCGCCCAGCGAATCGGCATGCTCGCCGGCCCCGTCGTCGGCGGACTCATCGCCGTGTACTTCGAGTTGCGCTGGGTGTTCATCTTCATCGCCGCCACGAAACTCGCCGTCATCTTCGTTACGTACTTCTTCATCCCCGAAACCCGGCCTGAGCGCGAAGAGCGGCCCACTCCCTCCAGCGCAGGGCCGGAGCGAGGACAGCCCACCCCCTCCCCGTCCGGGGGAAAGCGCCGCTGGGAAGTGCTCGCCATGTTCCGCAACAAGGCGTTCGTGGGACTCGTCGCCGCAGCTGTCGCCTTCGGCATGATCGGCATCGGCCCCGGCGTCTTCCGCACCTACTTCCCCATCCACGCCCAGGACGCCGCCGGACTCGACCCCACCCAGATAGGCAACCTCATGGGACTCTCAGCCTTCGCAACCCTCGCCGTCGCCATCCCCTCCGGATTGCTGCTCGACCGCATCGGACGCAAGCCGCTCGTGCTCTTCGGCCTCGCCGCCACCGCCCTCTCGACCTACCTGCTCGGCGCCACCGCCGGACTCGTCGTCGCGTTCGCCGCCGCCGCCGCGTTCGGCATCGCCGAGAGCGTCAACTCCAACGCCATCCAGACCTACGCCATGGACCTCGCTCCTCGCGACCGGCGCGGAGTCTTCCTCGGCGTCCACCAGTTCACCATGAACATAGGACAGGTCGTCGGCCCGCTCGGCGCCGGGCTCATCGCCGAACTCTTCGGGCTCGACGTCGCGCTCTACGTCTTCGCCGCCATCGTCGCCGGCTGCGGCCTCATCTTCGCGCTCACCGCCCGCGAAACGCTCGCCCGCGCCAAACCACCCGCCTGAACGCCCCCCAAGAACGGTACGGCCCGGGTCGCCTCAGTCACACCCGCGCCTCTCGTGTCATTCCCGCGTAGGCGGGAATCCATCCGGCGATGCACGGCGTCGCCCGACCATGACTTGGCTCCTACCCTAGGTCGTGGATTCCCGCCTGCGCGGGAATGACGGGCAGCCCCCTCCCTCGTGGGGCCGGGAAAGGCCTACCGCACCGTCGCGTACCCGCCAGGGACGCCCCGCTTCGACAGCACGATCTGCCACAGCTGGATGTTCCGGGCGCGGAAGCCCCCGGCGCACGCCAGCAGGTAGAACTTCCACATGCGGTAGAACCGCTCGTCGTAGGCGTCCTTCAGCGATTCCCAGTTGCTGTCGAACTTCTCGAACCACGCCACCAGCGTCTTGTCGTAGTCCGCCCCGAAGTTGTGCCAGTCCTCCACCACGAACAGACCCTCGATGGCGCGGCCTATCTGCGACACCGACGGCAGCACGCCGTTCACGAAGATGTACTTGTCCATCCACGGGTCTATCGCGTTCGCCGACTTGTTCGACCCGATGGTGTGCAGCAGGAACAGCCCATCGTCCTTCAGCAGCCGTTCCGCCGTCTCGAAGTAAACGCGGTAGTTCTTCGGCCCCACGTGCTCGAACATTCCCATTGACGCCACGTGGTCGTACACGCCGGTCGCGTCCCGGTAGTCCTTCAACTGCGCCTCAACGGGCAGACCGGCGTAGCGCTCCTGCACGTACTTCACCTGCTCGCGCGAGATCGTCGCGCCCGTGCAGACGGCGCCGTACCGCTCGGCGGCGAACCCCATGAACGCGCCCCACCCGCACCCGATGTCGAACACCCGCTGGCCCGCCTGCAGCCCTATCTTGCGGCACACCAGGTCGAGCTTCGCGTCCTGCGCCGCGTCGAGGTCCGTCGCCTCCTTCCAGTAGCCGCAACTGCCCGTCAGGCGCGAATCGAACGTCGCCGCGAACAGGTCGTTGCCGAGGTTGTAGTGCTGGTCGCCCACCGCCCACGCGCGCTTCTTGTTCTGGCGGTTCGTCCACTTCGCCGCGAGCGCCAGCTTCACCGTGCTGAGCTTCCTCGGCAGATGACGCTGCACCCCCGCGCCGAGCACCCGCGCCATCGTCTCGTCGAGCCGGCCGGAGTCCCACCAGCCGTCCATGTACGCCTCGCCGAACCCCAGCGAGCCCTCCGCGAACACCCGCGCGTACAGCCGCTCGTCGTGCACCTGGATGTCCCACGGCTGCCCGCCGTTGATCTCGACGCCGGCGATGGCAAGCAGCCTCGCCGCCTGGTCTTTGAACTTCGAATCGGCCATAGGACTCGCAAACTCCCGGCGCCGAGCGTTCCCCCGCCCGCGCCCTCTATCGTGGCGAGAGAGTATATCGCGCGGAGGCGCGACACTCCCTCCTCCGAAGACGGGGGAGGGCTGGGGAGAGGCAAAGGCGCGGGCTACTCAGATGCCGTAGTAGCGGGCGGGGTTGTCGGCGAGGATCTTCTCGACGACGCGCGGCTCGATGTCCTCGCGCTGGCGCATCAGCGCCACCATGCCGTTGTCCTTCGACTGGTCCTGGTGGCCGTAGTCGGAGCCCATGATGATGTGGTCTTCCCCGATGTAGGTGAGCAGGTAGGGGATATCCTCGTCGGTTTCGGCGGCCACGTAGAGGCGGTAGTCGCGGAACATGTCGGGCCCGAAGTCCATGGCGGCGTCGGGGCTGCCGCGCAGCGTGCTGGCCCGGGTGGAGCGCCGCATGTGGTGGACGACGTAGGGCACCCAGGACGCCGAGGCCTCGATGAAGCCGAAGCGCACGTTGGGGAAGCGTTCCGGCACCTTATGGGCGACGAGGTCGCGGAACGCGAAGATGGGGAGCGACCGCACGTGCGGCAGGTTGTGCGAGAAGTTGCGGTCGAACACCTGGAGCATCCCCGGCGAGCCGCCGCCGGTGTGGACGCTGACGGCCATGTTGAGCCGGTTGGCGGTCTCGTACACCGGGTCGAAGTACGACTCCGCCAGCGAGCGGTCGCCCTCGACGCCCCGGAAGAAGACGCCGACGGCGCCGTTGTCGCGCGCGAACTCGATCTCGCGGACGGACGCCTCGATGTCGCGCAGCGGCGGCACGACGACCCACCGCATGCGGTCGCCGGCCTCGCGCCAGGCGTTGGCCATGTAGCGGTTGTAGCTGCGGCAGATGGCGACCTCGAGCTCGACGTCGTCGGTGATGTAGGCGAGGAGCACGGTGGGGAAGACGACCTCGGCGTCGACGCCGCGTTTGTCCATGTCCTCGACACGGGCCCTGGGATCGGTGATGTAGCGCACCTCGGTGCGGATGTCGGAGCGGTTGTTCTCGGAGTCGGATCCGCCGACGGCGACGGCGTAGCTGCCCTTGCCGAAGCGCTTGGGCACGGCGTTGCCGTTGATCATCCAGACGAAGTCGCGCCGGCTGCTGTCGTCGGGCGGGGCGACGGAGGCAAGGAGCGGGCGCCGGTGGTAGAGGCTGGGGTCGAAGTGCTCCCACACGCCCGGGTGCTCGATGATGTGGGTGTCGGCGTCGATGATGCCGGCCATGGCGGTTCTCCTGCGGTCGTGATGGGGCGAGTATACGCCGGTTGTGAAGGGAGGGCGGAGTCGCCGGCAGGGCGAGGGGCACAATCCCCACACCCAAGAGCGGGCGTCAGCCTTGGAAGGGGCGCATCCGACCCCCTCCCCCGAAGACGGGGGAGGGCTGGGGAGAGGGCTTGCTCCTTCATTCCCGCGAAAGCGGGAACCTCGCAGCCTGGACACTATAGTTCGTGGTTCGACAGTCCTGTCACGAACCGGAGAGGGAGAGGACAGGGGCGAGGTTCCTGCTTTCGCAGGAACGACGGCGCCCCCTACCCGTCGAGCTTGAGCAGCCGCCGCGCGTTGCCCTCGAAGATCTTCTGCTTGTCCTCGATGGAGGCCGTGATGCCCTCCATCACCGCGAGGGTCGACCGGATGTAGCCGGAGCCCTTCTCCGGGTCGAACGGCGCGTCCGACGCGAACAGCACGTGGTCGGCGCCGAAGAACGCCAGGCCGCACTCCGTCGCCGGCACAGAGCCGAACGTCGCCGTGTCCGCGTAGAACATGCGGAAGTAGTCGTACGGCCGCTTCTCCAGCCGCGCCAGCGTGCCCATCTCGTGCGGGTCGTCGCTCCGGCGGCCGAGCTGGTCGAGTCCCGGCCCCACGCGGCCCTCGAAGAAGGGGACCATGCCGCCGAGGTGGTGCGTGATGATCTTCAGGTCGGGCCGGCGGTCGAACATGCCCGACATCACGATGCGGCCCATCGCCACGCTCGTCTCGTACGGCCACCCGAACGCCCACCACATGTCGTACCACGACCGCTCCTCGGACGTGTAGTCGGGAAACCCCGCCGAGCGCGTCGGGTGCAGCCAGATGGGCAGGTCGTAGTCCGCCATCTTCTCGAACACCGGCCACAGCTCCTCGTCGTCGAGCGCGCGTCCGTTCACGTTCGTGAAGATCTGCACGCCCTTGGCGCCGAGCTTGCCGACCGCCCGGTCGATCTCGTCGAGCGACGCCTGCACGTTGTTGAGCGGCAGCGACGCCACGAACCCCGGGAAGCGGTCGGGGTGTTTGTTCGCGACCTCCGCCATGCCGTCGTTGGCGATCTGCGCCAGCTCCGGGCTGTCCTCCGGCCCGGCCACCACCTCCACGGGCGGCAGATTCAGCGAGAACACCTGCTTGTAGTCGTCACCGAACTGGTCGATCTTCTCGAACCGCGCGTCCACGTCGTACAGCATGGGGATGGCGGACACGCGCTTCATCATGTACGCGCCCGACTCGCTCATGCTCGTCATCTTGTCGTAGTACGGCTTGGGCAGAATGTGATTGAAGATGTCGATCTTCACTAAGTCCTCCATTGGCGCTGGAGGCGCGTTCGCGCGCCGGCGCCTCCCCATACCCTACCACGTCCGGGCGCCTGCGCCGGTGATGGGGCGCCAGGACGACGCCGCCCTTGCGGCTGCCCCGCCCCGCTCTTGCGACTCGTTCGACCGCATGCCCACGCGCAGGCGCTGCCGCGCGACCTCGTCGTCGTCTTGAACGAGGCGCTCTTCGACCGCTACGGCGTGCGCCGTCTCCGGTAGCGGAGCGGCCCTACCCCGCCAGGTGCTTGGCGAACCAGGCGAGAGCGTCGGCCCAGGCGGCTTCGGCGGCCTCGGGAGCGTACCGGTCGGCGTTGGTGTGGTTGTGGAAGGCGTGCGCCGCGTTCGAGTACACCTTCATCTCCCACGCCTTGCCTGCGTCGTTCATCGCCTGCGTGATGTCGGGAATGCCGGCGTTGATGCGCTCGTCGTTCTCGCCGTAGACCGCGTAGACGGCGGCGGAGATGTTCGGGACCTGCTCGAGCGGCGGGTTCGCGCCGTAGAAGGGGACCGCCGCCGCGAGGTCGGCGCTCTCGCTCGCGACGCGCCATGTGATGCCACCGCCGAAGCAGAAGCCGATGATGCCGATGCGCGACACGTTCTGCGCCTTCAGATGCGCGATCACCGCCTGCACGTCGGCAATATGACGCTCGCGGGGAATGCCGCTCAGCGCCGCCGGAATGTCCTCGATGCTCGCCGTCCCGCCGTCGCGCGACAGCAGGTCGGGCGCCACGGCGATGTAGCCGTTGCTCGCGAGGCCGTCCGCGACGTCGCGCAGGTAAGGCACGAGGCCTCGGTTCTCGTGGATGACCACCACGGCGGCGCCGCTGCCGCCCGACGCCGGACGCGACTCGTAAGCCGCCAGTTCGGCGCCGTTCGAGTCGATCGTGATGTCGGCCCCCACCGGCTCGGGACCTGCAATCAGGGGATTCGTCGCCATTGCTCCTCTTCCTCCTCTTCTCCGTTCATTCCAACCGAACGTTCTTTGTGAAGTCGTACTCCGTCGAAATGTCGCTCCCGAAGTCCCACGTCACGCGCTCGCGGTCCCATCCGGGTCCGAACGCCTCAGCGAAGAACGCCAGCATCTCGCTCCACGCCGCCGCAGTCTGGACCGGACGGTACCGGCCCGGCATGGTGTCGTTGAACCATCCGTGAGGGGCGTCGCGGTAGATGCGGATGCGGTAACTCTTGTTCGCCCGCTCGAGCACGTCGCGCAGCCCCCGCACCGCCTCGATCGAGATGTTGTGGTCGGTCTCGCCGAACAGCCCCAGGAAAGGGCACTCCATCCTCGCCGCCAGGTCGTTGATCGACACGGGCATAGCGTCGGTCGGCGCCCAGTTGGCGCCCTGCGGCCCGCCGTAGAGCGCAACCACCGCAGCCGCGTCCCCGCGTTCAGCCGCGTACAGCACCGGCTGCCTGCCCGTCTGGCACACGCCGATGATGCCTATCTGGTCGCCCAGCACGTACGATTCGCTCCGAAGGAAGTCGAGCGTCTCCGCGAGGTCGGCGACCGCCTCGTCGTCGCGGATGGTCACGCGCGCGTCTCCGCGGTGCAGGGCGTCGAGGTCGCCGTCGTAGCGGTGGAAGAGGTCGGGGCAGACGCCGACGTAGCCTTCCTCGGCGAGCCGCGCCGTCATGTCGAGCGGGTGCTGCACCACGCCGTAGCGCTCATGCAGCCACAACACCGCCGGACGCGGCTCATCCCCCTCCGGCCGGGCGATCCAGACGCGCTGGCCGCTCGGAAGCCGGTGCTCGACGGCCCGCGGGAAGCAGAGTTCGCACTTTGCGACCTCCCCGTCCTCGACGGAGGAGCGGGCCTCCTCCTGCGTCTCGAACCGCGTCCACTTCGTTTCCAACGCGTGGCCGGGGAACGTGCAAGTCTCCGTGTGCAGAACGACTCCGGTGGAGCCGGTGCTCAGCCGATAACCCAAGGGTTCCTCCTCTTCATCCGCTGTCTATCCCTACAGCCCCGCCACGAATTCGGCGAGGCGGTCGATCTGCTCCAGGTCGGCATGACCGGGCTCCAGCACCAGCTCGTCGCAGCCGATCTCCTCGTACGCGCGCACGGCGTCCCGCAGCGTCTTCTTCGTCGAGGGCACGTTGATCTCCATCGTTCGCGCCGCCTCGCCCCGGAACGCATAGTACGACCGTATCGACTCCGCCGTGCGGTCCGCCGCGTACTCACCCCACGCGCAGGTGAGCCCTGCGACGAGCCGGGGCCGGCCTGCCTTGCCGGCCTCCTTCCAGGCGTTGTGCGCGACCCTGTAGTAGCTCAGCACCTCTTGCGCCTGGTTCGACGGCGCGCTGCCGGCGCTGCCCGCGACGTAGCCGTCGCCGAGGCGGCCCGACCGCTTCAGCGCAGCCTCGGAGCGACCGCCGATGAGCAGCTCGGGCCCGCGCGGGCGGGCGGGCGACGGCCCGATCGGCCCGACGCCGTCCTTCGCGCCCTCGCCGGCCCAGATGCGGCGCATCTCCTCGATTTGCGCCTCGAAGGCGCGGCCCCGGCCCCGCATCTCGGCGCCGCTCGCCGTGAAGTCGTCCGGCCTCGACCCGACGCCCAGTCCGAGCACGAACCGCCCGCCGGATATGGAGTCGATGCTCGCCGCCTGTTTGGCGATGACCGCCGCGCTGCGCAATGGCGCGATGAGCACCGTGGTCATCAGCCGCACGCGTTCGGTGACCGCCGCGGCCGCAGCCATAGCGATGAGCACGTCGTGGTTGCCGTACACCAGGCGGTCGATCTGCGCCAGCGACGCGAACGGCCCGCTGTCGGCGCGCAGCGCCCACTCGACGATGCGGTCGCCCTTGCCGGCGGGCATCACCTTGGGAAACGCTATCCCTATCTCCATCCGTCCTCCAAACGCCTGAACACGCGCCCGCAGAATCCTATGAGGCGCGGGGCCAAGCGTCAACGCCGAAGATAGTTCTCCCCTACAGAGACATTTGCATAACCTCTCCGTCATTCCCGCGAAGGCGGGAATCCATCCCCTTAGTTCGACAGGCGCGCCACCTCCCCGGCTGCGCCCTACCCTGACTGTGACGCCCCCCGCGTTGACAGCCGCGCGCCGAACCTGCACGATGGAGCGCGTCCCACACCCGCAAGGAGCGCCTCGTGAAAGACCTGCTCTGGCCGTTCGGCCACGCCGAAGACCTCGGATACATCCTCTGGCCCGTCGCCGCGGGCGGCGCCATCGGGCTCGCCGCGCTGATCATCGTCCTCAGCTTCGTGTGGCCGTAGGCCCACGGCCATGGGCGACATGCAGACCGCGACGCTCAACGGCGTCCGCATCGCGTACGAGAGCGCGGGCGGAGGCTTCCCGCTGCTCGCCCTCCACGGCTTCCCGCGTACGCGCCGCACCTGGGAGAAGATAACCCCCGCCCTCGCCGGGCGCTTCACCGTCGTCGCTCCCGACCGCCGGGGCTACGGCGACTCCGAGCGCATCCCCGACCCCGCCGCCTACGGCCTCGACGCCATGACCGCCGACGCCGTCGCCCTCATGGACCGCCTCGGCCACGACCGCTTCCTCGTCGTCGGCCACGACAAGGGCGCTCCCACCGCGCGAAGGCTCGCCGCCGACCTCCCGGGACGGGTCGCCGGCATGGTGCAGATAGACTCCAGCCCCCAGGGCGTCGGCTCCGAACGGCGCGACCCCTCCGGGCGCCAGTGGTACTTCGACTTCTTCCGCCAGCGCAACGTCGCCGAGCCCATCGTCAACGCCGTCCCCGAACTCTTCTTCGGACTCTTCCTCGACCGCAACCCGCACCTCACGCCGGAAGAGCGCGCTTACTACGTCGAGATGTTCTCCCGCCCCGGAACAGCCGATGCCGTGATATGGGACTACCGGCTCGCGCTCGAGGAAGACCCGGACTACTGGCGCGCGGAGCTAGCCGCCGGGCGCAAGATTGCCGTCCCCGTGCTCGCCATCTGGGGCGGCAGCGGCCCGTCGCGCAACACCGACGTCCTCGCCGCCTGGCGCGAGGCCGCCGTCGACGTCCGGGGCTGGCCGGTCGAGGGCAGCGCCCACTACGTCCAGGAGCAGCAGCCCGAAGCCGTCGTCTCCGCCATCCTCAACTTCGCCGACGAGATCGGCGTCTAGCCCGCCCTACCGCGAGTCCTCAATCCGAGCGATGAACTCCCGCACGTGCGGGATCATCGTGTCCGCTGCGAGGAACGCCTGCATGTGCGTGTGGTTCGGCAGCGAGAGGAACGACGCGTTGGGGGCGAGCCCGGCGCAGCGTTTGGCCGGCTCGTGGTTGCGCTGGTCCCTCGTGCCCGCGTACACGAACGTCGGCAGCGTCATGTTTACGATGTCCTCGTCCGGCGCGCCCCAGTCGAGGTTCGCTATCTGCTGCGCCGCGTAGGCGTCTCCGTCGTTGGCGAGCAGACGCTCGCGGTCGTACGTCGGAAGCGGCCCGGCGTCCATCTCCATCGCAGCGACGTAATAGTCCATGCCGAGGCGCATCAGCTTCGCGCGCGCCTCCCAGCGCACACGGTCGAAGTCGGGGACGTTCGCGGGTATGACGGGATAGGAGCCGAGGACGAGGGCATGGAAGCGCTCCGGGCTGAGCATCCCCAGCGCCCAGCCAATGCTCGCCCCCATCGAGTAGCCCCAGTAGTACGCCGTGTCGATGCCCAGGTCGTCGAGTACGGCGGTGACGTCGGAGACCTTCTCGGCGCGTCCGTAGTCGGCGGGGTCCTTCGGCTTGTCGCTCTGACCGAAGCCGCGGGAGTCGATGAGGATGAGCCGGAACTCGTCCGCGAGCTTCTGTGTGTAGCCCGCGTGATGCCAGTCCTTGGTGCTCATGCCCATCCCGTGCATGAGCACGAGGGGCAGCGCGTCAGCCGGCGCGTCGTCGATCTCGTAGTGGATCCGGACGCCGTTGTTGTCAACGAACCTGTCTTCGAACGGCATAGCCTGCTCCTTGAGAGGCGTCTCAAGTCCCCTCTCCCTTCACGGGAGAGGGCCAGGGTGAGGGTGAAGGCGTTGCCCTTCGCTTTGCCCGCCCTACCGCGAGTCCTCCACCCGCGCGATGAACTCCAGCACGTGCGGGATGACGACGTCCGCCCCGACGTACGCCGACTGGTGCGTGTGGCCCGGAAGCGGCAGGAACGTCGCGTTCGGCGCGAGCGACGCCGAGCGCTTGGTGAGCGCGTGGTTGCGCGGCATCGGGTACTCGTCCTCCGTGCCGGAGTAGACCAGCGCCGGCAGCGTCATGTTGATGATGTCCTCGTCGGGAGCGCCCCAGCTGATGTTGGCGATCTGCTGCGCCGCGTAGGCGTCCTTGTCGTTCGCCATCAGGCGGTCCTTCTGCGCCTGGGGCAGCGGCCCCTGGTCCATCTCCATCGCCGCGATGTAGTAGTCCATGCCGATGCGCATCAGCTTCGCGCGCGCCTCCCAACGCACCCGGTCGATCTCCGGCGTCTCCGGGGACAGCACCGGGTACGCGCCGAGGATCAGCCCCCGGAAGCGGTCGGGCTGCAGCATCCCGCACGCCCAGCCGATGCTCGCCCCCATCGAGTAGCCCCAGTAGTACGCCGTGTCGATGCCCAGGTCGTCCAGCACCGCGACGATGTCCGACACCTTCTCGTGGCGGCCGTAGCTCTCCGGGTCCGGCAGCTTCGCGCTCTTCCCGAACCCCCGGGAGTCGACGAGGATGAGCCGCACGTGGTCCTCGAGCTTCTCCGGGTAGCCGTTGTCCCGCCAGTTGTTCGTGCTGCCGCCCATCCCGTGCACCAGCACGACCGGAGGCCCGTTCCCCTCTTCCACCTCGTAGTGGATGCTCACGCCGTCGTTGTCAACGTACCTGTCCTCGTATCCCATTGCGCGCCTCCTCCAACGATTCGCCCGCAGGCTATCAGAAAATCCCCGAACGCCTATAATGGCGCCCGGCCACGCCCGCTGCCTGTGCGGACCCAAGGAGGACCATGCGCGCCATCGCCGTCGACACCGGAGGGACCTTCACCGACATGGTCGTGCTCGACCAGGCCACGGGCGCCCTCTCCGTGCTGAAGCTCCCTTCCACCCCGTCCGACCCCGGTCGCGCCATAACCGACGGACTCGCAGAGGCGTTCGCCGACTCCGTTACGCCCTCCGAAGTCCTCTCGCTGTCGCACGGCACGACGGTCGGCACCAACGCTCTGCTCACCGGCGCGGGAGCGCGCGTCGGGCTCTTCGTCACCGAGGGGTACGGCGCCATCAACGACGTGTGGCACCTCGCCCCCAGCGAGGACACCAGCCGCCTGTCCGGCTTCTACGTGATCAAGAACCCCCCGGTGCAGCCCAGGCTCCGCAGGGAAGCAAGGGAGCGCGTTGACTACCGGGGCGAAGTTGTTGCTCCGCTCGACGAGGAGAAAGTGGTCGAGGCCGTCCGCTCTCTCGGGCGCCGCGGCGTCGAGTCCATCGCGGTCGTGCTCCTCTTCTCCTTCCTGAACCCCTCGCACGAGGAGCGCATCGCCCGGATCATCGAGCGCGAGTTGCCCGGCGCCGCGGTGTCGCTCTCATCCACGGTGCTGCCGCAGATGCGCGAGTTCCCCCGGCTCAGCACGACTGTCGCCAACGCCTACATCGCCCCGATGATGGACGCCTACCTGGAGGCGCTGGAACGGCGCATCCGCAGCCTCGAAGTGACGAGCGACGCGCTCTACGTGATGCAGAGCAACGGCGGCGTCGCCCGCATCGGCTCCGTGACGCCGGTCACCACGGTGCTGTCAGGCCCGTGCGCCGGCGCCATGGCGGGAATGGAGATTGCCCTAACCGCCGGGTTCGAGAACGCCGTTTCACTCGATATGGGCGGCACGAGCACCGACATCGCCCTCGGCCAGCAGGGCCGGGTGCTCGAGACCACCACCGGACGCATCGGCGACTGGGAGCTGGCCGTGCCCATGCTCATGATCAACACCATCGGCGCCGGCGGCGGGACCATCGCCACCGTCGAGGCCGGCGGAGGGCTGCGCGTCGGGCCGGAGAGCGCCGGCGCCGACCCCGGCCCCGTGTCGTACGCCAAGGGCGGAACGCAGCCGACGGTGACCGACGCCAACCTCGTGCTCGGCTACCTCAACGCCGAGTCCAAGCTCGCCGGGCGCGTCGCCCTCGACAAGGCCGGCGCCGAGCGGGCCATCGAGGCGATGGGCCAACGCCTCGGCCTGTCGACTCTGGAGACCGCCGAGGGCATCATCCGCATCATCAACGCCAAGATGGAGGAGGGCATCCGCGCCGTCTCCACCGAGCAGGGCTACGACCTGCGTGACTTCGTGCTCGTCGCGTTCGGCGGCGCCGGCCCCGTGCCCGCCGGACGCCTCGCCGCCGACCTGAAGATGCCGCGCGTCATCGTGCCCCCTGCGCCGGGCGTCACCTCCGCCCTCGGCCTGCTGATGGCCGACCCGCGCCGCGACTACGTCCGCTCGCGCCTCCGGCTCGTCTCGGAACTCGGCGCGGAGGAGCTCAGCGCCCTCATGCAGGACCTCCGGCAGCAGGCGGAGCGCGAGTTCACCGCCGAGGGCTACTCGCTCGACCAGCTGCGCTTCGAATTCACCGTCGACATCCGCTATCTCGGCCAGGGCTACGAGCTCACGATTCCCATCGGCTCATCGAGCGACGTTACGCAGCAAGAGGTGAGCGCGATCCGCACGCGGTTCGACGCAACCCACGAGCAGATGTTCGGCCACGCCGCTCCCGACGAGGACGCCGAGGCCGTCAACTACCGCCTGCGCGCCTCCGCCGTCGTTCCGAAAGCCACGCTGAAAAAGCAACCGGCGGCGACAAACCCCGCGGACGCCGCCCGTGTCGGCGAGCGCGCCGTCTGCTTCGACAACGCCGCCGGCCTCGAGCCGTGTCCCGTGTACGACCGCGATCTGCTGCAACCCGGCCACCGCTTCGACGGCCCGGCTATCGTCGACCAGCTCGACTCCACAACCGTCGTCTACCCCGGTCAGCGCGCCCGGGTCGACGACTACCTCAACATCATCATCGACATCGCATAAGGAGATAACCCCCAGGGTGAGAGGAACGGGCGCAGCCCGTCATCCCGCCCCCTCCCGTCATTCCCGCGCAGGCGGGAATCCATCGGCCCCCTCCCCCGAAGACGGGGGAGGGCTGGGGTGAGGGCTTGCGCGCCCCCAGCGCGCATCGTCGTTCCTGCGAAAGCAGGAACCTCGCAGCCGCCCCCTCCACTACCCCCTCGGCCAACGGGCGGGTAAGATGTGGCCCTGCCGGTATGTATGCAAAGGCCGCATAAGGAGCACGCCATGGCGCACGTCGACCCCATCACCTACGAGGTCCTCAGGGCGAGGCTCGACGGCATCGTCCGCGAGATGGAGAAGGCCGTCTTCCGCACCGGCTACTCCACCATCGTCCGCGAGTCCCATGACTTCAGCTGCGGCGTGCTCGACCGGAATGGGCGGCTCGTGGGACAGTCCAGCCACCCCACGCACATGGCTGCCTACCCGGAGTGCATCAAGGGCCTGCTGCAGTTCTACTCCATCGAGGACATGGCGGAGGGCGACGCCTTCCTCGCCAACCACCCGTACTACAGCGGATGCCCGCACGCGAACGACATGGTGATCATGACGCCCATCTTCCACGACGGCGACGTGATCGCGTTCGCCGCAAGCATGGGCCACACCCCGGACATCGGAGGCGTCTCCGCCGGCAGCCGCAACGCCACCTCCCGCGACATCTTCGGCGAGGGGCTCCAGATAATGCCCGTGCGCTACATGCGCAACTACGAGCTCGTGCAGGACACCGCCTCGTTCGTCCGCGCCAACAGCCGCGTCCCCGACATGATGATCGGCGACCTCACCGCAAAGGCCGGCGTCTGCTTCTCCATCGGCGAAGAGCGCCTTAAGGACGTCATCTCCACCTACGGCGGCGACACTGTGCGCCAGATGTTCGAAGACCTCGGCGAGCGCACCGAGCAACTGGCGCGCGACTACATCTCCCAGTGGGAGGACGGCGTTCACGAGTCCGAAACGTGGGTCGACGACCCCTCGGACCCCGGAAAGCCCATCCGCCTCCACGTCTCCGCCATCAAGGAAGGCGACCGGCTCATCATGGACTTCACGCAAACGGGCGATCAGGCGAACGCGCCGGTGAACGTCCGCGAACCGTTCATCCGCGGGCTCGTCTACCACGGCGTCATCGCGATGACCGACCCCTACATGCCGATCAACCACGGCCTCGCGAACGCCGTCGAGATCCGCTTCCGCAAGGGAAGCATCATCGCCCCGGAGTTCCCCGGGCCCGTCGGCTTCTACTCGAAGACCGTCTCCATCGCCGACAGCGTCATCATGTCCGCAATGGCGAGGGCGGCCGGGCAGCCGCACCTTGCCCACGGCTCCACGCAGAGCTCCATCGTCATCGGCTACCAGGGCGACAGCGACCGCCAGTACGTGCAGTACGAACTGATGTACGCCGGCTCCCGCGCGTGGGACGGCGGCGACGGCTTCAGCGGCGTCGGCGCCAGGGCCACCGGCGGCCGCTTCACCAGCCTCGAAATCATCGAGTCCGAGTTCCCCGTCGACGTTTCCAAGTTCGAGGTCATCCCCGACACCGGCGGCGACGGCAAGTCGCGCGGCGGGCCCGGCTACGTGCGCGAGTACAAGGTGCGCTCGAACAGCCGCCTCTCCGGCGGCGCCGCCAAGCGCGAAGCCTCCGGCGCCGACGGCGGCGGCAGCGGCGTCAACGCCTACGTCGTCGTCCATCCCGGCTCCGACCGCGAGGAGCGCTACCCTGGCATCGCCTCCAACATCGGCCTCAAGCCCGGCGACGTCTTCCGCATCGAGACCGGAGGAGGAGGCGGTGTCCTCGACCCCCGCGACCGCGACCACGAACTCGTCAAGGGCGACATCCAGGACGGCCTCATCACCCCGGCCAAGGCCCGTGAGGTCTACGGCCTGAGCGACCAAGAGATCGCCGAAGCGCTGGAGGAGTGAGACAGCGGCCCCTTGCGCGGTTGCGCCGGCGCCGACCCGGCGCTTACACGCCATGAGCAAGCCATGCTGAACGCGCCCAGGAACGCCCTCTTCCTCACCGCTCTCGCCGCGCTCCTGCTCGCCGCGTGCGCGGCGCCCGACCCAACGCCGACGCCTACGGTGACGCCGAAGAGCGCCAGCCATCTGCCCACGCCCACCCCGACCTCTGCGCCTGCGCCCACGTCAACCGCCACTGCGACGCCCTCTCGCGCTCCTGCGGCGACCCCGGCGCCCTCCCTGTCCCCTACCCTTGCCGCCACGCCAACGCCAACGAGCCCGCCTGCCGCGACTCCCCTGCCGCCCGGCGCCAAACGCAACGCCTACGGCGTCCGCGCCGACCCCAACTACGAGGAGGAACTGCTGGAGGCCGGGATCTCCACCCGCGTGTGGAAGACCGACTTCCGGTTCCACACCGTGCCCTACGACGAAATCTTCTCCGGCGGCGTCCCGCGCGACGGCATCCCGCCCCTCTACGAACCCAGGACCGTCTCCATCGCCGAGGCCGACGAGTGGGTCGAGGACGTCGAGCCCGTCGTCGCCCTCGAGTTGAACGGCGAGGCCCGCGCCTACCCCCTCCAGGTGCTCACGTGGCACGAAATCGCCAACGACAACCTCGGCGGCGTCCCCGTCGCCGTCACCTTCTGCCCTCTCTGCAACTCAGCCGTCGTGTTCGACCGTATGCTCGACGGCGCCGTCTACGAGTTCGGCGTCTCCGGCAACCTCCGTAACAGCGACCTCGTCATGTGGGACCGCCAGACCGAGTCGTGGCACCAGCAGCTCACCGGAGCAGGCGTGGCCGGAGCCCTCGCCGGAGCGCAACTCGACTTCATCCCCGCGCAAATCGTCTCGTGGGCCGCCTTCAAGAGCGCGCATCCCGACGGCGGCGTGCTCTCAAGGGACACCGGCTATGCGCGCGACTACGGACGCAACCCCTACGCGGGCTACGACCGCGCCGACAATCCGCCCTTCCTCTTCTTCGAGCCCGGCTCCCGCACTCGCGCCGAGACCGATCCGCGCCTGCTCCCCAAGGAGCGCGTCGCCGCCCTGGAGATCAACGGCGACGCCGTCGCCTTCCCTTACTCCGCGCTGAGGCGCGAGCGCGTCGTCAGCCACGAGGTCGGCGGCGAGGAGGTCGTGGTCTTCTACGAGCTGGGCGCCGTCTCTGCGCTCGGAGCAGGGCGCATCGCCGAGGCCGACGACGTCGGCGCCACTGGCGTCTTCCGCCCTGTCGCGGATGACCGGGGACTCACGTTCCGGCTGGAGGGCGACCCGGAAACGGGCGTCATCGTGGACAACGAGACCGGGAGCGAGTGGAGCATCCTCGGCGCGGCGACCGCCGGCCCCTTAGCCGGGACGCAGTTGGAGCGCGTCGCCGCCTACGACCACTTCTGGTTCGCCTGGGCCGCCTTCAAGCCGCAGACGCGGCTCTACGCCTCCCCGTAGCGACCCCTCTCCCCCGTGAGGAAGATGCCCGAAGGGGCAGAGAGGGCGCCCTTCCGTCATTCCTGCGAAAGCAGGAATCGCGCCTCTCCCCTTGGGAGGAGAGGCGCGAAGGGGCAGAGAGGGCCTGACCGTTCTCCCCCCGTGGGGGAGATGCCCCGGAGGGGCACAGAGAGGGCGGGCAGCGAGAGAGCCCGTTAGCGTTAGCGGCGGCGCCCGAAGCCAAAGCGGCGCAGGAATCCAGGCAACTCAACCGCCGGCTCCTCCGGCGCGGCCGGAGGCTCTTCCTCGTCCAGGAACGACTCCTCGATGACCTCTTCGATCGTTCGCTCGAAGGCGCCCTCTTCGGAAGGAAGTCCGGTGGCGATCACCGTTACGCGGACCTCGTCCTCCATCATCGGGTGGGTCACCATGCCGAAGATGATGTTCGCCTCCGGGTCGACGAGCCTCGACACGTAGTCGGCGGCCTCCTGGACTTCCTGCAGCGTCAGATCCACGCCCCCGGTGATGTTCAGCAGCACCCGCGTCGCTCCCTCCACGGGCGCATCGAGCAGTGGGCTCGCCATCGCCTCCCGGGTCGCCTCGTGGACGCGCTGCGCGCCCCGTCCATGCCCTATCGCCATCCAGGCCGAGCCGGCGCCCAGCATCACCGTCCGAATGTCCGCGAAGTCCAGGTTGATCTCCCCGGGAACCGTAACCAGTTCGGCGATCGACTGCACGCCCTGGCGCAGCACGTCGTCCGCGATGCGGAAGGCGTTCTCCGCTGTCAACTGCTCGTCCGACAACAGGCCCAGCCGGTCGTTCGGAATGAGCACGAGCGTGTCGACGTTGTTGCGCAGCGCTTCAACGCCGATCTCCGCCTGCTCGGCGCGGCGCCGGCCCTCGAACTGGAACGGCTTGGTGACCACCCCGATGGTGAGGGCGCCCACCTGCTTGGAAATCTCGGCCACCAGCGGCGCCGCGCCGGTGCCGGTGCCGCCGCCCATTCCCGCGGCGATGAACACCATGTCCGTCCCTTCCAGCAGATCGTACAGGTCCTCGCGCGATTCCTCGGCGGACTCGCGGCCCATCTTGGGGTCCCCGCCCACGCCCAGGCCCCGCGCCAGCCGGTCGCCGATGCGGATCTTCTCCGGAACGTCGAGGTGGATAAGGTGCTGCGCGTCGGTGTTGATGGCGATGTAGTCGACGCCCTCGATCCGGTGGCGGTACATGCGGTTGACGGCGTTCGAGCCGCCGCCGCCCACGCCGATGACCTTGATGCGGGCGACGCCGAACGGCTGTATCGCCCGGCCCTGCGAGTCGTCGTCCACCGCCCACAGGTCGTCGTCCGCCGGAAGGTCCTGCGGCATCACCTGCCGGGTGAGGACTTCGCGGCCCTCGAGCAGCCGCATCAACTGCACCCACGTCGCGGTCGGCACCTCGGAGGGCTGCAACAGCCCCTGCTCGAGCATCGCGAGGTCCTCGAACGGCAACGACAGCTCGTCGGTCAGGTCCCGGAGGGAGATGCCCGCGCCGTAACGCAGGCTGCGCATGTACTTCGCGAACCGGTTCAACTCAGCCGGCGGGCCGATCGGAAAGCCCATAGCCCGCTCCGACGCCTCCATCGCAAAGCGCTCCCAGGCCCTCCTGCCGGCGGCTATCGTCCTCGTCGGCCACTGAGTCATGATCCCTGCTCCTCCGCCATCCGCGCCATGATGGCCGCCGTCTCCCGGCGGCTGAGCCCGTTCTGCTCGCACAGCATCCTGAACCGGTCGCGCCCCCTGTTGATCCGCGCGACCACCGCCTCCACGCTTGGCGCGTCCAGCATTACGGCGATGTCCTCCACCCGGCGGTTCATTACGTAGCGCAAGCGCACCATGAACGCGTCGTGCGGGAACTCCGCCTCGAAACGCCGCCACATCTCGCTGTTCTCTTCCAGCACGCTGGCCGCCGATTCGCGCTCCTCGTCCGAGAGCGGCTCGTCCTCCACCGGCGCCTGATCCCGACGCTTCTCCCGGGCTTCCTCGGCGATCGCCCACAGCTGACGGAACCGCGCCTCCACCGCCCGCCCGAACCATTCCGTAACCTGCGTTCTGGGCGGTACATCCGCCGTCCCGGACAGCAGCCTCATGAGGGTGTCCGCAGCGGCGTCGTCACGAAACTCCGGACTGATATCCGCTATGCCCCACCGCTCGGGGTCGTCATAGATGCGGTCTGCAAGCGTCGACGCCAACGTGCGCAGCTCCCGTACGCCGCCTCCGCGCATCCGCCCCCCCTGCGCGCTGCTCCGTGCGAGGTCCCGTAGGCGCCTCACCAATTCTTCGTTCGAGTAGTAACCTGGGCCGCTTGTCATGGGCTCCTTGCCGCGTCCTTCGGTTTTTGCCGGCCCCAGACCGTTCGCCCGGCGCTAGCCGGAATAAGTTTATCAGAACGCGCATGGCCCTCTCCAGATGACTCGCGTGAGAGTACGGGCCGATTTCTCCCACCCCCTCCCAGTCACTCTCGCCCCTGCCGTCGTTCCTGCGGAAGCAGGAACCTCGCAGCCCCCTCCCCCGACGACGGGGGAGGGCTGGGGTGAGGGTTGCGCGCGAAGCGCGTGACCGTTCTCCCCCCGAGGGGGAGATGCCCCGGAGAGGCAGAGCGGGCGGGCAGAGAGGGCCCCCGCGAAGGCGGGAAACTTGGCGCGCTCTCCTCTCAATGCTAGGATGTACCATCCCTCACGGCGTATCTCTACGCACGGAAGGCTGACCATGGTCGTCGAAAAATCATCCCAGGAACGCCTCGATGCCCTCAACGCCCGCAAGGAGCAGCACCTGGCGGCCGGCGGGCTCGACCGCATCGAACAGCAGCACGACAGGGGAAAGCTCACGGCCCGCGAGCGCATCGCCCTGCTCATCGACCCCGGAACCTTCGAGGAGATCGACGCCTTCGTAACCCACCGCGCCAGCGAGTTCGGGGTCGCCGACCACAAGGCCTCCGGCGACTCCGTCATCACCGGTTACGGCAAGATCAACGGGCGCACCGCCTACGTCTACTCCCAGGACTTCACCGTCTTCGGAGGCTCCCTCTCCGAGGTGACCGCCGAGAAGATATGCAAGGTGATGGACCTCGCTATGCGCAACGGCGCGCCCATCATCGGCATCGCCGACTCCGGCGGCGCACGCATCCAGGAAGGCGTCCTCAGTCTCGCCGGCTACGGCGAAATCTTCATGCGCAACACCCTCGCCTCCGGCGTCGTCCCCCAGGTCTCCGCCATCCTCGGCCCCTCCGCCGGCGGCGCCGTCTACTCCCCCGCCATCACCGACTTCACCCTCATGGTGCGCGGCGTCTCCCAGATGTTCATCACCGGCCCCGACGTGGTCAAGGCCGTCACCGGCGAGGAAATCTCACACGAGGAGCTCGGCGGCGCCGACGCACACGCCCAGTTCTCCGGCGTCTCCCACTTCACCCTCGACTCCGAGGAGGAGTGCATGGACACCATCCGCCGCCTCCTCTCCTTTCTCCCCCTCAACAACCTCGACGACCCCCCGCTCGGCGACCAGGACGACGACCCTGAACGCGCCGACGAGGCCCTGCGCGACGTGGTTCCCTACGAGTCCGCACGCTCCTACGACATGCTCGAAGTCATCGAGCGCGTCGTCGACCACGGCGACTTCTTCAGCATCCAGGACAGCTTCGCTCCCAACATGATCATCGGCTTCGGAAGGCTCTACGGACGCAGCGTCGGCATCGTCGCCCAGCAGCCCGCCTACCTCGCCGGCGTCATCGACATCCACGCATCCGTCAAGGCCGCGCGCTTCGTCCGCTTCTGCGACGCCTTCAACATCCCCATCGTCACCTTCGCCGACGTGCCCGGCTATATGCCCGGCAAGGACCAGGAGCACCGCGGCATCATCCGCCAGGGCGCCAAGCTCCTCTACGCCTACGCCGAGGCCACCGTCCCCAAGATCACCGTCGTCACCCGGAAGGCCTACGGCGGCGCCTACGTGGTTATGGGCAGCAAGCACCTCCGCACCGACATCAATCTAGCGTGGCCCTCGGCCGAGATCGCCGTGATGGGGCCCGACGCCGCCGTGAACATCATCCACCGGCGCCGGCTCGCCGACGCCGAAGACCCCGAGGCCGTCCGCGCGGAACTCATCGAGGAGTACCGCGAGAACTTCGCCAACCCCTACCGCGCCGCCGAACGGGGCTTCATCGACGACGTGATAGACCCCGCGGTGACGCGCCCCAAGCTCATCCACGCCCTCGACTCCCTCCAGAACAAGCGCGACAGCCTGCCCCCCAAGAAGCACGGCAACATTCCCCTGTAACGCCGGCGCCGATGCGATACCTCGTCAGCCACGAAGTCCTCTATCGAACGACCGTCGAGGCCGCCAACGAGAAAGAGGCCGCCGCCCTCGCCGAGGACGTCCCCTACGACGAGTGGGACAGCAGCACGCTCACCCGCGAGGACGTCGTCCCCCTCGAAGAATCGCCGCTCAACCCCCAAGCCGGAGGGTGATTCCGCTTGTTGTTCCTATCATCCCTCGCGCTTGCCCCCCCTACCGCCCCGCTCCTATAATCCCTCACGGCCCCCAAGGGGCCGCCGGCGGGCGTTGGCGCGCACCTCACGCCCGCTGACCGGAGGCGCGGCGCGCCTCCCCTACCCTCCGCGCCGACCGGCGCGACGCTTTGCAGAAAGGAGCCCACAGTGGCTGACAACGCCGTCATCGAAAGAGCAAAGGAACACTTCGGAGGCCTCGTCGAGAACCAGCTCGAACGCGTCGAGCGGCTCAAGCAGGCCCCCCAGCCCACCGACTACTCACAGGTCAGCCCCATCGTCATCGGACTCCTCGGCGGCGACGGCATTGGCCCCACCATCACCTACGAGTCCCAGCGCGTCCTCGAACAGCTTCTCGCCAGTGAGGTCGACTCCGGCAAGGTCGAGTTCCGCAACATCGAGGGGCTCACCATCGAGAACCGCGCCGCCAAGCTCCAGTCCATACCGGACGACGTCCTCGCGGAGATCAAGGAGTGCCACGTCACACTCAAGGGCCCGACGCACACGCCGGAGAAGGGCGACGGCTGGCCGAACATCGAGTCCGCCAACGTCTCCATGCGCAAGGAGCTCGACCTCTTCGCCAACGTCCGGCCCGTCCGCATCCCCGCCGAGGACATCGACTGGACGTTCTTCCGCGAGAACACCGAGGACATGTACGCCCTCGGCTCCAACGGCATCAACATCAC
>DAOUKL010000058.1:0-3953 GCA_034421335.1 Dehalococcoidia bacterium | reverse complement strand
GTGCTTTTCCTGTCGTCGTCATCGCTCACTTCCCGCCTTGCTTTATACAGATAGTGTACCAAAGCAGGCGGCGGGAAGTCAAGCCTTATTGGTACACAGGTATATAATCCCCTATAGTTGGGGGTGACCGGCTTTCCCGAAGGAAAAGGTGTCCTGCAGCCGCTACCGATAGACCAGTATCCGGGAGAAGCCTGCCCGGACCCACCGTTGACGCCTGACGAGCGCCCCGTGCTCCCGCCGTGGAACTGGGAGTGTAAGGAGATGGAGATGCGCGCGTGAGATTCCTCACGGAGATGGCCCTGCGCCGCCCGACCGTGGCGGTGCTCGCCATAGTCCTCATCCTCGGCTCGGGCGTGGCCGCCTACCGCTCGCTCCAGGTCGAGCTCTTCCCGCAGATAGACTTCCCGCTGGTAGCGGTGTTCGTGTCCTACCCCTCCGCTGACCCCGAGGCCGTCGCCCGCTCGGTTACCCAGCCGGTCGAGCGAGCCATTGCCGATACACCGGAGCTCGAATCGATACAGTCCACCTCATCCGAGGGAAACGCAGCGATATTCGCCAACTTCCGCTACGGCACGGACATGGCAGAGGCGCAGGCGGCCGTCGAGGCCGCCGTGAGCGGCCTCGACTTCCCGGCTGGCGTGCAGGAGCCGAACGTCGGGCGCTTCAACCCGGACGACTTCCCCGTGGTCCTGTTCAGCGTGGTCTCCGATCGACCCTTGGCGGAGATGCAGGAGATCGCGCGATCGCGCATCGTCCCGAAGGTAGCCGGACTCGACGGCGTGATGGACGTTTCGCTTACGGGTACGGTAGACCGCAGCGTGCGCATCACCGTCGACGCCGAGAAGTTGGCGGCCAACGACATTCCGCTGTTTCAGATCGTAGGCGCGTTGAGCGAGAACAACCTCACCCTTCCCGCCGGAGTGCTCTTCGACGGCTCGCAGGCCGTCATCGCCAAGACGACCCACACGCTCGACTCATTGGGGGACATCGAGAACCTCATCGTCGGCGGGTCCGCGGCGACGGGCCCCGTTCGCCTCTCCGACGTGGCCACCGTAACCCTCGGAGACGGGACGCCCGAGAGCATCGACCGCACCAACGGCAGGCCCAGCATCGGGGTGTCCGTCACCAAGCAACCCGACGCCAACACCGTGGACGTAACGACTGCGGTCAACAGCGCGCTGGAGAGTATCGAAGGACTCCCTGCGGACGTCGGCATCGTCGTCGTTTCGGACCAGGGCCCACAAATCCAGCGGCAGATCGACACCCTCGCCAGGGAAGCGCTGTTCGGCTTCCTCTTCGCGGTCTCCGTCGTCTTCGCCTTCATGTTCACGGTACGGCCGACGCTCGTGCGCGGCTTCTTCAACACCCTCCGCCCCACCATCGTCATCGCGCTCTCCATCCCCCTGAGCGTCCTCACCGGCATCCTGCTGATGTTCTCGCAGGACATGACGCTCAACTTCATGACCTTCGGAGGGCTTGCCATCTCCGTGGGACGCGTCGTTGACGACTCCATCGTCGTCTTGGAGAACGTCTACCGGCACATCCAGGGGGGACGCGAGCGGTGGCGCGCGGCCTTAGAAGCGACGACGGAAGTTGGCCCCGCCATCTTCGCCTCCACCATGACCACCGTTGTCGTCTTCATCCCGTTGGCGTTCATCCCCGGCCTGTTCGGCGCGTTCTTCTCGCCCTTCGCGCTCACCGTTACCTTCGCGCTCATCGCGTCGCTGTTCGTCGCGCTGACGGCGGTTCCCGTCCTCGGCGCGTACCTCCTGCGCCCCGGCGACCTGCCGGAAGGAGCAGGCGACGAGGGTGAGCTGAGGTTGCCGGAGACCGCCCTGCAGCGCACCTACACGGTGGTCCTCCGCTGGGTGCTGCGGCGTAGGCTTATCACCTTGATTGCCGCTTTCCTCATCACGCTGTCCAGCCTCGGCCTCACCGCCATCATCCCCGTCAATCTGTTTGGCGGCGAAACCGACAGCCTGCAGATCGAACTGACGATGCCGCCGGGGACCGCACCGGAGCAGACCCTCGCCGCGGTCGTCGAGATAGAGGAGCGGCTCAACGGGGTCTCCGACCTCTATTCGGTGACCATCGGCTCGTCGGAGTTCGGTTTCCTCTCGGGCGGGGGACAAGCCCGACGCGCCGAGTTCTTCGTCACGCTCAGAGAGGACGCACCGGAGGACATCGCCGAGGCACTCAGGGAAGAGCTCGACAAGCCCGGACGGGTGGTCAGCATCACGGAGATCGTGGACGGCCCTCCGGCGGGGGGCGTGGACATCGTCGTCACCGGCCAAGACTACGATGATATCGCCGCCGTCTCCCGCGAACTGGCCACATCGCTCAGCGCCATCGAGGACATCGTCAACCTGGAGAACACGGTGACCCAGGTCCGCCCTGAAGTCGCGATCGAGGTGGACCCGGAGAAGGCTGCGTTCCTCGGCCTCACCACGCGCCAGGTCGCCATTCAACTGAGCCTCTACCTCATCGGCCAGGCCGTGACGACCGTGACCATTGACGGCCGGACCTACGATGTGGTGGTCGCCGGTGACCCGCGCTCTGCCGGGGAGCTGAGCGGCGTGGGCTCCCTCATCATCGCTGGGCAGGTTGGTTCGGCGCCGCTGCGCGAAATCGCCGAACTCGCCATGCGCGAGGGACCCGTCGAGATCAGCCGCACCGATGGAGTGCGCTCCGCCAGCATTACCGGTGACATCGTCGGCGACGACGCCCAGGCGGTGGGGATCCTGGTGGATGAGAAGATAGGCGAACTCCAACTCCCGCCGGGGGTCAGCGTCGAGAGCGGCGGCATCTTCGCCGACATCGCCGAGGGCTTCCGGGCCGTCTTCATCTCCATGGCCGTCGGCATCGTCCTCGTCTACCTCGTCATGGTCGCCGGTCTCGGGTCGCTGCGGAACCCGTTCGTCATCATTACGACGCTGCCCCTTGCGCTCATCGGCGTGTTCGTTGCGCTGGCAATCACCGGGCGCTCGCTCGGGTTGCCCACCATGATGGGCATGCTGCTGCTCATCGGCATCGTGGTGACGAATGCCATCGTGCTCATCGCATTCGTGGAACAGCAGCGTGGGAGGGGCATGGCGATCTACGACGCCCTAGTCTCCGGCGCGCGCGTTCGCCTGCGCCCCATCCTCATGACCGCGCTCACCACCAGCTTCGCCCTCCTGCCCCTTGCCGTCGCGAGCGAGGGCAGCGGCGGCATCATTAGCGCGGAACTGGCAACCGTCGTCATCGGTGGCTTGGCGAGCTCGACCGCGCTCAACCTGCTCGTTCTGCCCATCGTCTACATGCTGCTCAACGACAGCATACCGAGGCTTCTCGGCAGGCTCTTCCGCCGTTCGCAGCCCACCCCCACGCCTGAGAAGGCATCGGCAAGCTAGGGCTGGTGCGGTATGATTGTTCACAGCAGTGAGTCAGCCAGCGTGAAGTGTGAACTAGACTACAGGGAGCTTGCCAAGGATCGGGACGCCCTTGCCCCGGACGGCTCGGACATTCGGCTGCTGTCAGAGACGAGCCGAGGGAGCATGGTCCACTGCACCCTGAATCCGGGAGAGGTGTCAGTGCCTGTCGCCCACAGGACGGTCGAGGAGGTCTGGTACTTCCTTGAGGGCGCAGGCCAGGTGTGGAGGAGGCATGGCGACGAGGAGCGGGTCGTGGACGTAGCCCCAGGGGGGAGCCTGTCGATCCCTGTTGGCGCTCACTTCCAGTTCAGGGCAACCAGCGACCACCCACTGAGGTTCGTGATCGTTACCATGCCGCCTTGGCCTGGCCACGACGAAGCCTACCCCGTGACAGGCTACTGGCCTCCCACGCCATAGACCCCGAAAGCCCCATATCCCTCCGTCCTTGCCGGGCGGGACAGTATGAAGGGTATCGGATTAGCGGACGGGCAAGAAAAGAGACCGTCCCTCAGGACGGCCTCGCCGGCTTCGTATCCACGC
>DAOUKL010000057.1:0-1895 GCA_034421335.1 Dehalococcoidia bacterium | reverse complement strand
ATCCCGACCGTGAACCCGGCCGAGGCGATGGAGCAGCGGGAGCCGGTGATCGTCGAGGCGCTGACGGCCCGCCTCGATGGCGAGAGCCCCGGCCGGCGGCGGAGCGGATTCGGCGTCACGCGCCGCGTTAGGGTCCTGGAGGACGACTCGCAGTTGAGCGTCATGACGGACCGCGCGGTAATCCCGCCGTGGGGAGCGGCGGGCGCGTACCCGGGCGGACTGAACTCCTTCACGGTGCAACGCGGAGGCTCCGAGGTCGAGCCGTCGCGGGTACCAGGCAAGGTCAAGGCCTTCCCGCTTCGCGCCGGCGACGTCGTCGTAACCGGCGCGTCGTCGGGTGGCGGCGTCGGCGACCCGCTAGAGCGCGAGGTCGAGTGGGTGCGGAAGGACGTGCTCTTGGGGTATGTCACGCCGGAGCGGGCGCGAGACGTCTACGGAGTCGTCATCGAGGAGGGCTCGGTGAACGCCGACGAGACCCGGCGGCTGCGCGGCGTCCTGAGAAGCCAGCGATGCTACCTCGAAGTGTCGGACTGGGACGACGAGTTCGACGAGCGGGGACTTCGCATCGCCCGCCTGGACCGCGAGACGGCGCGGAAGATAGGGGTCGGAGAGAACGAGATGATCGAGTACGTGAGCAGTACCGCCGCGCCCCTCAGGGCCTGGGCGAGGGTGGAGGAGGGCGCCGCAGACGGCAAGGCGCCGCTGGGGCCGAGGGGCCGCGGCATCCTGCGAGTCGACGTCGGCGGCGAAGTCTGGGTGCGCAAGCTGCACATCAAGGCGCCGACGCTTTCTTAGTACCGCCAAAGTACGTTACAGGTGGAGCGGGGCGCCGCGCCGGCCATCGACCCCGGGCAACTGCTCTTGGTGGAGCGAATCTTCGAAATGGTGGTTAGCCGAGATTGGGCGACGGCGGGCGGGTTTGAAACCCGCCCCTACGATCGCGTGGAGGGCCACAGCCGTATACCCATCAATGCCGTGGTGTTGGTCCTCTAGTCGTATCGCGTGAGCTCGTCGAGCTCGGGCTTGATGTGCTTCATGAACCGTTCGAGGTTGTATATCACGCGCTCCTTGGGCATCTGGGCGAAGTGGAAGATGAGGATGATGTGCTCCGCTGGGAGCTTCTTCCACTGGTCGAGGACCTGCTCGCCCACCTGGTCGACGGTGCCGAAGGCGTAAAGCCCCGAGTCGACGATGGACTGTACGATGTCGTCGGGATTGGTCAAGGTGCGCCGGCCCATTGCCGCGTAGAAGTTCTTGAAGATGTCCGCGTCGTACTCCATGAGGCAGTCCCTGGCCTCCTTCTCCGACTCGCCGATCTCCAGCCAGCGCACGATGGCCTGGTTCTGGCCCAGGGCGAAGGAGTGCCCGGCCTTCGCGGCGGCGTCGACGTACAGCCGTCCCATGGGCGCCGCCCTTTCGATGCTCGTGAAGTAGGACGGGATGAACCCCTTGCCAGCGGCGTATTCGATGGTCTCCGGGCTGGCGCTGCTGGCGATGAACACCGGCGGGTGCGGCCTGGTGTACGGCGACGGCACGACGCTCACGCGGCGCAGGCTCCTGTCGGGCCCCGCCTCCCCCGGCGCTCCCATCCTCTCGGTCACGCCGGCGTGCGCCAGCTGCCAGTCGTCCACCCCCGTGTCATAGGGGTAGGGTATCTTCCAGAACTCGCCGTTGTGCTCGATGCTCTCCTGGGTCCAGGCCTTGAGGACGATCTCGACCTCCTCCTCGAAGATGCGCCGGTTGATGTCGTCGTCGGTCGCGATCTGCTCGGTTGTGACGGTCGAGACCGACCCCACGCCGACCGTTCCCCCCGAGGCCGTGACCGCGGAGGGCGACCTGGTGGCGCGGGTCCCAAGATGCTGCCCGAGCACGTTCGTCCAGCGCGACTGGTATCC
>DAOUKL010000056.1:0-15654 GCA_034421335.1 Dehalococcoidia bacterium | reverse complement strand
GACGGCGGTCGACACTCCGGAGGCCGCCGTCGAGGGCGTCGACATCGTGGCCGCTTGCACGAACGCGATGGAGCCCGCACTGAAGGGCGCCTGGCTCGAGCGCGGACAGCACGCGACCGACGTGCGCGGCGAGCTCGACGCAGAAGTGTTCTCACGCGCCGACGTTATCGTGAAGCAGGGCGTGGCCCACTCCCGTCCAAGCGGCGAAACGGTGCAGAGCATGGGCGACGGCTACAACCGGGGCGACTACATCGGCGGCACGGAGGAGCAGAAGCAGCGCCTCCCCGCCCGTCTGCGCGAGGCGCGGGTGGGCGCCGGAGGGACTGACACGACGCCGACCTTCAATGACCTCGCGGGAGGGCTGGTGAGGCGCAACTCGCGCGACGAGATCACGCTCTACCTCAACTCCGGCAACCAGGGCCTGCAGTTCGCCGCCGTCGGCGCCGCTGTCTACAACAAGGCGAAGGCCGAAGGCGCGGGCCGCGAGCTCCCCACCGAGTGGTTCCTTCAGGACATCCGCGACTAGGGGGGGACGCAGCCCGCTCCTCAGAAGGGATGCGCACGACGACAAAGAGGGCGGCCATCAGGCCGCCCTCTTATATGTAGGGACGTGAGACGGTCTAGAAGCCGCCGACGTCGGCGGCGCCGGGGGGCGGCGTGTAGTCGGTGTAGGCCCACTCGGGCATCGTGCTCTCCAGGCCCTCGAGCCCGATCATGCGCTCGTACTCCTGGCGGACGTACGGGTCCTGGTCGGGATAGGCGATGGCGCGCCCACCGTCGCGGGTGTCCTGCGCGCCGCCATCTCGCGCGTCCGAGCCGGGAGCGCCGCCGTTGCGCAGTCCGGGGCCGTACGGGCCGTCGAAGATGAGGAACCGGATGCCGTTCGGAGAAGTGCCAAAGTGCTGGTGGAACCAGTCGCCGGTCATCGGCGCGGCGCTGATCATCCCGACTGGCTCGTAGTCCTGCCGCTTCACCTCTTCGCCGCGCCCGGCCTCCCAGGGCTGCTCGCCGAGGCGGTCGGGCCAGGTGACGCTGTAGCCCTTGCCGCGTATGCAGACGAGGATGGCGCCGGAGGAGTGCTTGTGGGCCTTCGAGTACTGCCCTGTCTCGTACTGGCCTATCTTCATGTAGAAGTTGGCGCCCGCCATGTGGGGCTCGACGCGGCGGTAGCTGAACGAGCGCCGGTTGTCGCGCGGGAGATGGCAGTTGACGATGTCGGGGATGACGTTCGTGCGGCGCATTGCGAGGCCGCGCACCGGGTCGGCGTAGATATCGTCGACGGGCTTGAAGTAGTCGTCCTCAGCGTCGAACAGGTTGGTGAACTGGTAGCTGTTGTTGAGCACGAACTCGGGGTCGCGGACGAGGTTGACGATGTTCGGCGCCGTGGTTGCGGCGAGGAGCAACGCCGGGCTGGACGTCGCGTTGACGAGCCGATGGCAGGCGTTCAGCGGAATGCCGAACAACGAGCCGGCGGACCACTCGAACACCTGCTTCTTGTTGGGGTTGTTCTCCTGCCAGACCTCGGTGGAGCCGCGCCCCTCGGCGACGTAGTAGATCTCCTCGTACATGTGCTTTTCGGGGTTGAGGGCGCCGGCGCCGGGAATCTCGACCACGTACATGCCCCACAGGTGCTCGGTACCGAGAAGCTGGATGGCGACGCCGTTGCCGCCGAGGCGCTTCCACGGCTTGAGCGGCAGGTCCTGGATGCGGCGGACGCCGATGTCGCGGTGTATCTCGATGCCTTGCGACTCGATGAACATGTCATAGGGGGACTTAGGAGTCTTCCAGAAGCCGAATCCGGCCTTGTTCATGCCCTCCGGCTCTTGCCAGTCGGCGAGTTCGGCGGTTCTCGTAACCATGGGCGCTGCCTCCGTGAGCGTGTTCGATAGCGCCTGTGAGTGTAGAGCGCGCTTGGGGAAGGGTCAAACTGTCGTCGCTGCACAGGCGATGGTTGGCGTATCGGCGTGCGGGGGGTAGAATCCGCGCGAGTCCGCAGCACAAGCAGGGAGGACGCAAATGACAACGGGCAATCTGGAGCGGATCATCGACGGCGATGGCCACATCATGGAGGACATCCCCGGAATCATCTCGTACATCCCGGAGGAATACCGGGGCAAGAGCTTCGCAGGGGAGGAGCGCGGGGTGCGAAGCCCCTTCCCGCCCATCGACCACCTGCACTCGTCCAACCGCCACATTACGCCCCCCGGATCGTTCGCAAACGTCGGGCCCGACGGCTGGATCGACTTCCTCGACGAGGTCGGCGTCGACGCCACGGTGCTCTACACCACGAGCGGGCTGGGATTCGGCAAGATCGTGAGCCGCGACTGGGCGGTCATGCTGGCGCGGGCCTACAACAACTGGGTGTACGACACGTACCTGTCGCGCGGGGGGCGCTTCCAGGCGATGGGCCTGCTGCCCCTGCAGGAGCCCGACGCCGCGGTCGAGGAACTGCGCCGCATCGTGCAGGACCTCGGGTTCGTCGGCGCCATGCTCCCGTCCACGGGCGCCCAGCAGCCGCACCTCGGCGACAGCAAGTTCTGGCCGATCTACGCGGAAGCCGAGCGGCTGGGCTGCGCGCTGGGCATTCACGGCGGAGCGCACGAGGGCTTCCTGATGGATGAGATGAGCCCCTACGCGCCCATCAACGCGCTCGGCCATCCCATGGGGCAGATGGTCGCGTTCGCCGGCATCATCTTCAACGGCGTGTTCGACAAGTACCCCGGCGTCCGCATCGGTTTCCTCGAGGCTGGCGCCGCGTGGCTCCTCACCTGCATGGAGCGCTTCAACGGTTCGTGGGCGTCGCACGTGCAGTACGACCCGCGCGGCCGATTCCTCGACATCCGCGAGGGCGAGCGTGTGTCCGACTACATCTGCCGACACGTCGAGGCCGACCGCATCTTCGTGGGCGTGGAAGGCGACGAGCTTGCTTTGCCCGAAGCCGTCCGGCTCACCGGCAACAAGCCGTACCTGTTCTCGTCCGACTACCCCCACGAGGTGGACGCCAACACCTGCAAGGCGGAGCTCGACGAGCTGCGCGAGAACGCGGACCTGTCGGCCGAAGACAAGGAGGCCGTCATGCACCGCAACGCCGGACGGTTCTACCGTCTGGGCGTGAACTAGGAACACGCGGAAGCGAACGTAACAGCGACGGAAGGAGCGCCGTTATGACGACTGAGAACATCGAACGGATTGTGGACGGCGACGGGCACCTGGTGGAGGACCACCAGGGAATATGGGAGCGGATGCCGGAGGCGTACCGCGACCGCAGCTTCGTGACCACGCGCGGGCCGTTTCCCCCCAACGACCACCTGCACGCAGCCAACCGACACTTCCTGCCGGAGGGGGCGTTCGCACGCGTGGGCCGCGAGGGCTGGATCGACTTCCTGCAGGACGTCGGGGTCGACAAGACTGTGCTCTACACGTCGAACGGCCTCGCGTTCGGGCGCGTGGTGAGCCGCGACTGGGCCATCGAACTGGCCCGCGCGTACAACAACTGGGTGTACGACGAGTACGTGAACCAGGACTCCCGCTTCCAAGCGATGGGCCTCGTCCCGCTGCAGGAGCCAGCCGAGGCGGTGATCGAATTGCGCCGCATCGTCAAGGAACTGGGGTTCGCGGGCGCGATGCTGCCGGGCACCGGCGCGCTCCAGTTGCAGAACCACCTCGGCGACCCGAAGTACTGGCCCATCTACGAGGAGGCCGACCGCCTCGGCTGCGCCATAGGCATCCACGGCGGCGTGCACGACCACATGGGGCTCGACGACATGAGCCCCTACGCCCCGGTGAACGCGCTCGGCCACCCGTTCGGGCAGATGGTCAACTTCGCCGGCATCGTCTTCAACGGCGTGCTCGACAAGTACCCCAACGCGCGCTTCGGCTTCCTCGAGGCCGGCTGCGCATGGTTCGTCGGCTGCCTCGAACGCTTCCAGCGCTCCTGGGACAGCCACATCCAGTACGACCCGAACGGACGCTTCTTGCAGATGCGCGACGGCGAATCGGTGACCGACTACATCCTGCGCCACGTCGACGAGGGCCGCGTATACGTCGGCGTCGAGGGGGGCGAGTTGACGCTGCCTTTTGCCGTAAGGATAGCCGGCAATAAGCCCTACATCTTCTCGTCGGACTTCCCCCACGAGGTCAACCACGAGACGTGCAAGGAGGAGATCGCCGAGATCCGCGACAACCCCGACCTCACCTCTGCGGACAAGGCGGCGGTGCTCCACGGCAACGCCGAGCGCTTCTACGGCCTGAACTAGGCTCTTCAAGGGACAGCCCTCTCCGTCCTTCGGGGCATTTCCCCCGGAGGAGGAGAGTGGATTCCCGCTTGCCCCGGAAGGGCGGAAGCTCCCGCCTCTCCGGGGCTGCCACGTCGTGCGGAGAGCGTGGGGACGAAATTCCCGTCTGCGTGAGAATGACGGAAGGAGAGGACAGGAGGCGCGATGGCTGAGCTCACGGCGATTCAGAGCGGTGTGACGAATCTCGTGCGCCACTGCGTGGGCGTAGAGCCCGGCGAGTCGGTGCTGCTGCTCAACGAGCGCGGCGCAATGAGCCCGGAACTCGTCGAACTCCTGGAGCAGGCGATCGCCGAAGCCGGCGGAGCGCCCTACTCGCTCTGGGTCGACTCCCTCGCCCGCGCCGAGGAGCTTCCACGTCCGGTTGCGGGCGCGGTGCTGGGGGCCGACAAACTGCTGCTGGGGTGCAACCTCAATCGCGCGCTCCTGCTTGAGCACCTGCGAGCCAACGACGCCGCGGGCCTGGTGCGCATCAACAACCGCATCCGGTCGCCGGAAGGGCTCGCGACCGACCACGCCCGGTTCGACTGGCGCCTCGTCATGGCCCTCGCTCACGAAATCGAGGCGCGCACCGCCCAGGCCTCCGCCTACCGCGTGACGAGTCCCCGAGGGACCGAGATGACCGGGCGCGTCGCCTCCGCCAGTGAAGTGGCCGACGCCTTCTTCGTGCAGGACGCGGAACTGAGCCGCACCGAGCGCGTCTTTCCCGGCGAGGTGTACGCTCCCATTGGAAGCGCCGGCGCCAGCGGCGTGATTGCGTTCGACCATCCCGGCATGGCCGACCGCGAGCAGTTCCACAACCCGATGCTGCTCGAGGTGCGCGACAACGCGTTGCAGGGCATCGAGTGGAGGGAGGAGCCTGCCCGCCCCGGACAGAAGGACGACCCCACCGGCAACACCGTGTGGACGAGCGCGCAGCTGCAGGGTCTGCTCGACGCTGCGGAAGCGCGCTACGGCCGGACCGCCGCCTACGCCGTCGACTCCTTCCACGGCGGGTTCCACCCCAAGGCGGTCAGGCGTCCCGGTCAGCAGAGCAACCAGGACGTCATGCACTTCCACATCGGACGCACGCCCGCGCCACTCTCCGCCTATGTCTCCGACCAGACGATAGAGCTCGACGGCGAGCTGTTCTGGGAGAACGGGCGGTCTGCGCTCCTGCAGCAGACCCACATCCGCGAGATGGCGCGGGAGTACGGAGAGGAGATCTAGGCATGGCCGACGTACCGCTGAGCATCGCCCTCGAGCACTACGACAGGCACATGCCCTGGGTCGAAGGAACAGTGCGCCTCAAGGGCATCGACCCCACGGTGCTGATTGTTGGGCAGGACGGCGCCGGCGGGCGGCGCCACGAACGCATGTTGCTGCACCGCGAATTCGACGTGTGCGAACTGTCGCTCGGCTCGTACGTCATGGCCAAGGCGCGGGGCGCTCCCCTCACCGCCATCCCCGTCTTCCCCCGTCGCCTGTTCAGCCAGTCGCAGATGTACGTCAACACGCAGTCCGGCATTCGCGGTCCGCAAGACCTCATCGGCAAGCGGGTGGCGCTTCGCTCGTTCCAGACGACGCTCTCCGTTCTGGCGAAGGGCGACCTCGGCAGCGAGTACGGCGTTCCACTCGATGGCGTCACGTGGGTTACGACCTCCGACGAGCCGGTCGAGTTCGACCCGCCGGCCGGCGTGACGCTCGAGCGCATGGACAGGCAGCGCAGGCTCGGCGACGCGCTCGTCGAGGGTGAGGTGTCGGCGTTCCTCTCGCCACGCCCGCCCCAGCCATACCTCGACGGAGCGCCGGAGGTCGGACGGCTTTTCGACGATCCTCGCGCCGAGGAAGTGAGCTACTACCAGCGCAACGGCTTTTATCCCATCATGCACGTGGTGGCGATGAAGTCGGAGGTTGCCGAGGAGCACCCGTGGGCGCCCGTGAGCCTGCTGGACGGATTCGAGCAGGCGAAGCATCAGTGGTCGCACTACATGGACGACCCGAACTGGAGCCGTCTGACGTGGGGGCGCCACTATCTCGAAGAAGAGCGCCGCGTCCTCGGCCCCGACCCGTGGCCCGCCGGCGTCGCGGCCAACCGCGCCAACCTCGAACGATTCATCCGGTACGAAGTCGAGCAGGGCCTCATTCCCGGACCGCTCGCCGTCGAGGATCTGTTCTTCGAGACGACGCTGGAGACGTGAGATAGCCCCTCCCCCGCTGGAGGAGGGCTAGCGAGAGGAATAAGATACCGCAGAAAGGAGCCGCCATGACCCAGACCGCAACGTACACCGAGCAGCAGTTCATCGCCGACCTCCGTGATGTCTTCGCGACCCACCGCGACTCCGTGCAGCAGGCGCACACCGTCGCCACGCTGATGCGCCGAGCGTTCGAGAACGGCTGGCCGGAGAACAGTGAGAAGTTCGGCGACGGCAACGGCACGTTTGAGATCTACCGCGACGCCGAGTACGGCCACCCCGGCCCGGGCTTCGTCGTACTCGCCTACCGGCAGGGTCCGCAGGAGATCAAACGGCCCGCCCCGCACGACCACGGCGTCTGCTGGGTCGCTTACGGCGTCAAGAGCGGGGGCAACACCCAGACGCGCTACGCCTACCGTCACGCCAGCGACGACGCGGAACTGCCGGCGTTCCAGGTGGTGGAAGTCATGGAGCAGGGCGCGGGCGACGTTCACTACATCCTGCCCGGCGAGATACACAGCGTGCAGGGCTCGCCTACCGACGAGACGATCTACTGCCGCATCACGAGCATGGACCTGGACAACGTCCAGCGTCACCGCTATGACGTGGAGACCGGACGAAGCGCCATCTTCTCCTCAGCCACGACGGTGACGCCGTAGGCATGTCGTACTCCGTAGCTGTCGGCAACCGTCTCGAAACGCGCCACCTGCTCAGCGGGCGCATCGTTGTCGACTATCCGGACGTGGAACTCGTGGACGCAGGTCCCGCGCCTGCGCCCATTTTCCCTGCGATGGTCACGACGCGCCCGTACGACGTGGGCGAACTCACGCTCGGGAACTTCATCATCGCGAAGGATCAGGGCGTGCGGCTCGTCGGCCTGCCCATCTTCCCGAACCTGTTCTTCCCGCTCACCGGCGTAACCGTGAACCGGAATGCCGGCATAGCCGGCCCGGAGGACTTGGCCGGCAAGCGCGTGGGCGTGCCGCTGGGGTTCGCGTCGAACCCCGCGGTGTGGCTCCGCGCCATCCTTGCGCGCCGGTACGGCGTCGGCGCCGACGCCATCACCTGGGTCGAAGGCGACAACGACTCGCTGCGCGGCGTCCCCTACCCGCGCCCCGAGCGTCTCAAGCGCGAGCAGATGACCGGGCTCGACGCCCGGCTCGCCGAGGGCGAGATCGATGCGCTGGTGGTCGCCGGCGGCAACGCCGCGCTCGCCGATACGGTCCGACTGCTCGTCGACGACCCCTACCCGCTCCTTCAGCAGTATCACGAGGACACAGGCGTGTTCCCCATCAACACCCTCCTGGTCATCAAGGAGGAGACGCTTGCCGACTGCCCGGAGCTTGCCAGCGCCGTGGGCCGGGCGATGGACGAGGCGACCGCCGTCTATATGGACGAGGAGCCCGATGACGGCGTGCATCAGGGGTTGCGTGTCGGCGACCTGCGGCGCATCGGTCTCTTCCCCCGCGCGCAGGGCCTCGACGTCCACGGCGCCTCGGTGCTGGCGCTCGTGGACTCGCTCTACGAGACGGAGATCATCCACAAGCGGTGGACGCTGGAGGAGTTGTTCGTGGCGTAGCGTCGCCTGATCCCTTCCCCCTTGATGGGGGGAAGGTTGGATGGGGGTGAGCAGGCGAGGCTGTGGGAAACGGGCTTGTTCAGCCCCACTCCTATATCCGCAGCACGAAGGGGTCGGGCGTGGTCTCGGCGAGTTCGACCCACACGCTCTTGACCTGCGTGAACTCGTTGATGGCCTCGACTCCCAACTCGCGCCCGTGACCGGAGCCCTTGTACCCGCCGAACGGTGACGCGTAGGAGAGGGCGCGGTACATGTTGATCCACACGGTGCCCGCGTCGAGGTCGCGGGCGACCCGGTGCGCCCGCTTGATGTCGTCCGTCCATATCCCCGCCGCGAGGCCGTACTTCGTGTCGTTCGCCAGCGCGACCGCCTCCTCCTCTTCGCGGAAGCGCAGCACGCCGAGCACCGGCCCGAAGACCTCCTCCTGCGCAAGGTACATGTCGTTGCGGACTCCGCCGAATATCGTGGGCATGTAGAACCAGCCCGCCGCGAGCTCCGGCGCGTCCGGACGGCAACCGCCGTAGACGAGTTCCGCGCCTTCGGCGCGCGCGCTCTCGACGAACGACTCCACCTTCGCAAGTTGGGCCGTCGTCGCCAGCGGGCCAAGTTCCGATTCCATCGCGGCGGGGTCGCCCATCCTGATTTCGCGCGTGCGCGCCACCAGCCGCTCCATGAACTCGTCGTGGATGTCCTCGTGCAGGAGCAGGCGTGAGCCCGCGATGCACGTCTGGCCTCCGGCGGCGAATATCCCGGCTATCGTGCCGTTCACCGCGTTCTGGATGTCCGCGTCCGGGAAGACGATGTTCGGAGACTTCCCGCCGAGCTCGAGCAGCGTCGGCGTGAGGTTCAGCGCCGCCTGCTCGGCTATCTTCCGCGCCGTCTCAGGACCGCCCGTGAACGACAGTTTGCCGATGCCGGGATGGCTCGCCATCGCCGACCCGGTCACGGCTCCGTACCCCGTGACGACGTTGAACACGCCCGGCGGGAACCCGGCCTGTTCGACGAGCTTGGCGAACTCCAGCGTGGAGGCCGATGCGTGCTCTGACGGCTTCACGACCACCGCGTTCCCTGCGGCGAGCGCCGCCGCGAGGCTGAACGACAGGAGCAGCAGGGGCGAGTTCCACGGGATGATGATGCCCACGACGCCGATAGGCTCGCGGAGCGTGTAGTTGAAGACGGAGGTCTTCTCCAGCGGGATGGTCGCGCCCTGTATCTTGTCAGCCAGCCCCGCGTAGAAGTGGAAGTAGCTCGGCACGGCCTTGCACTGGGCGGACATCTCGCGGATGAGCTTGCCGTTGTCGCGCGTCTCGATCTGGCCGAGATGCTCCGCGTTCTCCGCCACGAGGTCGCCGAGCCTGCGGAGGAGCGCTCCTCGCTGCGCCGGGATCATCCCGCGCCACGCAGGGTCCTTCACCGCCTTCCGGGCGGCCTGCACCAGCGCGGTCGACGTCCTCCGCCTGCGCGTCGGGCATCTGCGCCCACGTCTGGCCGGTGTACGGGTTCATCGAGTCGTAGGTCTGACCCGACGCGGCGTCGACCCACTCGCCCCCGATGAGCATCTTGTACTTCCTCACGCTTCCGACTGCTGTGGCCATTCCTACGTTCCCCTGATGACCCCGCAGGCTACGCGGGCGCCGGTGTCCGATTCCTCTTCTCCATAGGCGTCCGGTCTTTCGTGGACGATTATGGCGGAGCCGTCGGCGTCAAGCACGGAATGGCGTAGGCCCGTGTCCAGTGTGACGCCATCGGTAAAGAAGTCGGCGCGCGCGGAACCGTCGGAGGCGGCGTAGATATTGGGCAGGTCGCCGCCGTGTCCTCCGCCTGCTTCCCCGCGCTGCCAGGCCGGATGGACAAGGCCATGTTCCGCGTCAGTTGGGTTGAAGTGGTCGCCGGCGGCGTCAAAGTCAGGCGTGCATGCGCCAGTCTCATGGATGATGAAGGCGTGACCACCCGGAGCCAGTCCCTTCAAGTCAGCCATAATCAGGACTCCGGAGGCTGCTTGCCGGAATGTAACCGTTCCCACTGGCTCCCCGTCTGGCGATTCCAGCGTCGCTTCAGCCGTCAAGCCCACCGTGAGTGGGGCCGCTTCACTCGACTGGGCGCGTAGAAAGACAAAGCCGCCGACTAGCAGGATAACGATGATGACCGAGGGGGCCAGGAGAGTGGCTATACCCCGCCGTACAGTCATTGGAGGACGCCTCCCCGGCTACGCTGCGCTCATGGCGTGAGCCCGCTCCGCCGGTCCGTTCGTTGCGCTTCGCATGATGTTACCTCATGCGTCCATCGCACCGTATGACCCGGCGATCACTCCGGTTCCCGTTCCGCGGGAATGGCGTCCGCCCTACCCTCCGATTTCGCCCTTGATCTCCCGCCAGGCCGCGCGGGCTTCCTCGACGGAGCCCTCGTCCTCGATGGTGGTGATGTCGCCGGGGTCGGTGTCGAGCGTCACAGCCTTGAGCACACGGCGCATGATCTTGCCGCTGCGCGTTTTTGGCAGCATCTTCACGAAGTTCACTTCCCCGATGACCGCGACCGGCCCCATCTCGTTGCGCACCGTCTCGATGAGCGCCCGGCGCAGCGCGTCGCTCGGCGTGCGACCCTCCTTCAGCACGACGAACGACGATATGACCTCGCCGCGCAACTCATCGGGACGCCCCGTGACGCCGGCCTCCGCGACGTCGTCGTGGCGGAGGAAGGCGGACTCGACCTCGACGGCGCCGATGCGGTGGGCGGCGATCTTGATAACTTCGTCGGCGCGGCCGGAGAACCACACGTAGCCGTCCGCGTCGAACTCCGCGAGGTCGCCGGTGAAGTAGACGCCGTGGATGCGCTCCCAGTAGTCGTTTCCGTAGCGGTCGGGGTCGCCCCACAGCGTGGGCGTCAGGTTGGGGAAGGGACGCCTGAGCACGAGAATGCCCTTCTCGCCCGGCTCGCACGTCTGGCCCTCCGGCGTCATCACCGAAACGTCCATCCCCGGCATCGGGACGCCGGCGGAGCCCGGCTTCTGCGGCAGCATACTGATGCCGTAGGGATTGCCGATGACCGGCGCGCCTGTCTCCGTCTGCCACCAGTTGTCGATGACGGGAATGCGGTCGTCGAGAATGCGCTTCTGCAGCCACTCCCACGCGGCGGGGTTGAGCACCTCGCCGGCGCAGACGATTCGCTGCAGCGACGACGTATCGTTGCCGAGGGCGGGCTCGTCGCCGAACTTCATCAGCAGGCGCACCGCGGTCGGCGACGTGAACACGCCCGTGATGCCGAACTCCTCGATGAGCCGCCAGAACACGTCCGGCCCCGGATAATCGAGCGCGCCCTCGTAGAGGATGGAGGTCGCGCCGAACAGCAGCGGCCCGTAGACGATGTAGCTGTGCCCGACCGCCCAGCCGAGGTCGGACGTCGCCCACCACACGTCGTCGCCGTTCAGCCCGTAGCACCACTTCCCCTGCGTGTAGACGCCGACCGGGTAGCCCCCGTGAGTGTGTACGGCGAGCTTGGGGGTTGCGGTGGTGCCGGACGTCGCCAGGATGTAGGCGGGCTCGTTCGCCTCCATCGGCTCGCAGCGGCCGTCACCACCCTCGCCGCCGGCGATGAACTCGCTCCATGAGAGGTCGCGCGGACGCCGCATCGGCGTCTCCTCGCCGCTGCGGAGGAGAACGACGTGCCGCTCGACGGCGTCGCAGCCGAGGTCGAGGGCGTCGTCGATGATGCGCTTGAGCTGCACCGTCGAGCCTCGCCGGTAGGCGACGTCGGCGCTGAACACGGCGCGCGAGCCGCTGCGGATGATGCGGTCGGCCAGCGCCGGGGCGCCGAACCCAGCGAATACGATGGAGTGGATAGCTCCGATGCGCACGGTCGCGAGCATCAGCGTCACCGTTTCGAGGGAGTTGGGCATGTAGATGGTGATGCGGTCGCCCTTGCCGATGCCGAGGGCGCGGAGCGAGGCGGCGCAGCGCTCGACGTTCCGCTTGAACTGCGCGTAGGTGACGACCTCGCGTTCGCCGAGTTCGTTGGCGTAGATGAACGCGGCGTGCCCGCCCCTGCCCGACTCCACCTGGTGATCGACGCACATGTACGACAGGTTGGTCTGCGCACCGACGAACCACCGGAACGACGGGTAGTCGGCCTCGAACACCTTGTCCCACGTCTTGAGCCACGGCAGGGCGCGCGCCGCGTCGTCCCAGAACGCGTCGGGGTTCTCGGCGCCCGCGCGCATCCGGCTACTCACCACCGGGTTTATCAGGTCCATCTTCCGCTCCTTGTTCTGTACGTTCTCCCCATTCGAGGGAGATGCCCGAAGGGCAGAGAGAGCAGTCCGTCGTTCCCGCGCAGGCGGGAACCTCGCCGACTGTCCCCGGCAGGACGCCGAAGGAGAGAGGGCCGTTCGCGGCATATTATGCCCGCCGCTCCACGGCTCGCAACGCGCGTTGACGCCGCTGAGGGCGCTCCCTAGACTCCCTCCATCTCGCGGTGAAGGAGCGCGCCATGGCGGAGAGTTGTTTGGCGGCGGTGTTCGTGGGCGCGGAACTGCCCCTTGAGGTCCAGGAGTTCCCGATGCCCGACGTTGGGCCGGAGAACATCCTGGTGCGAATGAACATGGCCGCCGTCTGCGGGACGGACGCGCACAACTGGTACAACCCCAACGCCCCGCACCCGATTATCTGGGGCCACGAGAACATCGGGGAGGTCGCGAAGCTCGGAGCGAGTGTGAAGAAGGACATCCTGGGCGAGACGCTCCATGAGGGTGACCGCGTTCTCTTTCACTCGGCCCCGTGCGGCCACTGCTACAACTGCCTCATGGGGCTGCGCTGCACGAACAGCATCCACTATGGAAACTCCCGCGTAGACCCAGCCTTGGGGACGATGCTCCGAGGCGGGTTCGGCCAGTACTTGCTCCTCGACCCCAACCCCGCCATCATCCGCGTGCCCGACGGCATGTCCACCGAGCGGGCGCTGATGAGCGTCATCGGCAACCACACGACGATGAGCGGACTGCGGAAGATCAACGCTCCCGACCCGGGGGACACCGTGGTGATCCAGGGTTCCGGGCCCATCGGCATGGGCGCTCTCGTGCAGTCCCGCGTCCGGGGCGCGGCCCGGGTCATCATGATCGGCGCGCCGACACATCGGCTGGCGCTGGCCCGCGAGTTGGGAGCTGACGAGACGATAGACTTGGCGGACTACCCGACGCCGGAGTCGCGCATCGACCGCGTGCGCGAACTTACCGGAGGCGGGCCCGACCTGATGGTTGAGGCGTCGGGCGCCCGCACGTCCGTCCACGAGGGGCTGCAGATGGTCCGCTACGGCGGCAAGTATCTGGTGATCGGCCTCATCCTGCCGACGAGCGTCGAGATGGACCCGTCCCGCATCGCGGCGAAGGACTTGACGGTGGCGGGAGTCGTCGGCTCCAAGGTCGAGAACATCATCCGCTCGATGCGGCTCATGCAGTCGAGGATCGACGTCCCGATCGAGAAGATGATTACGCATCAGTACCCGCTGGCGCAGGTGAACGAAGCGCTGCAGTCGCACGTGGACCTGTCGGCCATGGTCCCGGTGGTCAACCATGCGCTCGCGTAGGTCCGCCGTATGAGTCCTCCAGTGTTCTGTCCCCGGTGCGGAGCGGAGCTCGGCAATAAGTGGGAGGGCGGGCGCGACAGGATCGCTTGCCTCGCCGACGACTGCGGCTTCTTTCACTTCGGAGACGCCTCCATCGGCTGCGGGGGCGTGGTCATCCATGAAAACAAGGCGCTTCTCATCCAGCGCGGGCTCAACCCAGGACGTGGGACGTGGCAGATCCCCGGCGGCTACGTCGAGGACGACGAAACGATAGCCGCGGCCGTCGAACGCGAGGTGCTGGAGGAGGCGGGCGTCGTCGCGGTCGCTCGCGAGGCGCTCGGGTTCCGGCACTCGGCGGCCAGGCCCGACCGCCCCAACTCCAACATCTACGTCGTACTCCGGCTCGATCTTGTTTCCGGCGAGCCGCGCTCCGACGGCGAGGAGACGCTCGACGCAGGCTTCTTCCCCCTGGACGAACTGGAACAGAAGGAGGGCGTGCAGACGCTCTCGCTGTGGGCGATCCGTCTCGCCCTCGAGCCTGGCGCCTGCGGCGGGTTCATCCCGCACCACGACGCCACGCCACGCCCCGGCTGGTCGCTGTTCGGCGTGCGCTTAGGGTAATTCCGCAGCACTGCCTCTCCCCCAGGGAGAAGAGGATAAATGTCTCCCCCGAGGGGGAGAGGCCCCGAAGGGGCAGAGAGGACGTCTGGCCCCCTCCCCCGAAGTCGGGGGAGGGCTGGGGTGAGGGTTTGCGCGCGACAGCGCGCGCCCGTCATTCCTGCGAAAGCAGGAATCTCGCAGCCCAACGCGCGCGAAGCGCGCAATATAGCGCCTTCGTCCTCTCCCCTGCCCCTCAGGGCGAGGGGGCTTCGGCGTTCTGGTAGCATCGCTCGCGCTTACTCTTGAGTCGAGAGGAAGGTTGCATGGCAAGACACAGGATCGCAGTCATTCGAGGAGACGGCATCGGGCCGGAGGTCATTGAGGAGGGGGTCAAGGCGCTCGCCGCGGCGCAGCGCAGGTTCGGCTTCGAGCTCGCCTACGAGGAGTTCCCCTGGGGCTCCGACTACTACTTCGAGCACGGGCGCATGATGGACGCCGATGGGCTCGACCAGCTCGCCGCGTTCGACGCCGTCTTCTTCGGCGCCGTCGGCCACCCGGACATCCAGGACCATGTCACGCTCAACGGGCTGCTGCTTCCCATGCGGCGCGGGTTCGACCAGTACGTCTGCCAGCGCCCCAGCATCCTCTACCCCGGCGTCGTCTCCCCCTTGCGGGGACGCGAGGCGGGCGACATCGACATGGTGGTCATTCGCGAGAACACCGAGGGTGAGTACGCGAACGTCGGCGGATTCCAGTACCGGGGCTTCCCTGACGAGGTGGCGGTGCAGACGTCCGTGTTCACCCGTCGTGGCATCGAACGCGTCGTGCGCTACGCGTTCGAGCTTGCGCGGTCGCGCAACAAGCAGCGGCGCGTGGCCTCCATCACCAAGTCGAACGCGCAAGGCTACGGCATGGTGCTCTGGGACCAGGTGTTCGACCAGGTCGCCGCCGAGTACCCCAACATCGAAACGGAATCGCTGCTCGTCGACGCGGCGTGCATGAACTTCATTCGCCGCCCCGACACGTTCGACGTGGTGGTTGCGAGCAACCTGTTCGGGGACATACTCACGGACATCGGCGCGATGATCACGGGCAGCATGGGCCTTGCTCCGAGCGGCAACATCAATCCCGAGCGTCGGTTCCCCTCGGTGTTCGAGCCCGTCCACGGCAGCGCGCCGGACATCGCCGGCAAGGGGATCGCGAACCCGATAGCCACGGTGTTCTCGGCGGCGATGATGCTCCGCCACCTCGGCGAGACCGAGGCCGCCGACGCGGTGGACGGCGCCGCCGAGCGCGTCCTGCGCGACGGCGAAACACTGCCGGGCGACCTCGGCGGCAACGCATCCACTTCCGCCGTCGGCGACGCGGTAGTAGCGGCGATCGAGGCGGAGTAAGGGCAGGCTCCCCTTGCGAACAGCATAGGCCGAGACAGCCGACTCCGGGGGGGGGGGGGCTG
>DAOUKL010000055.1:0-90427 GCA_034421335.1 Dehalococcoidia bacterium | reverse complement strand
GCACACATGGTGCGAGGGGGGGCGTTTGCGAGGGTAGGGGGGAGGTTGCATGGCGTCGGGGTTGGCGCGGTATGCGGATGATCCGGTGGGGTTCGTTGAGGAGGCGCTGGGGGAGGCGGGCAAGCCGTACGCGAAGCAGGCGGAGGTGCTGGAGCAGGTGGCGAGGCGCCGGCGCGTGTCGGTCGTCGGCTGCAACGGTTCGGGGAAGGACTGGGCGGCGGCGCGGGCGGTGCTGTGGTGGATCGAGACGCGTCCGCAGTCGAAGGCGGTCGTAACCGGGCCGACGCAGCGCCAGGTCGAGGAGGTGGTGTGGCGGGAGATGCGGCTGGCGTACGCGCTGGCCGGCCGGAGTCTGAGCGGCAAGATGCACGCGTCGAAGTACGTGGTGAACGACGAGCGCTTCGCCCTCGGGTTTTCGACGGACCACCCGTACAACCTGCAGGGGTTCCACTCGCCGGAACTGCTGGTGGTGGTGACGGAAGCGCACGCCGTGGCGCAGGACCACCTCGACGCGCTGAAGCGCCTGAACCCGAAGCGGCTGCTGCTGACGGGCAACCCGCTGACGACGGTCGGGGAGTTCTACGACTCGCACCACTCGAAGAGCCATCTGTACGCGCGGGTGACGATTTCGGCGTTCGAGACGCCGAACCTGATCGAGGGCCGTCCGGACGCGGTGCCGGGGATGCTGACGCCGGAGGACGTGGAGGAGCGGCTTCGGGACTGGGGCGAGCAGGACCGGCGCTACCAGACCGGAGTGCTCGGCCAGTTCCCGGAGTCGCTGGAGGACTCCCTGGTGTCGCGGGTGCAGATCGACGATGCGGTCGCGCGCTGGGAGCAGGGGAACGACCGGGTGGAGGATGAGCCGTGGATCCTGGGCGTGGACGTTGCGCGTTACGGCGACGACGACACGGCGTTGTGCCTGCGGCGCGGGCCGCGGGTCGAGGAACTGGCGTCGTTTCACGGCATGGACACGATGCAGGTGGCGAGGAAGGTGAACGAGGCGGCGAAGGCTCACGGCGTGCTGGCGGTGTTCGTGGACGAGGCCGGAGTAGGGGGCGGAGTGGTGGACCGTTTGAGGGAGCTGGGGGCGCCGGTGATCGGCGTGCAGGCGGGCGGCAGGGCCAGGTTGTCGGAGCGTTTCGAGAACGTGCGGGCTGAGATGTTCTGGGAGGTGGGGCGCAGGATGCGGGAGCGGCAGATCGCGCTGCCGAACGACCCGCAGCTCGTCAGCCAGCTGCTGTCGCTGCGGTACAAACACGACGAGGCGGGACGGATACGGCTCGCGAGCAAGACGGAGCTGCGGAACAAGGGTCTGCCGTCGCCGGACAAGGCGGACGCGCTGGCGATGGCGTTCATGCGTCCGCCGTCGATGGAGGTGTGGGTGTGATGCGAGGAAAGGGCGCGGTGAAGGCGGGCAAGGAGTTGGGGGCGGTGTTCGCGGCGCTTGCGCTTGCGCCGCTGGGGCCGCCGCTCGCGGCGAGCTGGCTGGGCCTGCCGTGGGAGGCGGCAGCGCTCGGCGCCGCGTGGGCGGCGAGCTGGTGGGCGTGGCTGGCGCTGCGCCTGCTGCGGTAAGGGGGCGCGGCCCTCTCTGCGGGAGCAGGCTGCGGGATTCCTGCTTTTGCAGGAATGACGGGAAGGCGTGCGAGCGGGAGAAATCCGGGAATGACGGGATCATCGGGAGAGGAGGGAGCATCGAATGCTGGGAACGTTACGGGAGCTGGTGGTTGGCGAGAGCGGAGCGCGCACACGGGCGGCGGGAGCGCCGGCGCTGCGGAGAATTCCCGTCGACACGGGCGTGGAGCCGGAGTGGCAGTCGCCCGTGTACGGCGAGTACTACGCGCGAAGCGTCGACGTCTACGCGGCGGTGAGGCTGCGGGCGGAGGCGGTGTCGCGTCCGCCGTTGCACGTGCGCCGGACGGACGCCGCGGGCGTGTCCCGGTGGGTGGGGCCGGAGCATCCGGCGCAGCGTCTGCTCGACCGGGTGAACGGCTGGTGGAGCCGGAGCGACCTGCTGATTGCGACGGAGACGCACCTGTGCCTGTGGGGCGCGGCGTTCTGGCGGCTGGGGCGGTCGGACGGCGGCCCGGGAATGCCGGACGAGCTGTGGGCGCTGCGTCCCGACCGCGTGCGCGTCGTGCGGGACCCGTCGCGGTACGTGGCGGGGTTCGTCTACGAGGAGCAGGGCCGCGAGACGGCGCTGCTGCCGGAGGAGGTGGTGTGGTTCCGGTACTTCAACCCGCTGGAGGAGCACGCGGGGTTCGCGCCGCTGGCCGCCGCGCGCCTGACGGCGGACATGGGGCTGGACGCGCTGCGGTTCAACCGGGAGTTCTTCCGCAACGGGGCGCAGCCGCAGGACCTGGTGTTCCGTGCGCGAGGGCCGGTGACCGACGACCAGGTGTCGGACTTCTACTCGCGGATCGAGGCGCGGCACACGGGGCCGTCGCGCGCGATGCGCCCGATCGTCACGGGCGACGGGTGGGACGTGCAGCGGCTGGGGCTGAGCCAGCGGGATATGGAGTGGCTGTCGGGCCTGCGCTGGTCGCTGGAGGGCGTGGCGCGGGCGTACGGCGTTCCGCTTCCGCTGCTGGAGGACTTTTCGCACGCGACGCTGAACAACGTCCGTGAGGCGCGCCGCATGTTCTGGGAGAAGACGGTGGTGCCGGAACTGACGTTCCTGGCGGGGGCGATCAACGAGGGGCTGATGCCGCGCCTGGGCCCGCAGGCGCAGGGCCTGAGCGTCGGGTTCGACCTGGGGTCGATAGAGGCGCTCTCGGAGACGGAGACGGAGCGGACGCGCCGGCAGGTGGAACTCGTCCGCGCCGGCATCATGACGGTGGCCGAAGCCCGCGCGGAGCGGGGATTGGGGTAGGGTGGTACCCTGTGAGGGCAGGGTCGGGCTTGTAGCAGTAAGGACCACTGCTACAGCCATTTGACCGAAGCTAGGGGCCGTGGTAAACCGTGCGAGGCCACAGGGCGGAGACGGGGACAGGATGTCCGAAGGCGAAGAGCAACCACTCAGCCAAGTAACGCCATTCCTAGTGGCCGCATTGGTCTGCGATACTGCCGCCGTTGACCCCAATACAAACAAGAAGAGCCTGATTGGCATCTTTGACAGGCTAAACGTCAATGAGTTCCCTACCCAGCATCCGGCCTCTGTGTACTTCAAGATTACTGATGCCGAGGGGCGTTACTCCGTAAGGATTCGTTACGTCCGAACGGCTACAGGTGAAATTCTCGCCAACTCGGAAGGAGAGGTGACCATTCTAGACCGACTGGTCTCATCAGATTACCTAGTCTCCTTTGGGGCAATCCCCGTTCCAGAAGCGGGTAGGTATGAGTTTCAGATATGGGCCAACGGGATGTTCTTGGGCACTACCTTTGTCGACACAGTTCAACGGCCCGCGGTGCCACAGAGCTAAGGAGGAGGCAGTATGGAAACTCGCATCGAAACCCTCCCACCGCAGCTAGACGAAGAGAACGCCCATGGTTCGTCAAGCCCGATCCACGCTCTAATGAAAGAGCCTGTTCTCCCCTCGTATGAAGCTGCGCCAGCTACACTTCCCCGAGAGTTTGCGTGCGGGAGTCTCCGAGACGGGCGTCTGCGGGTGGTTGAGCCAATCAAGGCCGTCTGGAGGGAAGAGGACGAGGGGATTGTCGTCGAGGCCGCGGAACTGAACGAGTTCGGGTTCGGCGACAACCTGTCGGAGGCGATGGCCGACCTGCAAGCGGCTATCGCGGAACTCTACTTCACCCTCGAAAGGGAGCAACACGGGCTTGGGCCGGATCTGGCGGCGGTCTGGGCTACGCTAGCCCGCAAGCTCCGGCGGGCCGACGCAGGGCTCCACGCCTGACGATGCCGCTCTCGGCCCGTGAGTTCGACCTGGTGGTCAACAAGCTGGGGTATCGGACGAGGCAGGGTTCCCACCTGTTCGCGTGGCTCGAGGTTGACGGCAAGGTCGTAGCGCGCACCCGTCGTTCGTGGAAGTCTTCCGGGGATCTGCCGATGCAGCACAGCATCCGGCAGCAGATGAAATTGAGCGACGAGGAGCTGCGCAACGCCATCGCGTGCACGCTGGGCCGCGACGATTACTTGGCCCTTCTGCGCGAGAAGGGCGTCATCTGATCCTGCTATGGCCGGTTGCGTCTATGAACCCTGCGCGGCGGAGACCCCGAAATAGTCCGCGACCCTGTCCGCCGCGTTGGCGACCGCCGACGAGTCGAGCGCGTTGGCGATATCCGGGTACCCTGCCTGGACGATCATCGCATCCAGGTCCTCGCGGAGGCGGGCCAGCGTCCAGCCCAGGCTATCCGGCGCGAGAGTGGGGTCGATGCGCCATTGCACGTTCTCGCCGCTGGGATGGTAGTGGTAGTGCGGACGGTCCCGGAAGCAGTCGAACCGAAGGAGCTCCACGTCGTTCCCGTCCACCGACGCATGCACCCGGATCGTCGGCCCGCCGTCCCTGCCCACCTCGCGGGACTCGAACTTGAACGCCACGTTGCCGGCTTCGATCTTTTCCATGGGTCGCCCTCCTGGCCTCGACGGAGCGATGGCGGTCTGCCGGAATGGTACGGGAGCGACGCCCAGGAATCCAGCGCCCGGCCCGCGCCGCGTTGTCCTTGACAGGGCGACGAGGGGCGCACTAGTCTCGCGGGCGCTTGAGGAGAGTTCACCGTATGCCCGACTCCATCATCACCGCAGCGATGCAGGCCGCCGTCGGCGCCGAGGGCGACGCCCAGACCGCAGTCGTCGAACGCGGCGCCATTGAGCGGTTCGCCGCCGCCATCGGCGACGACAATCCGCTCTTTCCCGACGTCGCTCCCCCCACGTTCCTGCGCTCGCTCGGGCGCGCCATCCCCGCGCTGCCCGACAGCGACACGGCGCCGCGCGTTCTCGACGGCGGCAGCGAGTGGTCGTACGGCGCCACCGTTCGCGCGGGCGACGCCATCACCTACTCGACGCGGCTGGAGTCGCTCATCGAGCGGAAGGGGCGCATGGGGCCGATGCTGCTGGCGACCTACCTGACCGAGTACGTGAACCAGCGCGGCGAAGTAGCCGCCTCGCAGCGCAATATCATCATAAGGATGCCCGCAGCATGAGCGCCGCCCTTCAAAACGTGTCCCCCGGCTACGAACTTCCCTCGCTGGTGAAGCAGCCCACAACCCGCCAGCTCGTGATGTACGCGGGCGCCTCGGGCGACTTCTACGAGATCCACTACGACCAGGATTTCGCGCGGTCGCAGGGCCTGCCCGGCGTCATCCTCCACGGCGCCCTCAAGAGCGCATTCCTCGGTCAGCTCGTCACCGACTGGGCGGGCGCCGACGGGAGTCTGCGCGCGCTCTCCGTGCGCTACCGCGAGATGGACGTCCCCGGCGACACGCTCACTTGCAAGGGGGTCGTCGTCGAGAAGGACGAAGCGGCGGGGACGGTGCGCTGCGACATCTGGATAGAGAACGGCGCTGGCGTGAAGACGACGACCGGCGAGGCGGTCGTCGCGCTCGCCCGGTAGCGTTCCTGCGCCGCCCTCGCGCGCTGTCGCGCGTCCTCCCTCTCCCCAGCCCTCCCCCACAGGGGGAGGGGGTTAGAGTCATCCGCTGCGAGATGCCCGCTTTCGCGGGCGACGGATGGCCCTGCCCCTGCGGGGTTGCTCCCCATTGTTGTGTGCAGGGGCGGTTGTCCTCTCCGCGCGTAGCTTCGGAATTTCCACAAGACGCGGGAGATGTTGTGAGGGCGAGCCCTAGGGGTGGTGGGTGGATTTTCTTGGCGAGCACGGCAGGTTATCCGAGCAATCCGCCTAAAACTCCTGCCCAAACCCATTGCATAATCTAGCTGGCGCGGTTAGGATTTTTGTATGGCAGAGGCAGACGCCAATGTCGGGAAGTATCCCATTAGTGTGGCCTCCGAGCTCACGGGGGTCCCGGAGCACAGGCTCCGCGCTTTCGAGTCAGCCGGCATCCTGGAGCCCGACCGGACAGAGGGCGGGACGCGGCGGTACTCCGATGCGGAGCTTGCATTGATCAGGCGCGCCGCCGAGCTATCGGACAAGGGCGTGAACTATGCGGGAATTCTGGAGATTCTCCAGATAGAGGCTCAGGGACAAACCGAACCGGGCGAGGAGAGCGAAGAACAACAGGACTAACTACCGAGCAACTGAACACAACGCCCCGACGCGTTGGCCCGGCGGGCAAGACCGCGTCCGCCAGCTCCGTTGCACACAGCGGGGCTGTGAAGGAGCAGCCATGCGCATTCGCGCGATATGGATGCTCGTTCGTTCCTCTGGAGCCAACCTCGAAGGGCAGGACAGAAGGCTGAGATGGACTGGATCGTACTCTCCATGGCGTCCGCTGTAGCGTTCACCGCCTACACCCTGCTGCAAAAGCGCGCGCTCGACGGCCACGTTGGCCCCGTGGCGTTCTCGGCTGTCGCCGGGATGGCCCACATAGGCATCGCCGCCGCGATCCTCGTCATTTCGCCCCCCGACTGGTTCTCGTGGGGCGTCGCCGCGATGGCGATGGCGGGCCTCGTGCAGGCCGGCGTTCAGTTGCTCTCCGCGTACGCGCTCCGCCGCTCCGCCGACGTCTCCCGCATCGTTCCCGTGCTCGACGCCTACCCCCTGCTGGTCATGGTGATGGCCGTGCTCGTGTTGGGCGAGGCGCTCACGCCCATGAAGTGGGGCGCCGGCCTGATGGTGATTGCGGGCGTGGCGGTCGCCGCCTTCCATCAGACTCTGCCGGGCAAGCGGCTCGCGCTCGATCGCTCGGTGGCGGCGGTGTTGACGGCGGCGTTCGGCATCGCGATCTACGCGGTGCTCGCCAAGTCCGTCGCCGGCCAGGTCACCGTATGGCAGATGTACGCCGTATCGTGGATGTTCGCGCTTCCCGGCGTGCTCCTGGCGGCGCGTGTGTCGAGCATGGCGCCGGTGGTCGCGGCGCTGCGCTCGCGGCGCGCGCTGCTGGCCGTCGCGCTCGCGCAGGCGCCTCTGCTGGTCGCCTTCTGGACCGGCCTGACGGCGATCGAGCAGGGCCCGGTGTCGCTCGCCACGGCCATCATGTCGACGCGCCCCGTGCTCATCCTGCTGTGGGTCGCGGCGGCGGGCCTCAGCCTCCGCCGGATGTTCGAGAAGCGCGAACCCTTCCGGGAGAGCCGCGCCCGCTGGAGCTCCGCCGCGCTGGTGACGGCCGGCGTCGGCGCCATGGCGTTCTAGGGCTGCCCTCTCCCCGGCCCTTCTCCGTCGTCGGGGGAGGGGGTCATGCCCCCCACTCTCGTGGCGCGCTACGTGCCGAGGCGGACGGGGTCGGTTTCCTGCTGGAGGGTGCGGATGATCGACATCGCGGTGAGACGGCCCGTCTTCGGGTTCTCGCCGGGGATGTTCTCCAGGTGGAGCCGCATCAGGCCGAACTCCCCCTCCACCTCGATGTCGTGGCAGTTCCGCTGCAGGCCGGGCGTGGCGATCATCTTCACGGTGGTGCGGTCGGGGCCGATGCCCGCGAAGCTCACGGCCGCCGAGACGTTGAGGTTCGCCGGGAACCCGGCGCACGCCTCGCGCGCCGTTCCCTCGAACACCACCTCTTCGCGCTCGAGCGCCCACAGGTCGATGCCGTGCTCCACCACGTAGGGCGCGCCGTCGAGCGCGGCAGGCCCCTTGCGCGACTCCATCACCACGCGGTCGATGGCGCCGACCGACGCCGACTTGATGCCGTCGAGCCCGATGATGGCGCCCGACGGCATGAGGAGGCGGCAGCCGCGCTCGCGCGCCTTGTCGAGCAGTTCCGGGTGCGAGAGCAGCGCGCCGACGCTGATGACCATCGCGCCCTTGCCCGCCTCGAACGCCGCTTCGACCAGACCCGGCACGGCCGGGCCGCCGGCCGCCTCGACGACGAGGTCGGCCTCCTCCACGAGTTCGCCGAGCGACAGGTACGGCGCCGGCGACTTCATCGTGGCGAGGAACTCCCGCGCCGTCGACTCCGTGCGGCTCGCGACGCCTGCGACGTCCACGTCGACGAGGCCGTCGTCCGCCGCCCGCAGGATCGCGCGTCCGATGGCGCCGCAGCCCACCACGCCGATGGAGAGCTTCGCCATGCTACCGCTCGTTTCCCTCTTCGAGCCAGGCGATGTAGTCGGCCATGGCCGTTTCGGGCGTGAAGCGGTTCTCGAACCCCAGCTCCTCGCGCGCCCGGCTCATGTCGAGGTAGTTGTTCTCCTTGTAGGCGGGGCCCTTCCCCTCCTGCAGCTGGAGGTCGGCGTCCGGCTTCACGGCCTTGACGGCGTCGACGAGCCGCTGGTTGGAGACGGCGACGCCGGAGCTGATGTTGTAGATGCGATGCTGCAGGTTCTCCTGCAGCTGGACGCTCTTGATGCCCTCGGCGCAGTCCTTCACGTAGCACACGTCGCCGGTGTCCTCTGCGAACGGGACGCCGCGGGCGTAATTGGGCGCGACGCCGTTGACGGCGGCGTGAGCGAGGCGGCTGGGGAGGTTCATCATGGAGTGGTAGAGCGGCCCCCAGATGCCGCCGATGCGCATCGAGACGACCTCAAGGCCCGTGCGCGCCGCGTAGTGGAACGACAGGACCTCCCACGCTTTCTTGAACGTCTCGGTCGGGTTCGTCGACTCCACGGGCAGGCGGTCGGTCTCGCGGTAGGGCCCCTCGGGAATGGAGTGGTAGACCGCGATGGAGCTGGCGAGAGAGAGCCGCCGGGCGCCTGCGCTCCGCGCCGCTTCGAGCACGCCGATGAGGCCGTTCATGTTCACACGGTAGTCGTCGTACGGGCTGAGCGCCGCGAGACCGGGCACGGCGAGATGCACGATGTGCTCGGTCTTATGCTTCTTGGCGAGCTCCTCGATGACTTCCGGCTGGGAGACGTCGGCCTTTTCGACGATGACGCTCTTGCCGTACTCGTCCTTGATGAAGCTGGGCTCGCGCCACGTCTGGTAGTACGTGATGACGACGTCTTCGCCTGCGTCGACGAATGCCCGCGCGGTATGCAGCCCGATGAATCCCATGCCGCCAGTGATGAGGACTGTCACGAGTCCACCTCCGTATGCAATCTGGTCAAGCGCCGCCGAACAGGTTAGCGCATCCCACCCCTGCGCCGCCAGAGCGTGACGCTCCCGCCAGGGAGGCTCAACCTACCCCTCGCCACACTTGTGGGGGAGGGGGATGGACGAACCAGCGAATCAGGGGTTGATTATGCGGTCGTAGGCGTCGTGGGGGCCGATCCAGACCCAGTAGAGGTCTTCGCCTTCGGCTACGGCCAAGGCGCGGTGTCTGGGGCCGATTCGCGCGACCCAGTAGTCGCCGACCTTCTTGAGGCGAATGGAGGGGTAGGCCGGGTTTTCCTTGAGGCGCTGGAAGTTGCGACGGGCGGTGTGCTGTACCGATTCAGGCAGGGCGGCGAAGTGTTCCCAGAACTCAGGTATCGTGCGATGCACTACAACTCGCCCACGGTTCCGGCTGCGCGGGCCCGGGCTACCTGATCCTTGAAGAAGTCGAGGCGGCCGGCGGCTGCGTCGGCTTCTATCTGCCGGTCCCACTGGTCTTCCAGCATGTCCTGTAGCCAGCGGGCTATCTCGGCGAATTCGGCGGGGGACAGGTTCTCGATGGCTTCCTTGATTTCGGCCAAGCTGGTCATGGCTGCCTCGGTTGTTCTTTTCGCTATTGTAACCAATCACCCGGTTCCGGCGTGAGGGGCTCACGGCTTCTGAACGACACCGGCGCAGGCGAGGCCCGGAGGTTCCTCGCTGCGCTACAGCGTGTTTCTGATGTCGTCGGAGGGGAGTTGGGCGGCTTCCCACTCCTCGCGGGTGATCTCCATGCGGATGAAGTCGCGTCCGGCGCGGCGGAGAGGGCCAACCTCGCGGAAGCCGCAGCCGGCGAAGGCCCGCCGCGCCCGGTCGTTCCACACCAGCGTGTGGAGGTAGAGCATCTTCATCGACGGCATCTTGAAGCACTCGCCCATCATCAGACGCAGGGCCTCGCGCCCATACCCTCCGTCCCAGTAGGCGCGGTCGCCCAGCAGGATGCCGACCTCACACTTTCCCTGCACGGTGTCGATGTCGTACATCATGCAGTTGCCGATATGCAGCCCGTCGAGGGTGTCGATGGCGTACCGGCGCACCCAGGGCGTCGGATGCTGCAGTTCGTTGCGGAAGTCGCGAATGTAGTCCTGCAGAGGCTGTCGCAGGGGAGGCGCCGCGTCGAGCTCCGCCAGTTCCGGGTCGGCCCGCCAGCGGTGGTCGTCCTCGGCGTCCTCGATGCGCTTGACGCGGATGACGACCTTGACGCCGCGCGCGACCGGCTCAATCAACGCCGCTCTCCCGTGGGCCGAGCGCGTCGAGGGCGCGCCGGACGATTTCCCGCTCGGTCTCGTGCGTGAGCGTATCAAGGGCGCGCTCCGCCGGTGTCCACTCCACAACGTCGAACTCCGGGTCATGGTCGTCGAACGAGCCACCCCGCTCGGCCATGAGGAAGAAGTAGACGCGCTTGTGGATGCGCTGGGCCTGCCGCTGGAACCAGTATTCGATGTGGCCGAGCGGAGCCTCGATGGCGACCTGCAGGCCGGTCTCTTCCGCGACTTCTCGCAGCGCCGTCTGCTCGATCGTCTCGCCGCGGTCGGGCGTGCCCTTGGGGAGCGCCCACAGGCCGGACTCGACGCGCCCGCAGATGGCCACCATCAGCCCGCCGGCGCCCCGCCGGTAGACGACGCCTCCCGCGGAGACGGCTTCGGCGACTGTCTTGCCTCGCCTCACCGCCTACTCGTCCTCTTCCCCGAGGGAGAGCATGGTGAAGTCCATCTCGTCGAGGTCCATGGCGGCGAGCGCCTCCTCGGCGGCCTCGCTCACGTAGCTTTCGCCGGTTTCGACGTAGCGCCGCAGCAGTTTGCGGGCGACGGCGCCGCCGACGGCCCCGATGGCCTGGACGGCGGCGACCGCGACCTGCGCGTCGTCGTCGCTCACCAGCTCGTGCAGGTGGGGCAGCGATTCCGGGTCGGCGATTCCGCGCGCGGCGTTGGCCGCCTCGAACCGCAGCGCCGGGTCGGCGCTGCCCATCTCGTCGACGACGTAAGGCAGCCAGGCGGGGTCGCACGTGCGGCCCATGGCGTAGAGCGCGCTCTGCCTGAACGCGGGATCGCCGCAGGCGTACGCCCAGCGCACCCAGCCGGTGATGTCGCGGCCCGCGAGGGGAGCGAGCGCCTCGAGGGCGCGGCGCCGCACGAGCGCCTCTTCCTGCTTGTCCTCCAGCGCCCGGCGCAGCGCTTCGCACAGACGGGTGGAGTCGCGCTTGATGAGCTTGCCGGCCTCCGCGAGATCGACGAAGTGACCGAGCGTCGTGGCGGCGGAGGCTCGCGCCTCCGGCGACTCGTCGGCTTCGAGCATACTGACGAGCGGGGTGATGACGATGCGGTCGTCGGTCTCCCACAGGCCGGCGGCCGCCGCTGCGCGCACCTCCGCGTCGTCGTCGTCGAGAGCGACGCGGAGCGCCGGCACGAAGTCCAGTTCGATGTGGTCGTCGGCCAGCGCGACGATGCCCCTGACGATGGCGGCGCGGCGGTCGGCGGGGACGTCGGGCCAGGCGCCGCGCAGCGCCTCCTGGTCGTCGGGCATGAGCCCGCTGAGCTTGCACAGGAGCGAGCGCTTCAACTCCGCGTCGGAGTTGACCAGGTGGTCGATGAGCGCGCCCACATCCATGCGCTACCCCTTCGCCGCTGAGGAGACGGAGACGCCGCCGACGGCGATGGGGGGCGCGCAGAGGCTGCCCCGCCAGCGGCGCTCGCTCCCGATGGCGATGAGGTCGTCGTTGAGGGCGGCGTAGGCGTTGCCGGAGATCATCGTGTCCTTCACCCTGCCGACGACCTTGCCGCGCTCGACCTTGTAGCCGAGCAGCAAAGCGGCGCTGAAGTCGCCGCCGAGGATGTTGCCCTGCCCCGCGCCGAGCAGCTTCTCGACGATGACCCCTTCGTCCATGCCGGCGATCATGTCGTCCAGCGTCGTGTCTCCCTCGCCGACAACGAGCACGGAACTGGACGGCCCGGGAAGGGAGGCGACGCCGCGTTCGCCAGAGCCGGTGCTCTCCGTTCCCGCCTGCCCGGCGGTCTGCAGGTCGTACAGGAACGTGCGCACGACGCCCGCCTCGATGAGCGGCAGTCGCCGGCTCGCCACTCCCTCGTCGTCGCCCGGACGGCTGCCGGGGACGCGCCCCAGCGTCGCGTCGTCCGTGAGGCTGAACCGCTCGGCGACGATGCGGTCGCCGAGACGTCCGATGAGCGGGGAGATGCCGTGGAGCACGCTCTTGCCGCTGAGCCCTGAGAGGAGGGATGAGAGGAGCAGGCGGGAGACCGCCCCGGGCAGGAGAATGACCGGCATCGTCTTCGTGTCCGCGTGGGCGGTCTCGCGGGCCCATTCGAGTTGCCGCAGCACCGATTCCACGACTTCCGAGGCGTCGGCGACCGCCGCGACCGACGACACGCTGTCGGACGTGAAGAGCATGTCCTCGCCGCGGATGACCGTGCCTCCGAAACCGGCGCCCGAACCGGAGCGGGCGTAGCTCACGCCGCCCCCGTTGCTGTTGAGCAGCGCCATGCGCGAGAGCGATTTCGAGACGCCGCCCTCGATTGTCACATCCAGGGGGGATGCGGCGCGCACGTCGGCGATGACCCGCTCGCCGAGGGAGGCCATCTCCTCCACCGTCATATCCTCGACGGAGTCGTCGTAGGCGGGCGCGTCGGGGAAGTCCTGCGGGCCGGGGAAGTCGAACCGCGCCTCGGCGCCGAAGGGCGCCGTTTCGAGCGCGGCGTCGACGAGCCCCTGGAGGTCGTCGAGGTTGGAGGTCGAGCTGAAGCCGACGCGGCCGTCCTTGATGATGCGGAGCGCGGCGGCGGCGCGGTCGTTGGCGTCGGAGCCCTTGATCGCGTTCGCCTCGAAGTTGACGGAGACGGAGGCGGACTCGACGCAGAGCGCCTCGGCCTGGTCGGCCGCGGAAGCGGCCAGTTCGAGGATGCGTTCGGCGACGCCTGCGATGTTGGTTCGGGAGTCGATGGCTACTTTCCTGCGAGCTGGCATTGCCGGATGCGGATGTGCGGGCTGCCGTTCGAGACGGGCAGGGGGCTCTGGCCGGCCTTCCCGCAGCCTCCGCCCTCGTTCATGTCGAGGTCGCCGGCGATGGCGTCGATGTTCTTCAGGGTGTCGAAGACGTTGCCCTTGAGCTTGCATGGGCGGTGGAGCTCGGCGATCCGGCCGTTGCGGATGCGGTACGTTTCGCCGGCGGAGAAGGTGAACTCCTCCATGGCGGTGTTGCCGCCGTACCAGTTCTTCACGTAGAAGCCGTCTTCCACGCCCTCGAGGAGGTCGTCGAGGGTGGCCTCGCCGGGCACGATGAAGGTGTTGGTCATGCGGACGATGGGAGCGAAGCGGTAGTTGAGCGCGCGGGCGTTGCCCGTGGGGCGCTCGCCGAGCTTCGCGGCGGTCTCGCGGGAGTGGAGGCGCCCGACGAGCACGCCCTCGCGGATGAGGTCGGTCTCCTGCCCCTGCACGCCCTCGTCGTCGTAGAGGTACGAGCCGCGCAGCGTGGCGGTCGGGATGGTGGCGCCGTCCTTCACGTTGAGGTGAGCGCCTCCGAACCGCGCGCCGGGCTTCATCAGCTCCTGCAGGCGCGGCTCGGTGTAGATGTGGTCGGCCTCCGAAAGGTGCCCGAACGCCTCGTGGATGAACACCCCCGCCAGGATGGGGTCGAGCACCACCGTGTACTCCCCGTCCTTAACCGCGGGCGCATCGAGGAAGGCGACGGCCTTCTCGGCGACGTCCCGCGCGTCCTCCTGCAGCCCCATCACGAACTCGAAGTCGCCGAGGCTGCCGAGGCTTATACCGTAGTTCTGCACGTCTCCGCCGCTGCGCGCCTGCGCGCTCAGCCGCAGCGTCACGTCGATGCGCTCCTGGTCGACGTACGACCCCTCGGAGTTCGCGTAGACCATGCGGCGGCGTCCGTCCGCATATCCCACCGACGCCGACTGCACCCCGGGCGTGCCCATCATGATGCTCACGTACTCGTCGAGCACGCCCTTCTTGTGGGCGAGCGTCAGCGCGCCGGGGTCCTGACGCCCCACGACGGGTGGGACGTAATCGACGACCGCCGGGACTTCGGCGAGTTCGATGCGCTCGCCGCCGATGGCGCGCGCTTGCTCAACCGCCTGGCGAACTTTCGCCTCGATGTCGTTCAGGTTGTTGAACGAAGCGAAGCCCCAGCCTCCCCCGGCGAGCGCGCGCACGTTGCCGCCCAGCGCGCTGCCGCGCCCGATCTCCTCGAGGTCGCGGCCCCGGTACCGGATGTTCGACGACGCGGCCTCCTCGACGTGGACCTCCACGTACTGGCCGCCCGCCGCCTTCAGCGCCGACTCGATGCGATCGCGGATGCGCTCGTCCATGATTGCTCCCCGGGGCAGCCGCCCCGGCGGGCAGTCTATCCAACGGCGCGACTTGCGGGCAACGCAACGCTCCCCAAACAAGTGGAACCCGCAACACTGCGAGCGGGCGGGCGATTGTCCGGAGTGATAGCATAAACGTCTGTCTTGGCCGCGCCGGAATCCGCTCCCCGGCGGGGCGGACAATCCTTGCAGACTTGGAGCGACATCGCATGACTGAGCGCCTGGCGCGATTGAGCACGCGGAGGCCCTGGCTCACCGTCGCCGCGTGGGCGGCGGCGCTGGCGGTCTTCCTCGGCGTCGCCGGGCAACTGCTGGAGTCCGCAACCACCACGGAGCTCAGCCTCGGCGCCTCCTACGAGTCGAGCCAGGCGTCGCAGCGTTTGGAGGGGCTCGGCTCCGACCCCCTCGTCGAAGTCATCATCGTCAAGAGCGACCGCGGCCAGACCGTGGACGAGCCCGAGTTCGCCGCGAAAGTGCAAGGGCTGTTTGCGGAGGTCATGGCGCTCGGCCCCGACAAGGTGGGCCGGCAGTCGTTCACCTACCACGCGCTCGCCGCGCTCCCCCTGTTCGCCGAGCAAGCTGAGCAGTTCGTGTCGGCAGACCGGACGTCGACGCTCATCGTCATCGAAATGGTCGGCGGCCTGGAAGAGGCGGAAGGCAACGTGCACGAGGTGCTCGACATCGCGCACGCGGCCAACGAAGACCCCGGTTTCACCGTGCGCCAGAGCGGGCGCGCCAGCATCTCGTACGAGAACAACGAACTCGCGCTCCACGACTTGGAGCAGGGCGAGCGCGTCGGAATTCCGGTGGCGCTGCTCGTGCTGCTGCTGCTGTTCGGCGCGGTCGTGGCGGCCCTCGTCCCCATCTTCGTCGCTATCATCTGCATCTTCATCACACTCGGCATCGTGGCGATCATCGGGCAATGGAGCCAGGTGGTCGTCTTCGCTCAGCTCATCGTCACCATGATCGGCCTGGCGGTGGGCATCGACTACGCCCTGCTCATCATCTCCCGGTTCCGGGAGGAGATGAACGCCGGCAGAGAGAAGATGGAGGCCATCGCGCACGCCTCGGCCACGGCGGGCCGAACAGTGCTGTTCAGCGGCATGACGGTCATCATCGCGCTTGCCGGGATGTTCATGGTGCCGTTCAACTTCTTCCAGTCGCAGGCGGCGAGCATGATTATCGTCGTCGCCATCACGCTCGTGGCGATGCTCACGCTGCTCCCGGCCATGCTGGCCATACTGGGCCGCAGGGTGAACGCGCTCCGCCTGCCCATCGTCGGCAGGAGCATCGACCGGGCCGGCGGGGAGACCCGGGAGGGCGGCTTCTGGGACACGATTACGCACCTCGTCATGGACAGGCCCGTCATCAGCCTGATCGTCGTGGGCGTCCCCATGCTCGCTCTCTCGGCGGTCTACTTCACCATCGACACCGGGCTCTCCGGCGTAGACCAGGCGCCCGAGGGAACGGAACAGCGCGCGGCGTTCGAGCTGATGGAGCAGGAGTTCCCCTTCGGCTTTGGCGTGATTTCGCCGGTGAGGATCGTCGTCGAGGGCGATGTAACGGGCGGGGAAGGTCAGGCCGCTCTGCAACGGATCGTCGCGGCGCTGGCGGAAGATCCACGCTTCCCCTCGGAGCCCAGGGTCGAGTTCGGCGAGGGAGGCCTGGCGGTCGTCTCCGTCCCCATCCCCGGCAACCCCACGTCCAACGAGAACGCCGACACCCTGGTGGACCTGCGGGACCGCGTCCTGCCGGAAGCGGTGGGCGACGCCGGCGTGCAGACCTACGTGGGCGGCCTGACCTCGGAGACCGCCGACGTGTTCCGCATCGTGTCCTTCTACCAGCCCATCGTCTTCGCCTTCGTGCTCGGCTTCAGCTTCATCGTGCTCATGCTCGTCTTCCACTCCATCGTCATCCCGCTGAAGGCGGTCTTGATGAACCTGCTGTCGGTCGGCGCGACCTACGGCATCCTCGTGCTGGTGTTCCAACAGGGCGTACTGACCGACGTCTTCGGGTTCGACCGCACGCCCGTCATCGACACCTGGGTGCCGATGTTCCTCTTCTTCATCCTGTTCGGGCTGTCGATGGACTACCACGTGTTCATGATCAGCCGCATCAAGGAGCGGTACGACCACACGGGCGATAACCGCGACGCGGTGGCATACGGGCTGCGGACGACGGCCAGCCTGATCACGGGCGCCGCGCTTATCATGGTGGCGGTGTTCGGCGCGTTCGCCTCCGGCAGAACGCTCATCAACCAGCAGGTCGGGTTCGGCCTGGCGGTCGCCGTATTCCTCGACGCGACGCTCGTGCGGTCGGTGCTCGTGCCGGCCTCGATGGAGCTCCTGGGCAAGGGGAATTGGTACCTGCCGCGGTTCCTGAACTGGCTGCCCCGGCTGGACGTCGAAGGCGAATCGGCGCTGAGGACATGACGCGATGGAACCCGTGACAACGGCCACCGGTCTCAAGCTCCCCACCGACTACATAGCGGGCTACGAGGCCGCCCGCCGCATCAACCCGGAGCTGGCCGACAGGTACGTCGAGCACGCGTGGATCGGCGACCCTCCGGCCGACGCCGCAGTGGAGGCGTTGACCGCGCTCTCCGGTCCGGAGAGCGCCGCGTTCGTCCAGGCGGGCATGAACGATGAGCGCGACAAGCTGGCCGACGCGCCGCAAGCCGTGAAGGACTTTTTCGAGTTGTGCGACGCCACCCCCGAGTGGGTCGACCCGCGGCTGTTCGGGCCCGGTTACCGGATGTTCCACCGCAACATCCGCACCGTGCTGGCCGGCATGCTGGCCGGCGTGCTCGTCGAGGGGTTCTGCACCAACATCGCGAAGTCGTTCTTCATTACCGGACGCCTGCGCGAGGCCGGCATCCGCCGCCTCAAGCAGAACAACCGCCACCTGCTCGAACTCTTCATTCCCGGCGGGCTCGAACAGCGAGGCGATGGCTGGAAGCTCACCGTGCGGCTGAGGCTGGTTCACGCCCAGATACGGCGGCTCCTTACCGTGTCCGACGATTGGGACGCCGAGGCGTGGGGCACGCCCATCTCCAGCGCGCACATCGCGTTCGCGACAACGGCGTTCTCCGCGAGGCTGCTGCGCCACATGAAGAAACTGGGAGGCTCGTTCAACCGCGAAGAGGCCGTGGGCCTCATGGCCATTTGGCGCTACACCGCCTGGCTGATGGGCGTGCCGGACGCGGTGCGGTTCACGAACGAGACCGACGCGCTCGAGTTCTTCCGCCTCGGCCTCGCGATGGAGCCGGAGCCGGACCTCGAGGGCATCGCCATGGCGAACGCGCTCCTCGCCTCGGCGCCGCTGCTGCTCGGCACGGTCGACCGCACGACCCGCAGGTCGACCGCCAGCTACATCTACAAGGTCTCCCGCGCACTGATAGGCGCGCGGATGGCCGACAGCCTCAGGTTCGATCGCACGAACAGGTTTGGCGTGCTTCCCTACTTCCGCCTCCAAACCCAGTGCGAACGCTCGCTGAACAAACTCTTCCCCAACCGGCTCGTCAAGGCCAACCCGCTCACCGGCTTCTTCGAAGTGTCGTTCTACCAGGACGAGGGGGACCTTCCCTACCGCCTCCCCGACCGCGTCTACGCCGAAGACCAGCGCCAGTGGTAGCGTCTTCTCCCTAACCCGCCCCCAGCGGGAGAGGGAGGCAAGGTTCTCCCCCTGAGGGGGCAGAGAGGGCGGACTGCTCACGCGCCGGCGAGGACGCCGAGCGCCTCGAACAGCCACCACGCCAGCGACGTGAGCCCCGCGCCGCCGCCCAGCACGGCGATGTCGCGGCGGTTCGGACGCCAGCGCCCGTCGTCGCTGGCTTGCATCCGCCCCGGAGGGTCGAGCAGCGCGCGTTCGATGTTCCGCAACCGGTCGTCGATCGCCTCCAGCTTCGCGGCCCAGATGCGGTCGGTCAGTTCATGCGCCGTGACGTGGGCCTCTTGCGCCGCTTCGAGCGACGCCAACCGCTCCCGTTGCGTCAGCCCCATGGTCATGCCGCCCCCAATCGGTACGGGTCGAGGAGCATCCGCACGTCCGTGTCCATTCCCGGCCCCACGTAGAACGGCTCGAACGCCGGAGCCCGCGTCCATATCCGCGCCGCGTTGATGAGCGCCGCCCGCTCCACCGGCGCCGGCCACCGGACGATCGACACCGCCGCGTTGTCCGCGTGCGCCGTTGGCGCCGTTCCGTTCAGTCCGCGCCGCACCGTCAGCGCCTCCGCCTCCGCCGTTCCGGTAACCAGCATCCGCTCGTCCCCCACGGCGATTGTCTGCCCCGCCGCGAAGTCCGATGCGCGGTCGACCGCCAGGGAGTCCGCCACGCCTCCGGCGGGGCCGGCCAGCAGCGAGCCGGACGGCTCCAGGCGTTCTCCGTATCCCCACGTCCCGCTGACGCGCACCCGCGCCTCGCCGCGCGCGAACTGCCGCCTTGCTCCCGACGACCGGGCGCGCACGGCGTTGTAGGGCGAGCCCCAATGCTCGGTCGGCGCCGCGTTCAGCGGCAGCAGCTGGTAGTCCGCCGCGCTCCATGCCGTCTCGTACTCGCCGTCGCCGTTCTCGTCGGTTGCGAGCGACGCGACGGCGATGAGATCGGGCACGTGGAGCAGCGCGTCGCCGGCGCCGTCGAACCGGCGCTCCTCCGTCAGCGCGTAGAAACGCCGGTTGCAGTAGTTGTCCACCGCCTCGGACACGGCCAGGAGCAGCTGGAACAGCTCCGTGTCCGCTCCTCCGCCGCTCGCCGGGTCGTCCAGCAGCGACGGGTCCTTCAGCTTGCTCAGGTCGCCGTACAGCGACCGGTACGCTTCGGTTGCCATGCGTTATCGCTCCTTTCCGTCATTCCCGCGCAGGCGGGAATCCACCCCCTTGGTTCGTGGTGAGCCTGTCGAACCACCCCCCTCCCGAAGACAAGGGAGACCATGCGTTACCGCTCCTCCGTGTACTCCACGATCAGCTTGTGCGACGTGCTCGGCCCGGACGTCCAGCGGATGCTGAGCGGCTCGTTCCGCGCGCCCACGGGGCCGGCGCCGCGGCCCCACGTGCGCGTCGACCCCTGGCCGTTGTCCGGCACGCGCACGATGGCGACCGCCTTCTCCCAGCTGTGCGCGATGGTCGCGCCCTCCCCGAAGTACAGCTCGCAGAAGCGCAGACCGTCGGACTGGACCTGGGTGAAGGTCAGGTTGATGAGCCGCAGACGCTTCCCGCGCGGCGGCCGCAGCAGCGTCCGCCGTTCCGTCGATTCCCCCGGGTCGCTGAACAGCGACGACTTCGTGTCCGACAGGTCTTCCAGGTAGCCCGGAGTGAAGCGCCGCAGGCCGTCCTGCCGGGCGGAGCGCGGGCGCACCGCCGGCGTGTACTCGCCTCGTGGTCTCGGTTGTGTCGTCATCGCCAATGCAAAGCCCCCCGGCCTCGCTGACCGGGGGGCTCATCCCTCCCATCTCGTGTGTATTCGCTTCCGTCATCCCGCGCAGATCCGTCATTCCCGCGCAGGCGGGAATCTCGCCCTCATCTCCCCTCCGGGGGGCCGAAGGGGCGGAGAGGGCGCGCGGCGGACCTCTCCCCTCGCGCACTTCGTGCGCTCGACCCTCCTCACTCCTGTGGGGAGGGTGGGACGCCCCTCAGTTCCGCAGGAACTCCAGCACGACCTCGTTGAACCGCTCGGCGGCCTGCTGAGGCAGCATGTGGCCGACCCCCTCGAACGGGACGAGCCGCGCGCCGGGGATCGTCGCCGCCGTCTGCTCGCCCATCTCGAACGCGTTGGTCTGGTCGTCCGTGCCCCAGCACACCAGCGTCGGCGCCTTGATGTGGGGCATCCGCCGCAGGGTGTTGTACCGAACGCGCGTGTCGGGGTTCGTCATGTGGCGCATCACTCCGGCGAACGCCTCCGCGTGCCCCGGCAGCGAGTTCTTCCGAATGTACGGCGCGACGACCTTCTCGAGGTCCACCGTGCCCTCGGGGAACCGGTTGGCGAACTGCTCGCGGATCTGCTCCTCCGACGGGACCTTGAACTCCACCATGTTCTGCAGGGGGCGCGTCGCCGTGCCGCCTCCCGCCACGTTCACCAGCTTGTTGACGCGCCCCGGGCTCTCGTAGGCGAGCAGCGTTACGATCCAGCCTCCCATCGAGTGCCCGACGAAATTCGCCCGCTCGACGCCCATCAGGTCCATGAACTCCCGCACGTGGTCCACCAGGTACGCGAACGAGAACTCCTGCTGAAACACGTCGCCCACGCCCCAGTTCAGACAGTCGATGGCGAACACGTGGAAGTGCTCCGACAGCGGCCCGATGTTGCGCGTCCATGACTCGCATCCGCTCGTCCAGCCCGCTCCGTGGAGGAGGATGGTCGGGAAGCCTGCGCCGGCCTCCCAGTACCGCGTCTTCCCGTGCGTCATCTCCGCATACTTCTCAGTCCAGACCTTCTCGGCAGTCGTCATGCGAATTCCCCTTGCGCCAGTTTCGTTTCGGCCCGAGGCCGGCGCTTAATGTACACGGCGGCGCGGCGTCTTGCTCCCTCTCTCCCTCTCCCGCGGGGAGAGGGGTTTGGATGTCTCCCCCGCGGGGGGGGGGGGGGGGGATGCCCCGCGGGGGCGGAGAGGGCTCGCGGCCCCCTACGACGACCGCGCGATGTTGAACTGGAGAGCAGTGTGCGTCGCGGTCGAGCGGTCGCCCGTGCGCTCCGCGAACGCCGTCCGCATGCTCACCACCATCACGTTCTGCCGCTTCTGGATGTCGCGCTCCGTCTCGATGAGCAGTTCGCGCTTGAAGCCCTTGCGCCACTGGGTGCGGTTCACCAGCAGCAGACGCCCCTTGCTCGCCGTGTTCCCGCCGGACGTGACCTTCCCGTCGGCGTCCGCCTCCTGGAACTGCTCCGACACGATGACCGGGACGCCCTCGACCGCGCCGAGCTGACCCGTGAGCAGCGTGGCGTGCGGCCCCAGCTTGTCGACGGTCTGGAACCCCTCGATGCCCACCGCCGCGATGTACGTGTTCACGTCGGTGATGAACGCCAGTTCCGACGGCCGCAGCCCGTACTTGCCGGTCTTGCGGCGCAGCTCGTTGAACATGTCGATCGACGCGGCGGCGTTGTGGTTGTTGCGCATCGCCGTGTTGTCGACGAGCGGCAGGTGCGCCAGACCGTCGAATCCGATGAGGTAGTGCGCGTACCCCGCCGTCGTCTTCGCCAGGTTGCCCCCGTCGTAGTTGATGTTCCCCGTCGTCGACGCGTCGGCGTTGAGGATGACGTCGTCGAGCACCTGCGCCGCGTTGCGCAGCAGGGTCGAGCGCACCTCGGCCATCATCGCCACCACGGCGTCCTCGTCGAGTTCGTAGGCCCACGGGACCATGCCGACGAGTTCGTGCGCGGTCAGCGTCTGCTTGGCCGTCTTCAGGTCGGTCGCGGTGGTCGCCGTGTTCGCCGCGCCGGGGTACCAGTTCACGTCGCCGAGTTCCAGCGGGATGTCGAACGGGTTGGAGGGCATCGCCACGGTGTCGAACAGCGACGCGACCGCCGTTTCGGCGTTGACGTCCGCCCAGAGCTGGCGCGCCGCCTCCTGCGGCACGAGTTCGTCGCCCGCCCCGGCGGTCGTCGAGTCCATCGCCTTGGACACGCTCTCCTCCCACGCCCGGAGCGAGCGCGGGTTGTAGTCCTGCGGGCGGGCCAGTTGGGCGGAGAGCAGGCTGCGGACGATGGCCATGTCCACCAGGTCGAACCCGTCGAGCTTGCCGCCGCGCACCCGCACGCGGTCGTTCGTCGGGCGGCTCAGGAGCGCTTCCCGGCGCGACGCGCGCTCCTGTTCGAGCGCCCTGCGAACCTCCTCCGCCAGCCGCTCCTGCTCCTGCCGCACGAGCGACAGCTCCCGCGTGATGGGGTCGATGCGGTCCCTCACGAACTCCTGCGTCTGCACGATCTCCCGCTGCACTTCCTCGATGACTGACATTCCTTCCTCCTTAGCAATGCGCTGTCGCTGCTTCCTAACCGTTCTCTTTGCGGGGAGGGGCCGCCCTCTCCCCAACCCTCCCCCACGGGGGGAGGGGGTTCTGATTTCTCCCCCACAGGGGGAGATGCCCGAAGGGCAGAGAGGGCCGCGCGCGCAAGCGCGCACAACCCCTCGCCGCTCTTACGCCACCAGTTGGCGCAGGCGGCGCAGTTCCGCGATGAGCCGCCGCGCGCCGTCCGGGTCGATCGACTCCGCCGGTTGGTCGAGCGCGAAGAGGGGCCGCAGCCGCGACGCCGAGACTCCTCCGGCGTCGAACGCCCGCGCCAGCGCGCTCGGGTTCGCCGGCACCGGCACCGCGCTCAGTTCCAGCAGCTCCTGGCTGGTGTACTCCACGCCCTCGACGCCGCCGTCGCGGCCCTTTCGGAACGCGAACTCCCGCGCCCGGAACCCCACGCTCACCGCCCGCAGGAACCGCTGCCGGTAGAGCGTCTCCACCTCCCGCGCGAACTCCGTGGGCGCGAACTCCAGCGTCGCCAGCAGGCGGCCCGCGTCGATCCCCACCCACGAACTCCGCCCGATCGGCGTGCGGGTGTAGTCGTGGGCCCACAGAAACACCGGGTTCCGCTTGTACGCCCGCAGTTCCCAGCCGTTCGCCCGCACCACGTCGCCCAGGCGGTCCTCCGTTTCGTCCGACGCCACGACCGTCAATGGACGGTCCTCGTTCGGCGACGACGCCTGGCTCACGGCGAACTTCTGCACCACCGGCGCGTCCGACAACCCCCGCCGGTACGCTTCGAGCGCCTCGAACAGCCGCTCCCGCTCCCACCGCTCCCGCTCACTTGCCGCCGCGGCGTCCATAGTTGTTCCCGTCATTCGCTTCCCCCTTTCGCTCGATTTGCCGGCGGACGACAAAAGCCCCGGCCCTCGTCTCAAGGGCCGGGGCTCGTCCCCGGCGGGTTGCGCCGGTCTTCCGGCGCTGACAAAGACCAGCATACGCGCCGTGCTGTCGGAAACGCAACGCCCAATTGTCGCACTTGAAAGCGCTCCCTCGAAATTGACCCTTCTTCGGGAGCGGTGCTAGCCTGTAGGAGACGCAGGAGTGTAGCTCAGCCTGGTAGAGCAGCGGTCTCCAAAACCGCCGGTCGAGGGTTCGAATCCTTCCACTCCTGCCACTCTTCCTCTCTTCCCGCCCGCTTGAGGGAGGGGTTGGCGTCGCAGCATTCCGCGCTCTACAATCTGAGCACGCCGAACACGTCGTTTGGCCGCCTGCGCAGGTGGTGGAATAGGTAGACACGCTGTCTTGAGGGGGCAGTGGGAGCAATCCCGTAAGAGTTCAAATCTCTTCCTGCGCACCAGTCCCGTGATACGTTCGCCGAAGGGCAGGCATACGCGCCTGCCCTTCGCTTTGCCCTCCGCGCCCTTCGGCCGCTTCCCCGTTGTCGGCCCCGTCCCGGCGGAAGTCGGGATAGAATCCGGCGCAGCTTGCATTTCTCCACCGGAGGCCGCTCATGCCAACCGTTCCCCACGATCGACTCCAGACCATCGCCGACCGGCTGCTACAGTGCGCCGGCGCCTCGCCGCAGGAGTCCGAGGTCATCTCCCGCCACGTCATCGGCGCCAATCTCGCCGGGCACGACTCCCACGGCATCATCCAGGTCCCGACGTACATCGAGCGCGTCAAGCGCGGCCACATCGTCCCCGGCGCCCCCATCGACGTCGTGCAGGAGACCGCCTCGACGACCGTGGTCGACGGCCACTGGGGGTTCGGGTACGTCGTCTCCGAGCACGCGATGCGGCTGACGATCGAGAAGGCGCGCGCGCAGGGCGCCGCCGCCACAACCGTGTACCGCCAGAGCCACGTCGGGCGCGTCGCCGACTACCCCATCATGGCGGTCCGCGAGGACTGCATCGGGCTGATGACCGCCGACTCCGGGCGCACGTCCAAGGCGGTCGCGCCGTTCGGCGGGCGCGAACCGCGCCTCGGCACCAACCCCATCTGCGTCGCCGTTCCGAGCAACCTCGAGGGGACCCTGTTCATCGACATGGCCACGAGCGCGGTCGCAGCGGGCAAGGTCGAACTGGCTCAGGCGCGCGGCGTCCCGATACCCGAGGGCTGGGTCGTGGACCGCGACGGCAACCCCGCGACCGACCCGGCGGTGCTGCGCGGGCAGGGCGGGGCGCTCCTCCCGCTCGGCGGCTCCGAGGGCTACAAGGGCTACGGCCTCTCCGTCATCGTCGAGATCCTGTCGGGCATCCTGACGGGGCTGGGGTTCGGCCACGACCCTCGTGGGTTCCACAACGACGGCTGCTTCATGGCGGTGTTCAACGTCGCCGCGTTCCGTCCGCTCGACGAGTTCAAGCAGCAGGTGACGGACCTCGCCGCGTACCTGAAGGCGTCGGACCGCGCCGCCGGGTTCGACGAGATCCTCTACCCCGGCGAGATCGAGCACCGGAACGCCCAGAAGCGCGTCGTCGAAGGGATCTTCGTCGAGGACGCGACGTGGGAGAAACTGGCGGGCCTCGCCGCCGAGTACGGCGTGAGCGCGGAGCTGGGTTTGTAGAGGGCGTCTCCGCGCCTGCCCGCCCTGCCCATCCTCCAATCCTGAGAGGCGTGTGCTCCTCGCCATGGTGGGGTTTCGTGCTCCTGTTGAGCCGCATAGTTAGGGCATACTAACTAAAGGAGTTATTGCACACTAATAAAAATGGTATAGAATGCCGCTCGCCTGATTCAATCCCGGGTGAGTTGACCTATGCGCAGAGCATGGAGGCTGGGTGTTCTGGCCGCCGCAGGACTCCTGCTGGCGGCTTGCAGCGGCGGAGGCGCGGACGACGACCTCAAGGAGCAGGTGGTTCGGAACTACGCCGACGGCGCGCACGCGATGTACTCGAAGAGCCTCGCCAGCGCCGTGACGATGGACGCGGCCATCGACCGCTTCCTCGCCGCTCCCTCGGCGGTGCGGCTCGACGCCGCCAAGCGCGCGTGGCTGCTCGCCCGCGACGACTACGGCCCCACCGAGATCTACCGGTTCTACAACGGCCCGATTGACAACGAGGAAGACGGCCCCGAGGGACTGGTCAACGCGTGGCCGCTCGACGAGGCGTACATCGACTACGTCGAGGGCGACCCCGGCGCCGGCATCATCAACAACCCCGGCGACTTCCCCGTCATCGACGCAACCCTCATCGTCTCGCTCAACGAGGAAGGCGGCGAGGCGAACGTGTCCACGGGATGGCACGCCATCGAGTTCCTGCTCTGGGGCCAGGACATGAACGACGACGGTCCCGGCCTGCGCCACGGCGTCGGACGTGCTCGTGCGTCACCTGCGCGACATGGTGGACGCCTGGGCGCCCGGCGACAGCGGGAACTACCGCGCGGAGTTCCTGTCGGTCGACTCGGACGAGGCGCTCACGCGCATCATCACCGGCATCGGCGAGATGAGCAGGGGCGAACTCGCGGGCGAGCGCATGACGGTCGCCTACGAGGCGCGCTCCCAGGAAGACGAACACTCCTGCTTCGCCGACAACACGACCGCCGACATCATCGGCAACGCCCTCGGCGTCTGGCTGGTCTACACCGGCGACTACGGCGTGGTCTCCGGCCCCGGCGTGCGCGACCTGATCGCCGCCGAGGACGAGGAGCTCGCCCAGCAGCTGGAGGACGAGATACGGCGCAGCGTCGCCCTTGCGAGGGCGATCCCTGCGCCGTTCGACCGGCACCTGCGCGAGGGCGTGTCCGACGCGGACGCCGGACGGCGGGCGGTGCTGGACGCCATCGTCGCGCTGGAAGACCAGACCGATACGATCGTGGCGGCGGCGGAAGCCATCGGCATCACTATCAGCGTCAGTTGAGCTGACGCGGTGAAGGACGGTTACACAGCACTGGTCAAGCGCGCATCGCGGCGGCTCGCGGCGGCGCTGCTCGTCGCAGCGGCGCTGCTGCCCGCCTCGGCCGCCGCCTGCTCGCAAGACGACCGGATAGACGAGTCACTGCTGTTCGACGAGCGGCTCGGCGGAGAGACGACCGCGTTCAGCAGCGGGACCAACGCGTTCGAGTTGTCCGCGCGGAATCTCACGAACCAGGAACGCCGCAGGTTCGAGGTGGGAGACAGCTTCTTCAACCAGAACTGGGTTACCGCGCCCGCCTCTACGGCGGCGCGCGACGGGCTGGGCCCCACGTTCAACGCCCTCGCCTGCTCCTCCTGTCACAGCCACGACGGCCGCGCGAAGCCGCCCGATAACGACGACGACCCGGAGCGCGGTCTGCTGCTGCTGCTCAGCGCGCCCGGCCCCAACGGCCCGGAGGACGACCCCGTCTACGGCGGGCAATTGCAGGACCGCGCCATCATCGGCGTGCTCCCCGAAGGCCGCATCAGCATCCGCTACGAGGAGATGCCCGGCGCCTACCCGGACGGAACGCCGTACTCGCTCCGCAAGCCGGCGTACTCGATAGCAGACCTGGCCTACGGTCCGCTGCATCTGGACGTGATGATGTCGCCGCGCGTGGGGCCCGCGACCATCGGCATGGGGCTGCTGGAGGCGATACCCGCGGAGGACATCCTGGCGCTTGCGGACCCGGACGACGCCGACGGCGACGGTATATCGGGACGCCCGAACATGGTCGCCGACGTTCGGAGCGGCGCTGCGGCCCTGGGCCGGTTCGGGTGGAAGGCCGGCCAGCCCACGGTGGAGCAGCAGTCCGCGGGAGCCTTCCTCGGCGACATCGGCGTCACCTCCACGCTCTTCCCCGAACAGAACTGTCCGGCTGCGCAGTCCGCCTGCCGGGACGCCCCCAACGGAGGGACGCCGGAGATCGACGACGAGCGCCTGGACTTGGTGACCTTCTACGTGCAGACGCTCGCCGTACCCGCCATGCGCGACGTGGACGACTCGCAGGTGCGGGAGGGCGCGCAACTCTTCGCGCAGGCCAACTGCATCGCCTGCCACACTCCACAGCACGTAACGGATGAATGGCATCCCGTGCGTCCGCTGCGCGGGCAGACCATCTACCCCTACACCGACCTGCTCCTGCACGACATGGGCGAGGGTCTGGCCGACGGGCGCCCGGACGGGCTCGCCACGGGCAGCGAATGGCGCACGCCCCCGCTCTGGGGCATCGGGCTCGTGAAGACCGTGAGCGGCCACACCATGTTCCTGCACGACGGGCGGGCGCGCGGCCTCGAGGAGGCCATCCTCTGGCACGGCGGCGAGGCGCAGGCCTCCCGCGACGCTTTCACGCTCCTCTCCGCCGAAGAACGGGCCGCGCTGCTGCGTTTCCTGGAGTCGCTGTGATGAACCCCGGGCTGCGCGTTTGCCTGCTGTTCGGGGCCCTCGTGGCCGCGAGTGCGGCTTGCGGTCCGAGCGGGCCGGACGAGGGCGAAGTGCTAACGGGCATCACGGATGAGGTCGTCGTCCCGAGCTACGAGGCATTGGCGGCTGAGACGGCGTCGTTGAACGGCGCGCTGGCCGCGCTCTGCTCCGCTCCGTCGGACGCCGCGCTGGACGATGCGCGCGAGGCATGGCGCGGCGCGCGCGAGGCGTGGGCGCGCTCGGAGGCGTCGGGGCTCGGCCCGGTGCTCGACAGGCGCTCGACGGGCGTCATCGCGTGGGCGGTAACCGAACCTGAGCGGATAGACGCGCTGCTGGCGTCCGGCTCCGGCATCACGCCGGACTTCGTGCGGAACAACATCTCATCCACACAGCGGGGCCTTGGCGGCATCGAGTACGTGCTGTTCGCGGACGACGCGCCGCAACTGCTTGCCGCAGACCCGGCGCGCTGCGCGTATCTCACGAGCGCAGGCGAGGTGATCGCCGGCGAGGCCGCCGCGCTCCTCGACGATTGGACAGCCGGAGGAGGGTCGCCCTACAGGGAGTACTTCACCGGGCAGTCCTCGATATCGCTGGTCTCGACCCAGGCCGTGGCGGAGGTCGTCCGCACGCAGGTCTTCCTGATCCGCACGATCGTGGACATGCGGCTGGCGGGAGCGCTCGGGCTGCGGGGCGACGCCGACCCGACCGCCATACCCGGCGGCGCGGGCCGGAACGCGCTCGCGGACCTGCGCAACCAGGTGCTGGGGATGCGCGATGTCTACGAGGGCGCGGGAGAGGGACTGGGCGTATCGGCGCTCGTCGTTCCATTGTCCGAGGACGCGGACGCGCGGGTGCGCGCCGGGTTCGAGGCGTCGCTCGCCGCAATCGACGCGGTGGACGGCCCGTTGCGGGAGGCCGCGGCGGAGAGTTCGCCGGAGGCGGTCGCGGTCTACGAGGCGCTGATGGCGTTGCAGGACACGCTCGCCACCGAGGTTGTCAGCCTGCTCGGCGTCTCGGTCGGCTTCAGCGACGCGGACGGCGACAGCCTCCGCTAGCGCCCGGGCGGGCCGGGCAGCACCCACCATTTCGGCCAGATGCCCGGCGCCACGTGCGCCAGGTCCACCGTCGGGTTGATGAAGCGCGCGGACTGCCGTCCGTTGAACGCGACGGCCACGTCGGCGCGGACCTCGACGTTCGGGACGCCCCGGTCGGCGAAGTCCCGCGCGATGATGTGCGCCGTGGCCAGGATCATGTCCGGGTGGGTCGCCATCCGTTCGGCCTGCAACGGCGTCAGGTAGTCCTCCGGGTAGACGAGCCGCTCCTGTCCGTTCGACGGGTCGCGAACGCGGAAGGCGGCCTGTCCGTGCTTCTCCGTGAGGAGCACGCGCCAGGAGAACCGGTATCCGTCCTCGTTCCAGCGCACGTTGCCGGGGTACGCCCAGTGCCGCAGCGGAACGAGGACCTGCACGAGCGCAAAGAGCAGGAGAGCGGCCACGGCGAGACGAGCGCTCCACGAGACGGCTTGCTCTCGCTGCGCGGGCAAGGCCGCCGGCGCCGCCGGTCGCCGGAGCAGGACGGCGCGCAGGCGCAGAGGCCAGTCCGGCGGGAAGAAGATGAGCGCCGCGCTCATCATGATCCAGGGAAACATGCCGATGGGGAAGAGCAGCCACGTTGCTACGTGGAAGACCGCCAGCACGGCGTAGGCCCACGGTCTGCTGCGCTTCCACAGCAGCCAGCCGACTATCGTGAGGTCGAACGCCGCGCCCGCCCAACTCATGGCGTACGCGGCCCAGGGTTCCTTGAGGAGCGCCCCTACGAGCACCGCATCGCCGCTGTTGTACAGCCATATCCGCAGGGGCTGCGCGTGGAACAGCCAGTCCGGGTTCAGCTTGGCGAGGCCGGAGAACAGGTACACCACGCCCAGTTGCGCCCTGAGCGTCCACACGACCCATACGGGAACGCTCCCGTCTGCGGGCGCCGGCCTCCGCCGCGCGTCGAGCGACGCCGTGCGGTGCAGCGGCATGAAGATCATCAGGAAGCTGAGCAGGCTCACCAGGTAGTAGTGGTTCAGGTAGGTCGTCTTGTCCAGCAGTTCCACGTAGGTGAACAGCAGGAAGAAGGCTGCGATGGAGAGCCGGTAGCGGTAGCCGAGCGCCACGCCGAGGGCTGCGAACCCGAGGAGCGCGAAGTGGGCGTACATTCCCCAGCCGGGCCATGGCTGCGCCCACCAGAAGCCGGAGTAGGTGAAGTGGTGCTCCGGCGCGATATAGAACTCGTCGATCCAACCGCGCGCGGCGAAGCGAATGACGGCGATGACGCCGAGCGTCCCGAACGCGATGCGAAACGCCGCCGCCGATGCTCCGCTCACGGGGCGCGCTCCGGCCTCCGCGGCGCGGTCGAGCAGCCGCCCCAAGGGCTGCGCGCCGCACGCTCGGGCGAGCTTGGCGGGAATCGTCATGGCGGTAGTCTATGCCGCGTCGCTCCGCCGCACCCCGCCGTCGTTGACGGAGGGGCGCGTTGTCGTTAATCTGAGGGTTCGGCGGCGACGTAGCCAAGTGGTTAAGGCGGAGGTCTGCAAAACCTCTATTCGGCGGTTCGATTCCGCCCGTCGCCTCCACTTCCCGTTCGTTCGCCAGGACCGCCCGGCGTCGCCAAAGGACGGAGCTTATGACCGACATCGTCAGGAAAGTCGAAACCGTCGAGAGCCCTCCCCGGACGAGCGGCGACGGCGCCCGCCGCGAAATCGTCATCACCCTCGAGGCCGAAACGCTCGAACGCCAGCAGAAGCTCGCGCGCGTCCGCGCCGGACAGGGCAGCACGTTCGAGGTCCTCTGCGACGAGGGGAAGCACCTTGGGGGCGACGACGAGGCACCCTCGCCGCTGGCGTACTTCTCCGCCGGCGTCGCGTTCTGACTGCTCACCCAACTCGCTCGGTTGAGCGAGATGACTCACATCGCCTACGCAAAGGCCCGCATCGAGCAGGTTACGCGTTTCTACCGCGACGGCTCAGCGCTCGCGGGCACCATCACGGGCGGCCCGGTCGCCCTCGAAACGCAAGTGAGCCTGGAGTCGGACGAGCCGCCGGAGCGCATCCGCCGCCTGGTGGACCTCGCGGAGGCGAGCTGCTACGCGATGCAGTCCCTCGCGCAGGGCATGGCCATCACGTCGACGTTCACGCTCAACGGTGAGCCCCTGCCGGAGGCGGTTGCGCCCTAGTCGCCCCTGGGCGCTGTGGGAAGCGTCCGCACGACGTCTCCGCTGAGGCGCTCGGCTGTGGCGAGGTCGAACTGGGCCTGGAGATTCATCCAGAACTGAGGGTCGACGCCAAACCAGTGCCCAAACCGGAGAGCGGTGTCGCCGGTCACTGAGCGCTTGCCGGCGATGATTTGGCCGACTCTGTTGGCGGGCACGTCAATCTGCCGTGCGAAAGCCGTGGGGCTCATCCCAAACTCCGCCAACTCTTCTCGCAGGATTTCGCCGGGATGCACAAAGCGCTTGAACACGGCAACGTCCTTCTCGCTACGACTTCTCAACTACGAATGGTAATCCACAATCTCAACGTTCACGGCGCCCCGCTAGGTGATAGACGTCAAGAGCGCAGCCCGGCGCCGACCTCCGTCATGAAGCGCTCCGCGAGCGCCAGGTGCTCGGCGGCGGTCTTAAAGCCGGCGCGGCTGGTGTTGACCGCCAGGTGCGTCGCGCCGAGCTCGGCCCAGCGAGCCGCCGCGCCCGCCCAGGCGTCCGCGCTCCCTCCGGCCAGCGCCATGCGGCCCTGGATCTGCACGGCGTCGCGCGGGCGGCCCGCCGCCTCCGACGCGTTGCGGATAGTCTCGATCTGCGTCTCAGCCTCGCCCTCAGCCGCGCTGCCCGCGACCCAGCCGTCGGCGAGCCGTCCGATGCGTTCGAGAGGGCGCTTGCCGTGGCCTCCGCCGATCCAGATGGGGATGGGACGCTGCGTCGGCAGCACCGTCAGGCCGCCGTCGATGATGCGGTGCCACCGCCCCTCGAAGTTCACGACGTCCTGCGTCCACAGCGCGCGCATCACGGCGATCTGCTCCTCGACGCGGGCGCCGCGCGTGTGGAAGTCGGTCCCGAGGCCCGTCGCCTCCTCCTCGTTGCTGCCGAGGCCGATGCCGAGCCGCATGCGTCCGCCGGAGAGGAAGTCGATTTCCGCCGCCTGCCGGGCGACGACGACGGCCTGCCGCTGCGGAAGGATGAGGATGGAGTTCGCGAACTGGATCGTCCGGGTAACCGCGGCGAGGAACGCGAACAGCGTCATGGGCTCGTGAATGGGAGTCTCCGGCGTGTAGCTTGCGCTGGTCCGCACGCCGAGAGTGTGCTCGAGCGCGGTGATGTGGTGGAAGCCGAGCTGCTCGGCGCCCTGCGCGAACTCCTTCAGTTGGGCGGGGTCCTGCAACTCGATGGTGGGGAACGAAATGCCGATGTTCATGGCGCGCCTCTCATGGTGGGGATGGTGGCGGCGGCAGGGTATCACCGGCCCGGCTCAACCCCAGCGTTGCAGCAGGTTGATGAGCAGCGTGAGGGTGAGGAGGCTCGCGGCAGTGCTGGTCGCGACAGCGCCGGCGACGAACCGGGGCGCCGCCCCGAACTCCGTCGCGAGCAGCGTCGTGAACACCGCGGTCGGCATCGCCGCCGCGAGGATGACCGTGTTGCGCGCCGTTCCCTCGAGTCCGAACGCAACGGCGAGCGCGGCGCCGGCGGCGGCCCCGATGAACAGGCGGGTTGCGAGGCTCGCGGCGAGGCTCGCCCGCTCGTCGAGACGTATGCCCTCCGCCAGCTGGTGGCCGAGCACGAGCAGCATCGCCGGAATGGTGGCGTCGGCCATGAGATTGACGGCGCGCTCGATGGTCTCCGGGAGCGTGAGGTCGAACGCGCGCACGGCGAGAGCGACGGGGACGGCGTAGACGGTGGGGGCCTTGAGCGCCTTGAGCAGCGGCTGCCATCCCCCGGCCCGGCCGCGCGCCGCGAGGAAGATGCCGATGGGCCAGCTCACCGTTCCCTGCGCCACGAAGATGAGGACCGCCACCGACAGGCCGGGGTCGCCGAAGGCCAGGTACGCCATGGGGATGCCCATGTTGCCGGCGTTGCCGAACGCGCCGGCGAGCAGGAACCCGCTCTCCGACGGCCTGTCGAGCCGGAGCATGCGCGACACGACCCACGAAACACCGACCATCGCGAGCGTCGCCGCCAGCGTCGCGCCGATCACGCGCAGTGAAACGTCGAGGGGCAGTTCGGTCTCGATGAGGCCCCTCAGCACGAGCGCGGGGCTGAGCAAGTAGAGCGCCGCCGGCCCGAGCGCTCCGAGCGGCCCCGGGCGCAGGCGCTGGAGCGTCGCTCCGGCGCCCGCCACAAGGTAGATGGGCAGGACGACTGTGAGGAAGACTTGGAGCACGGGGAACCGGGGCGTCGCTGGGGGGAGCGTCGGGATGTTTCGCGGCTGTTACACGTTTGTAACGGAATGGCAACACATTGACCGCGTTGCGGGTGCGACCATTTCCAACGATACCTGATTCCACTGAGGAGTGTGCCGCAATGGACAGTGGTTCGATAGCTTGGTTGCTGACGGCCTCGGCCCTGGTGCTGCTGATGACGCCGGGCCTGGCCTTCTTCTACGGAGGTCTGGTGCGCAGCCGCAACGTCATCAGCACGATCATGCTCAGCTTCATGAGCATGGCGGTCGTGAGCGTCGTCTGGGTGCTCTGGGGCTACAGCGTCGCGTTCGGCGAGGGCAGCGCCCTCGTAGGAGACCTCTCGCTCATTGGCCTGAGCGGGGTGGAGCCCGGCGACGACATGCTGTTCGCCGTGTTCCAGATGATGTTCGCCATTATCACGCCCGCCCTGATCACCGGCGCGATGGTCGAGCGGTTCAAGTTCACCACCTACCTCGTGTTCCTGGTCGCCTGGGTCACGCTGGTGTACGCGCCCATCGCCCACTGGGTATGGGCCGGCAACGGCTGGCTGTTCGACCTCGGCGCGCTCGACTTCGCGGGCGGCACGGTCGTTCACATCAACGCCGCCGTCGCCGCCGTCGCCGCCGCGCTGCTGCTCGGCAAGCGGCGGGACCCCGGCCTCGAGCCCGGCAACGTGCCGTACGTCGTAATCGGCGCCGCCCTGCTGTGGTTCGGCTGGTTCGGCTTCAACGCCGGCTCCGGACTCGCGGCGGACGGCGTGGCCATCAACGCGTTCCTCGTCACGAACACCGCGGCGGCGACCGCAGCCCTCACGTGGGGCGTCCTGTCGCAGATCCAGAACAAGAAGATGAGCGCCGCAGGAGTCGCGACCGGCGCGGTCGGCGGCTTGGTCGCCATCACCCCTGCCGCGGGCGCGGTTGGCGTCATGGGCGCGCTGGCCATCGGCCTCGGCGCGGGCGTGTTCTGCTACATCGCGGTGCTCGTTCGCCCGAAGCTGGGGATCGACGACGCGCTGGACGTGTTCGCAGTCCACGGTATTGGCGGCATCTGGGGCGCGCTGGCCACGGGCATCTTCACCGTGTCGGCGTTCGCCGGGGTCGAGGGACTGATCGAGGGCAACGTCGAGCAGCTGGGGATCCAGGCGGTCGGCGTGGCGGCCACTATCGCGTACTCGTTCGTCGCATCGCTGATCATCCTGAAGGTGCTGGACCTCATCCCCGGCCTTGGCCTGCGGGTGAGCGGGCGCGACGAGGGCACGGGCCTCGACGTGGCCGCGCACGGCGAACGCGCCTACGTGAGCGACGGCGCGGACTAACACACAGAAGTAGCGCCCGGGGGTATGCTTAAGGGGCATACCCCCGGGGCGAGAGAGGGACGCCATGATAAGCATCGAAGCAGTTATCCGGCCCGAACGCATCAATCACGTGACCGAGGCCTTGAAGGACGCCGGGTGCCAGGGCTTCTACTACTCCAACGTAACCGGCGAGGGGCGCCAGCGCGGCGTCGAGGTGTTCGTCGGGCGCGGCGGGGCCGTGGCCAACCGGCACGCAGTGCCCAAGACGCTGATCCGCACCATCATCCACGACGACATGAAGGAGGCGGTGATCGAGGCGATCATCAACGCCGCTCGCACCCCCGGCGAAGGGGAGATCGGCGACGGCAAGATCTTCATCTCGCCCGTGGCGGACGTCGTCCGGGTGCGGACGGGCGAGCGGGGCGAGGAAGCGGTCTAGCGCCTCGGCAAGTCCAACCCACAAAGAGGGCCCGGCTCCACGCGAGCCGGGCCCTTATATGTCTTCGGGCAGTCGGTCAGGCCCTCGAAGGGGCTGTCAACCCTGCTCCTCCCACTCGGCGAGGGCGTCCCACTTGGGTTCAAGGCCGAGGCCGGGGGTCTCCGGCATCGTGGTCCAGCCCTTCTCCGGCCCGACGCAGCCGTCGAACACCATCTCGGCGCACTTCCACATCACGTAGTGGTACTCGATGCGCCAGCCGTTCGGCACGGCGGCCTGCAGGTGCATGTTGTGGTGCGGCCAGCCGCCGCCGTTCGCAATCGGCAGGTTGAACGCCTGCGCCAGCGCCGCGAACTTCATGCCCTCCGTGTAGCCCCCGCAGTAGACGACGTTCGGCTGCAGGATGTCGACAGCCTGGTGGACGAGCAGTTCGCGGGCGCGGAAGCGGTGCCCCTCGTTCTGGCCGGCGGAGATGGGGATGCTCGTCCGCATCCGCAGGTTGTGCAGGAGCGGAGCATCGTTTCCCCACACCGGCTCCTCGAACCATTCGACGTTGCACTCCTCAACGGCCTTCGCCAGGTTGAGCGCGTTGTTGAACTGGAACATGTAGTTCGCGTCCATCGACAGCTGCACGCCGGGCCCGATGGCGTCGCGCACCGCGTGCACCCGGTCGGAGTCCTCTCGCCAGCCCTGGTGGTCGCCCGCGACGCCGACGACCATCTTCAGCTTGTCCTCGCCCTGCGCGACGAAGTCCTTGGCGACCGTCACGAGCTCCTCGACGGAGTACTCCGGCAGCCCGAACGTGATGTAGGCGGGCGTGACGGGCTGCGCTCCGCCCAGCAGGCGCCACACCGGCTGACCCGTCGCCTTTCCCTTGATGTCCCACAGCGCGATGTCGATGGCGCTCACGCCGGACGACCACGTTCCGGTCTGCGAGCGCGGGTTGTGCTCGACGTACAGCTTGTGCCAGACGCGCTCCGTCTCGAACGGGTCCATGCCGAGGGTGAGCGGGCCGAGCTCGGCGTTGATGTGCTCGCGCACGGCCTTGCGCTGGATGGGCCCGGAGATGCCGTAGCCCGTGAGCCCCTCGTCGGTCTCCACGCGGCAGAACACGAACGGGCGCATAACGGGCTCGTCGAGCAGGGGGACGGGCACGGGAACATTGTGGGTGGTGGCGTGGACGCTGGCGATCTTCACGAAGGGACCTCACGGGTAGGGATGGCAGGGCACGATACCGGCGCGGCGCGGGAATGGCAAACGGGGGCGGCGGCTACAGAGGGGCGATGGTTACAGGGCCGCCATCGACGACATCAACAGCGAGCCGGTTGCTGCTGAGCAGTCTCATGCCGAGGAGTGGGAGACTGCCGTAGCGCGTCGACGCCGTTACCACGGCTGTTTGAGGAATGCTCTGACTGCCTCGTCGTGCTGTTGGGGTTGTTCCCACTGGGGCCAGTGGGCGGCGTTCTCGATCAGGACGAACTGCGCCCCCGGGATTACGCTTGCCAGGTACTCGCCGATCTCCGGCCCCGCGCCGCGGTTCTGGTCCGTCCACATTACGAGCACCGGGGGTTGCAGGGTCGCCGCGACCTCTTCCTCGTAGTGCATCAGGCGGGGCCGCGGCGCGGTCAGCCCGTAAACCCGCGCCATCGATGCGCGTATCTCCGGGACCCCGTACATATGGTGCTGGAGCGCGATGAGTTCCTCTGTGAGGTGGCTTGGGCTGGCGACCAGGTATTCCATCCGCCTGCGGACCGTTTCCCAGCTGTAGTTCGTTACGGCGTCCTGACAGAGAGGCACGAGCAGGGCGCCCTCCTGCGTGGCCGGGAACGAGCGCTTGAAGTTGACGTAGTACGAGCCTGAGTTCAGCACGAGCTTGCCGCAGCGGTCCGGGTGGTTGAGGCCGATGTAGAACGCGATGCCCGCGCCCATGGACTCTCCCTCTATGTGGGCCCATTGCAGGCCGAGCGCGTCCATGAAGTCCACCACTGCCTCCGCCTGACGCTCCACCCGGCGCTCGGCGTCGTAAGGTTCGAGCGACGAATAGCCGTGGTAGAGCGCATCGATCGCGTAGACGTGGAAGTCCTGCGCGAGGCTCATAACGTTCCGGGCGAACAGCTCGGCGCTGCTGCCTACCCCGTGGATCAGGATCAGGGGGTCTCCCGAGCCTGCCTCGATGACCCGCGTTCGGTACCGGGCGCCGGACACGTAGCGCACGGTTGCTCCCAGCAGGTCGACCCAGAGCGACGGCGCCACGTCAGAACACCGCGATGGGGTTCACGGGAGAGCCCGTGCCCCCTTCGATGCGAAGCGGGTTGATGGTGATCATGAACTCCCAGCGCCCTCGTTCCGCGCACGCCTCGGCGAGCCGCTCGAGGTCCGCGTTGTCCAGAATCCAGAGGCCCATGCCCACGATGCCCACCTGGTGAACGGGGTTGGTCAGCCGGTCGAACCCGGGATGCGGCAGGCTGTTGCCCGTGTCCGACCCCAGCATGGCGATTGAGCGCTCATGGTAGAAGGGCAGGCAATCGGCGTGCGTGCCCGTGCCGCCCTCCACGGCGATGTTCCACGGGCCGAGCTCCGCGCGGCGGCGCAACTGTCCCGTCCGCACGAGGAGGACGTCTCCGGGTTCCACCTGGACGCCCTCGGCGTCTTCCGCCGCCTCCAGGTCCTCCCGCAGCACGCCCTCGCCCGGGTTGAGCCACGGCGCCCCGCGCAGCCGGGGGATGTCGAGCAGCACGCCGCGGGCGAGGACGCCGGCCTGCAGCACCTCTATCGACTCCCTGAGCGCGCCGTAGCGCGTGGACACGAGGCTGGAGGGCTTGCCGTTGTACATCTTCCCGTCGAAGAAGAAGTGAGAGAGGCTGTCGACGTGCGTGACGGTGTGACCATGGAATGCGACGCCGATGAAGTCCGATGAGGTCTGCGCCGACCGGGGCGGCCCCGCCTTCTCGTCGTGGGCGTAGCCCTCGCCCGACTCGATCATGTAGTGGACCGGTTGCGCCGTCACGTCCGGCCCGGCGGCGTTGCTGAGCGTCCGCGCGCACGACACTGCGACGCCCTCCCGCACCAGCGCCGCCGCCCGGCGGCGCGTCTCCGGCGTGATGTGGTTCATCGTGCCGAGCTCATCGTCGTCGCCCCACCGGCCCCAGTTGCTCAGCGAGGTGAAGTAGGACAGGACTTCGTCCTGCGTTGGCGGCTCCGGCATAGCTGATCTCCCTCTCCCGCAGATCGCGGGGCAAGCATACTACTGTCGGCGGCGGCCGGCGCCGGCGTCCGGGCGCGCCGCGCCCTCTTCCCATTCCGCCGGCATGGTGTATACTGCTTTGGAACAGAACAAGAGCGGACTAGACGATTAAGGTCCCGCGGGACGGAACATGCTGGACACTGCTGCCAAGCAACGCATTATCGGGGAATACCAGACCAAGCCGGGCGACACCGGCTCCACCGAAGTGCAGGTGGCCCTTCTCTCCGAGCGCATTCGCGGCCTGACCGATCACCTCCGCCATAACCACAAGGACCACGCCACGCGAAGGGGTCTCTTGAAGATGGTCGGGCGCCGCCGCCGGCTCCTGCGCTACCTCGCGAACGAAGACGTAGCGCGCTACCGGTCGGTCATCACCAGACTCGGGCTGCGCAGGTAACCTCGTTGCAACGGCGCCCTTCCACAGGGCGTCGTTTTCGCATAGCCCTCCCTTCTCACTCGCTCCTCTCGCTCGCGGGTCCACACAAGAGGAGTGTTCCCGTATGCCCACCCGCCACGAGATACAGATAGCCGGACGAACCCTCTCCATCGAGACCGGCAAACTCGCCCAGCAGGCCCACGGCTCAGCCGTCGTCCGCTACGGCGACGCCGTCGTCCTCGTCACCGCCGTCATGGGCGGCGTCCGCGAGGGGCTCGACTTCTTCCCGCTCACCATCGAGTACGAAGAGCGCCTCTACGCCGTCGGACGCATCCCCGGCAGCTTCTTCCGCCGCGAGGGCCGGCCCACCACCGAGGCCACGCTCGCCGCGCGCCTCACCGACAGGCCGCTGCGCCCCCGCTTCCCCAAGGGGATGCGGAACGAGGTGCAGATCATCGTAACCGTCCTCTCCGCCGACCACGTCAACCAGCCCGACATCCTCGGCATCATCGGCGCCTCCGCCGCCCTCTCCGTCTCCCACATCCCCTTCAACGGGCCCGTCGCCGCGACCCGCATGGGCTACGTCGACGGCGAACTCGTGGTGAACCCCACCTTCGAGGAACTCGCCCGCAGCAAGCTCGACCTGAGCATCGCCGGCAGCCGCGACGCCGTCATCATGATCGAGGCCGGCGCCAAGGAGGTCAGCGAGGAGGTCGTCCTCGAGGCGCTCCGAATCGGACAGGAGACCAACGTCAGCATCATCGAGATGCAGGACAAACTCGCCGCCGAAGTCGGCGTCCCCAAGGCGGAGCCCGTCTTTTCCCAGGGTCCCGACCCGGCGCTGACCGCCAAGGTCGACGCGCTGGTGCGCTCCACGCTCGAAAGCGTCATCGACCGCGGGCAGGGACGCGGCGAGCGCAACGAGCACATCAAGGCTGCTGAGCGCCAGGCGGTCCAGGAGTTCGGCGAGGAGTACGACGCCAAGGCCGTCGCCGGCGTGTTCGACGACGTGCTGAAGAAGATCGTCCGCGAGAAGGTCATCAAGGAGGGCAAGCGCCCCGACGGCCGCAAGCTCACCGAGGTGCGGCCCCTCTCCAGCGAGGTAGGACTGCTGCCCCGCACGCACGGCTCCGCGCTCTTCCAGCGCGGCGAGACCCAGATCCTCACCGTGGCCACGCTCGGCTCCCTCAGCATGGAGCAGAAGCTCGACGGCCTTAGCCCCGAGGACTCCAAGCGCTACATCCACCACTACAACTTCCCGCCGTTCTCCACCGGCGAGGCCCGGCGCATGGGTACCGGACGCCGCGAGATCGGCCACGGCGCCCTCGCCGAGCGCGCCCTGCTCCCCGTCATTCCCGACGAGACCGAGTTCCCCTACGCCTTCCGCGTCGTCTCCGAGGCGCTCGGCTCCAACGGCAGCACCTCCATGGGCAGCGTCTGCGGCAGCACCATGTCGCTCATGGACGCAGGCGTCCCCATCAAGCGTCCCGTCTCCGGCGTCGCCATGGGCCTGATGACCGACGAGGCCGGCAACTTCCAGGTGCTCACCGACATCCAGGGAGTCGAGGACTTCTTCGGCGACATGGACTTCAAGGTCGCCGGCTCCGCCGAAGGCATCACCGCTCTGCAGATGGACATCAAGGTCGCCGGCATCACGCAGGAGATCTTCCGGCAGGCCCTCGCCCAGGCGAAGGAGGGCCGCGCGTTCATTCTCCAGCACATGCTGAGCACGATCGGCCAGCCGCGTCCCGAGCTCAACGCCAACGCCCCGCGCATGACCCGCATCAGCATCCCCGCCGACAAGATAGGCGCCCTCATCGGCCCCGGCGGCAAGACTATCCGCGGCATCATCGACGCCACCGGCGCGTCCATCGACGTTGACAACGACGGCTCGGTGACCATCGGCGCAGCCAGCCAGGAGTCCGCCGAAGAGGCGATCCGCATGGTCGAGGGCCTCACCAAGGAGGTCCAGATCGGCGAGCGCTACTCCGGCAAGGTCACCCGCATCATGAACTTCGGCGCCTTCGTCGAGATCCTCCCCGGCAAGGACGGTATGGTCCACATCAGCGAGCTCGACACCAAGCGCGTCGACTCCGTCGACTCCGTCGTCAAGATAGGCGACGAGGTCGAGGTGATGGTCGTCGAGATCGACCGCATGGGGCGCGTCAACCTCTCGCGCAGGGCTGTCCTCGAGGGCCTCTCCCCGGAGGACGTCGCCTCCGCCAGGCCGCCGAGCCGCAACGGCGGCGGACGCGACAACGGCGACCGGCGCCGCCCCGACCGTGACCGCGACCGCGGCCCCCGCCGTCCCCGCGAGTTCGAGCGCCGCTAGGCGAGCGCCTAACCCCCTCCCCCGAAGACGGGGGAGGGCTGGGGAGAGGGCAGGGGCCGTCGTTCCTGCGAAGGCAGGAACCTTGCAGCCCCCTCCCCCGCGCTTCGCGCCCCCACGGGGAGGCGAGGCCCGCTCTCACCCTCTGGGGGAGATGCCCCGGAGGGGCAGAGAGGGCGCACCCGTCATTCCCGCGCAGGCGGGAATCCATCCCCTCTCCCCCTCTGGGGGAGAGGCCGAAGGCAGAGAGGGAAACTGCCCCACAAGAGTGGGGGCAGCCCCGAAGGGCGGGGGCATCCGCGCGCCGGTTCAGGTATGCTCCCCGTATGACCCGCTACGACCCCGCCGCAAGTTTCGACATCGTCGCCCAGGACGTGGAGTACCTGCGCGTCGACGGCGAATCGCTCCTCATGACGGTGCGCCGTCCTGCGCAGGGCGGGCCCTATCCCATGCTCCTGCGCGCCCACGGCGGCGCGTGGAACACCGGCGACCGGGAGGGCGCGGCGCTCATCGACAACCGGCTCGCCGAGAGCGGACTTGTCGTCGCCGCCCACGACTTCCAGCTCGCGCCCGACCATCCGTACCCCGCGCAGGTCGCCCAGACCCACTTCGCCGTCCGGTGGCTCAAGGCCCATGCCGCCGACTTCAACGGCGACCCGGCGTGCGTCGGAGGCGCCGGAGACTCCAGCGGAGGCCACACCATCCTCCTCTCCGCCATGCGCCCGAACGACCCACGCTACGCGGCTGTCGACGCCGACGGCGTGGGCGCCGACGCGGGCCTCGCGTTCGTCATCGCCCTCTGGGCCATCGTCGACCCGTTCGCGCGCTATGAGTGGGCCAAGGGCGCCGGCGTCGAGCGGCTCGTGCGCTCCACCGAAAACTACTTCCAGCCGTGGGACGCCGTGCACGAGGCCAACCCACAGGAGATGCTCGACCGCGGCGAGCCGGTCGCGCTGCCGCCGCTGCTCGTTTTGCAGGGAACGGCGGACGGCAACATCCCCCACGAAATCCCGCAGCGCTTCGCCGAGCGCTACGCCGACGCCGGCGGTCTTGCCGACTACCACGCCTTCCCTGGCATGCCGCACCAGTTCGCGCGCGAACCCGGCCCGGAGACCGACCGCGCCGTCGACCTCATGAAGTCGTTCATCGCCCGCCACACCGGCGCTCCCGCAGGCGCCGCGCAACCTCGCTGACAAGGAGCGCCCATGCAGCTAGGCGTCGTATTCCCCCAGAACGAGCTCGGCGAAGACCCCGGCGCCGTCCGCGAGTTCGCCCAGGCGGCGGAAGACCTCGGCTACGAATACCTCATCTTCTACGACCACGTCCTCGGCGCCGACGCGGCGTCCCGGCCCGGGTGGTCGGGGCACTACTCCGCCGCCGACCCCTTTCACGAGCCGCTCGTAACGTTCGGCTACCTGGCCGGCGCAACCCGCAGCATCGGGCTCGTAACCGCAGTCATCATCCTTCCCCAGCGCCAGACCGCCCTGGTCGCCAAGCAGGCCGCGGAGGTCGATCTCCTCAGCGGCGGACGCCTCCGGCTCGGCATAGGCGTCGGATGGAACGACGTCGAGTACGAGGCGCTCGGCGAGAACTTCCACGACCGCGGCAAGCGCTCGGAGGAGCAGGTGGCGCTCCTGCGCGCCCTCTGGACGAACGACATCGTCGACTTCCACGGCCAGTGGCACGACGTTTCCCGCGCCGGCATCCGCCCGCTCCCCGTGCAGCGCCCCATTCCCGTCTGGTTCGGCGGCGGCAGGACAGACCGCGTGCTCCGGCGCATCGCCCGCCTCGGCGACGGTTGGATGCCCCAACTCGCCCCCGACGACGAGGGCAGGGCGGCGCTCGAACGCTTCCGCGGCTTCATCGCCGAGGCGGACCGCGACCCGGCGGACGTTGGCGTCGACGCCCGTGTCGGCCTCCGCGACGGCGGGTTCGACACAGCCATTGAGCGGCTCGAAGCCTGGCGCGGTCTCGGCGCCACGCACGTCGCCTTCAACCCCCTCCGCGCCGGCCTCTCCGGCGCCGACGCCCACGTCGACGCCATCCGCCGCTTCAAGGAAGCGACAGGGTAGGAGGAGGACGGGAAGCCTCGCCTCGCCGCACCTCAGTCACCACCAAGGAGAACTCCTATGAACCCCGCAGTGATCATCCTCGATATGGCGAACGGATACGGCTGGAAGCCCGGGTCGTACGGGTACGAGATGGTGGCCAACGTGCGCCGCCTGAAGGACGCCGCCTACGCCGCCGACGTTCCCGTCATCCACGTCAACTCAATGCGGCGCGAGAGCGACGACCTCGGCGACTGGAGCCGCGTATCGATGAAGGAAAAGACCGACGCCCTGGATGTCATCCCCGAACTCCAGCCCGTCGACCGCGACACCCTCGTCTACAAGCGCTACCTCAGCGGCTTCTCGTTCAACGACCTCGACTACGTGCTGCGCACGATGAAGCGCGACATGGTCATCATCGCCGGCGCCTCCACCGACAACACCGTGCTGTGGACCTCCGCCGACGCCTTCCAGCTGCGCTACAAGGTCGCCGTCGTCGAGGACTGCACCATGGTGCATCGCCAGGCCGAGCCGCCGGAGGTCAAGGAATACGCGCTCCGCATCGTGCGCAACGTCCTCCACAGCGAGGTGCTCCCGCTCGACGAGGTGGTCAGCCGGTACCTGAGCTGACCCGCGCCCGCATGGCGCAGCACGGAGCGGGCCAGAAGCGGGAGGGCCTCGCTTCTGAGCATCTTCTAATCACGCGTTCTTGTGGGGAGGGAGCGCTTCAGTTCAGTTGCGGCACGATGCCGCCGCCAAGGATGCTCGGAATGATGCGCGGCAGCATCCCCGGCCACAGGGGGATGTCTAGCACGATCCGGAACACCACGTACAGCGGGAGCCCCGCCGCCACCGTGACCCCCACCGCGTAAAGCGGCTTCAGCCGCGACTCGAACGTCAGGAACAGCGTCATGAACACCGGGATCGCAACGTAGAAGCCGACCACGAACGTCATGCCGAAGTACAGCACCAGCCATCCGTAGACGATCCCCACGCGCCGCCACGAGCCCGCCTCCATCTGGCCGGCCCCGCTCTCCGTGCCCTCCGACACGTCCGGCTTGTCGTCCTCCGACACCCCGAACGAGCGCGTCAGCTTCACGAGTGACGGCGTCGCCTCCGCAAGCACGAGAAAGACGAGGAGCACGATGGTGGGGAGGCCGATGACGTACGCGGTGAGTTGCTGCTTCCCCTCGTAGGCCGCCGCGCCGAGCACGATGCTCAACGCAATCGTGAGCAGGAAGGCGTAGACGCCGAGGTTGAAGCGGTTGACGGCGCTCACGACGCGCTCCCTGCGCCGGACGGCGCGGCCGCCGGCCCCTTCTTCGCCGCCTTGTACATCGACCATCCCAGCATGAACACGATGCCCAACAGCAGCACGATGGACACAGGCCGGGTGAAGAAGATGGAGTAGCCGCCGCCCGAGATCTGCAGCGACTGCGTGAACTTCTCCTCCGCGAGCTGCCCGAGCACGAACCCGATCACCGCCGTTATCAGCGGGAAGCCTGCGCGACGCATGGCGAAGCCCACCATCGCGGCGAACACGGCCAGCGCGACGTCCCAGATGTTGCTGCGCACCGCGTACACGCCGATGAACGACAGCACGGCGACGAACGGCGCGATGTACTTCACCGGCACCAGGCTGATGCGCGCGAGCCACGCGCCTCCGCCCAGGATGACGATGGTCGTGAGCACCTGCGCGGCGATGACGCCCAGGATGATTGCCCATACGATATCCAGCCGGTTCACCAGCAGGTCGCGCCCCGGCTGGATGCCGTGCAGCACGAACGCGCCCATCAGGATCACCATCTCGCCGTTGCCCGGTATCCCGAACGTCAGCGTGGGCAGCAGGATGCCGCCGTCCTTCGCGTCGTTCGACGACTCCGAGGCGACGACTCCTCCGGCGTAGCCCGTGCCGAAGAGCTCAGGCGTCTTGGAGGCCTGCTTGGCCGTCGAGTACGAGAGGAAGTTCGCCACCGCGCCGCCGGCGCCGGGGATCGCGCCAATGACCGTGCCGATGACCGAGCCGCGCAGGAGGATGGCCTTGTACCGGAACACCTCGAGCGCGCCGCCGAGTATCTGACGCATCCCGCCGAGCGAGATCGACGCGTCCCGCGCGATCGTCCCGCCCCGCGACGTGTAGACGATCAGCTCGCTCAGCGCGAAGAACCCGATCACCAGCGGCACGATCTCAATGCCGTCCCACAGGTACTCGCTCCCCAGCGTGTAGCGCCGGACGCCGAACACCGGGCTGAAGCCGATGAGCGCGATGAGGATGCCCACCCCTCCGGCGGCCAGCCCCTTCGCCATGTTCTGCCGCGACGCGAACGTCACCGCGATGAGGCCGAGGATGATGAGCCAGAAGAAGTCGGGCGGAGTGAACGCGCGGAGCATCACCTCGGCGAGCGGCAGGAGCGCCGCGAGCACGATGATGCTGAAGAGCGTGCCCAGCCCCGACGCCGTCGCCGCGATCCCTATCGCTCGTCCGCCCTCGCCCCGCCGCGTCATCGGGAATCCGTCGAACGTCGTGCAGACGTTGGCGATGGTGCCCGGCGTGTTGAGCAGGATGGCGGGCACCGCGCCGCCCGTGCTCGCCGTTCCGATGATGCCGGCGAACACGTACATCGCGATAATCGGGTCCCATCCGAAGGTGAACGGCAGGATGAGCGTCATGGCGATGACGCTGCCGAGACCGGGGATCACCCCGAACACGACGCCCAGCGTCGTGCCCAGGATGATAGCCCCGATCACCGCCGGGCTGCCCAGCCCGGCGAGACCTTCCAGAAACGCTTCGAACATCGCTGGTCGCCGTCCGGAAGCCCGCTACTGGGCCTGGGACTTCGCCCTCACCGTGTCGATGTACTCCGAGACGATGCCGTCCATGCCGGCGACGGCATCGGCCGTCTCGGCGGGCGTCAGCGGAACGATGTCCATGCCGGCGTTGTTGATGCCCTCGATCACCGCAGGGTCGGCCAGCGCGTTGGCGAACGCCTCCGACAGCGTCTCAATGGCGCTGTCAGGAGTGCCCGGCGCCGCGGCCACCAGTCCGTTGTTGGCGAACTTGGAGCCGCCAAGCTCCGGGTAGCCCAGCTCGTCCACGGTGGGAGCGTCGGGCACGGGACCGAAGCGCTCGCTCGAGTACATCCACAGCACCTTGAAGTCCGGCCCCTGCACGGCGCTCAGCGTCGTGCCGGCGATTGGCCCGAGCGCAAGTTCGCAGTCGCCGCGCAGCAGCCCGGCCTGCGTCTCCTGTCCGCGGTAGCCTGTCACCGGGTTCCAGGCGATGTCCATCACTTCCGTGGTGACCGAGGCCACGAGGAAGGAGTGGCCCGCGAGACCGCTCAGGCAGAACCGGACGTCGGGCATCCCCTGCAGGTCCTCAGGCGTGTTGAAGTCGTTGGCCGAGGCGGTGTAGAGGCCATAGGTCTGAATGACCGCGCGGCCCACCCACGCCAACTCGTTGAAATTGACGTCCTCCGGGTCGAGGCGTTCCGCCGTTATCTGGTTCGGCATGTTCATAATCGAGATGGCGTGGCCGTCCGGGTCGGAGCGAGCGATCTCCTGCACGGCGCGTCGGCCGCCGCCGCCCTCGATGTTCCGCACCACGACGTTCACGCCGAGCTCGTCGCTCATCTTGTCGGCGATCAGGCGGCTCGCCGTGTCGAACCCGCCGCCCGCCGCGAACCCGACGAACCACTCGACGTCGCGCGTCGGGAAATCCGGCTCGTCGGAGCCGCAGGCCGCGGCGAACGCCGTTACGACGAGGCTCGCCGCCAGCAGCGCCGCGAACCCCCGCCGCGCGTTCCCTCGCATGATGGAACTCAGCACTCTCATCTTGATTCCTCCCGGTGCGTCCTTGTGTCGTTCTGCGCCGCTACAGCGCGTAGAGCCGCGTGGGATTGTGGTCGAGGATCTTGTCGCAGACGGCGTCGCCGAGCCCGCCGTTCTCCCGCAGGTTCCGGAGCGCGTGCAGCTCCGTCGAGGTGTCGTTATGCCCGTAGTCGGTGCCGAGCATCAGGTGGTCCTCGCCGGCGCAGTCGATGATGTAGTCGATGTCGTCCGCCGTCTGCACGGCCACCCAGATGTTCCGCTCCGCCAGCAGTTCCCGGCCCGGCCACGCACGCCCCTGCTTCTGGAAGCGTAGCGACAGGTCATTCATCGCGTACGGCACCCACGACGCGCTCAGTTCGACGAACCCCCAGCGCAGGTCGGGGAACCGCAGGTGCATGTTCTTCATGATGATGTCGTGGAATGCGCCGACGCCCGACAACTTGAACGTCGAGAAACCGGCGTCGCGTCCGAAGTAGTCGAAGAAGGCGAAGTTGCCCGTGGCGGCGTGGATGCACACCGGCAGGTCGAGCCGCTGCGCCTCCGCCCACACCGGGTCGAGGTACGGGTCGCTCAGGCGGTGAGGGCCTTCGATGCCGCGCATGAACACCGCGCACGCCCCGTGCTCCTTCCCGAAGTTCAACTCCTCGATGCACTTGTCGAGCGACATCGTCGGCAGCACGACGGCCCACCGCAGGCGTCCGCCGCCCTGCTCGTGGATGTCGGCCAGCCACCGGTTGTAGCCCTGCGCGAGCGCAAGGTCGACCTCCGGGTGCGTCGCCACCGGGCGGAGGAAGATGCTGGGGTAGAGCACGTGGGTGCTCACGCCGAGCTCGTCCATGTGCGCGAGCCGCTTCTCGATGTCACGCGCCTCGCGGGTCGCCTCGTCGGTGTCGAGGCCGACGTTCACGCCCTTGCTGAAGGCGCGGCTGTCGATGTACCAGAACTCGGGCGCGGGCGACTTGTAGCCCTCTTTCGGCAGCAACACGATGGGGCGGAGGTGCTGGAGTTCGTCGGGTATGAAATCCCACGTGCGTTCCGACTCAACAACATGAGCGTCGGCGTCGATAATGGCCATCCGTCCACCCCCTGCAGCGGCGATGCGTAGTCCTTTCCCGCCGTCGCGACGAACCTTACCGCAGCCCGCTATGCGCGGCAATAATTCCCTTCCACAAGAGGAGACCCTTGCATAACCCCTCCCGTCATTCCCGCGAAGGCGGGAATCCATCCCCTTGGTTCGTGGTGAGCCTGTCGAACCAGGGGCCGTTTCCGGGCGTTGGGCAGTTACGCAAAGGTCCCCAGGAGGCGTGAGGGGCCGCGCTTTGCCTAGGACGCAAGCGCCTCCCGCAGGCTGCCGGAGGCGCAATCGTAGATGAAGCCCCGCACCTGGTCCTTGTGAGGAATGAAGGGGCTGGCCTGGATGCGGGCGATGGACTGGCGCACGTCGCCCTCCAGGTCGTGGAAGGCTTCCATGGCGAACGCGGGGCGCAGGCCGGTCTCCGCCTCGATGGCGTCCTTCAGGTCGTCGTCGCGGAAGGTCATCATGCCGCAGTCCGTATGGTGGATGAGCATGATCTCCCTGGTTCCCAGCAGGCGTTGGGAGATGGCCAGGGAGCGAATGGCGTCGTCGGTCACCACTCCCCCGGCGTTGCGGATGACGTGCGCGTCCCCCACGGCGATCCCCAGCAGGGCATGCACGTTGAGCCGGGCGTCCATGCAGGCCACCACGGCCAGGCCTATCGCCGGGGGCGCCGGCGCGGCGGCGCCCCGGAAACTCTCGGCGTAGACGGCGTTCCGTTGCAGCACGTCATCGATTGCGCTCATCGCGTCCTCCCTGCGTCAGCCTGTCGTCGGCGCCCCCGCCGGGCTGGGACCGTCCCCGCCCTGCGCCGCCGTCTCCAGCCCCAGCAGCCGCAGGACGATTGCGCGCGCCCCGTCCATGTCGTTGGCGATCTGGTCCTCAGGAATGTGCCGAAGCGCGTTCAGAGCGCGCAGCGTGGCGGCGGGTTGGCCCGACAGACCCATGACGACGCAGTCGGTGTCTTCCGCCAGCGCGTTGTCGATGAGTTGCTCGATCACCAGCGCGGCGCTGTCGTCCATGTAGGTCGTGGGGGTGAAGTCGAAGATCACCACGTCGTGCTCCCTGATGTCCTGGGTGATGGTCGTGATGAGCTTGCTCGAAGAAGCCACGGTGAACGCCCCCCGCAGCGCGACCATGCCGGCCTGGGCCGAGTAGTCGTCCGCCTGCTGCGCCGTGGCGCCGGGGAACAGGAACACCTTGTCCAGCAGCGGTACGGAGACCACGCTATCCAACTGGAGACGCTCGAACTGTTGCGCCGTCGCCATTCCCGCCGCAATCAGGCCAATCACCACGGCGGTGACCAGGTCCACGAACACCGTCAGGCCGAAAGTGACGGTCATCACCAGCAGGTGCTCCCGCTGCACGTGCAGAATGCGCGTCATGAAGCGCCAGTCGATGATGTCCCATCCCACCTTGATCAGAATGCCCGCCAAGCACGCGTGGGGAATGACCTCTATGTATTGCGCCAGCCCCAGCGCCAGCCCCAGCAGTATGACCGCGCGGATGACGCCCGAGATCGGCGTCCGGCCGCCCGCGCGGATGTTGATGACCGTTCCCATGGTGGCGCCGGCCCCGGGCAGCCCGCCGATGAACCCCGCCGCCATGTTGCCGATTCCCTGTCCCACCAACTCCCGGTTCGCGGCGTGCTGCGTCTTGGTCATCGTATCCGCGATGAGCGACGTCAGCAGGCTGTCGATCGAACCAAGCAGCGCGATCGTCAACGCGGGCTGGATCGCCCGCGTCAGGATGTCGAGGGACACGTCCGGCGCCTGCGGGGTCGGCAAGCCGGTGGGCACGTCTCCTATGGTCGGCGCCCCCGAAAACCACAGCAACCCCATGGCTGTCCCCGCCGCCAGGGCCACGAGGGGGGCCGGGACTATCCGGCGGAGGCGGCCAGGCCAAAACACACCAACGGCCAACGTCGCCGCGGCTATCGCGAAGGCGCCCGTGTCGAAACTGCCGATCGCGTCCACCCACCCCCTGATCGACTCCACCGCGCCGCCCGTCGCAACCGGCGCTCCCATGAACGGCAGCACCTGCAGGATGATGACGATCACCCCGATGCCCGACATGAAACCCGAGATAACCGAGTACGGCGTGAACGCTATGAATCGGCCGATGCCCACCACTCCCAGCAGGACCTGGAATAGCCCCGCCATGATGACTATGGTGAAGGCCGCGGCGAGGTTGTCGGCGTGGAGCGTGACCACCACGGCCATCGCCACCGCCATCGGCCCCGTGGGGCCCGAGATCTGCGAACGCGTCCCCCCGAACACCGCCGCGAAGAACCCCACCGCGATGGCCCCGTATAACCCGGCCAGCGCCCCCAGTCCCGAGGCTTCGCCGAAGCCCAGGGCCACGGGAAGCCCCACCACCGCTGCGGTGGCGCCCCCAAACAGGTCTCCTTTGAACGTTCGAAGGCGTTGCTGCATGCTCCGCTCGCTGCCGCGCTCCCGCCGGGGGTGGCGCAGGGGGGTAGCCTAACAATGCGGTCGCCGCTGCGCTACCCACGGCCCCGTTCCCTCGGCCCCGTTCGCTCTGCGAACTGCGGAGCGTCCCTCTCCCTTTGCGAACGGGGAACGGCTATGCTGTCGCCCGCCGTTGTCCCTGCGGGCGGAAGCGCGGAGGAAGGAACGCTCGATGCTGAAACTCCGGTTGCGATGGGCGCTGCGGGACGCCAGGAAGCACTGGGTCCCCGTCGTCGCCATCGCGCTGATGATCGCCATCGGGACCGGCCTCTACGCCGGACTCAGCAGCCTCACGCAGTGGAGGCTCGACTCCAACGACGCCAGCCTCGCTCTCGGCAACATGCACGACCTCCGCGCGCGGCTGGGAGGCGGGTTCCTGCCGCAGGGCGCCCTCGCCGACATCGCGCGCGGCATCGACGGCGTCGCCGACGCCGACGAGCGCCTCATCGCCGCCACCCAGGCCGACGTTCCATCCCCCGACGGCGAGGCCGTCTTCGTTCCCGCGCGGCTCATCGGGGTCGATATGTCGGGCGGAGGCCCGTCTGTCGACCGCGTGCTTGCTTACGCCGGACGCGGCATCCAGGAGTCCGAGATCGGCCAGCCGGCCGTCATGCTCGAACGCAACTTTGCCGTGTTCTACGGCCTGCCCGACAGCGGCGAGCTGACACTCGGCGGGGGGACGGCGGCCCGTTACGTGGGCCATGCCGTGTCGCCGGAGTATTACCTGGTCGTCGAGGAGGGCAGCTTCATCGCCCAGGCGAACCTCGCCGTCGTGTTCACGTCCCTCGCGACGGCGCAGGAGATAACCGGCAAGCCCGGGCTGGTGAACGACCTCGTGCTGACGGTCGAGCCCGGCGCCGACCTGGCCGCCGTCGAGGACGCGCTCGTATCGGCGGTCGAGGCCCGCCATGCCGGCGTCGGCCTCAACCTCACGCGCAGGGAGGACGACCCGTCATACCGTGCGCTCACCCAGGACCCCGAAGGCGACCAGCAGTTCTACAACCTGTTCGCGCTGGCGATATTCGCCGGCGCGGCGTTCGCCGCGCTCAACCTCGCCGCCCGGATGGCGGAGGCGCAGCGGCGCGAGATCGGCGTGCAGATGGCGCTCGGCGTCCGGCCCCTCGCCATCGTCATCCGTCCGCTGCTGTTCGGAGCGCAGGTAGCCGTGCTCGGCGTCGTGTTCGGCATTGGGGTCGGGCTGCTGGTGGGGGCCGCGATGGGCGCCGTGCTCGAACAGTTCGTGCCCCTTCCGGTGTTCGAGACGCCGTTCCAGGCGGGCATCTTTGCGAGAGCGGCGATCATCGGGCTCATCGTGCCCGTCGCCGCCGTCCTCTGGCCGGTGTACCGGGCCGTGCGCGTCGCCCCTGTAGAGGCCATTCGCACCGGACACCTGGCGGCGCGGGGCGGAGGGTTCGCCCCACTCCTGGGAAGATTGCCCCTGCCCGGTAGCGCGATCGCCCGCATGCCGCTCCGCAATCTGCTGCGCGCGCCGCGGCGAATGCTCCTTACACTGCTCGGCCTCACTGCGGTGCTCGCGGTGCTGTTCAACCTCGTGGTGATGATCGACTCGTTCGTGTCCACCGTGGAGCGTGGCGAGACCGAACTGCTCGGCGACGCGCCCGACCGCCTCGTCGTCGAACTCGACGACTTCTACCCTGTCGACGCCCCGGAGGTCGCCGGCCTCGCCGCAAGCGGCCTCCTGCGCGTCGCCGAACCCGAAGTGCGCCTCTACGGAACGGCGGAGAAGGGCGGCGCATCCGTTCCCGTTCAGTTGCAGTTCGTCGACTTCGAGAGCCCGCTCTGGCGGCCCACCGCCGTCGAGGGCGCGTTGACCGTCGACAGGCCCGGCGTCGTACTGGCCCGCAAGGCCGCCCAGGACCTCGGCGTCGGCCCCGGCGATCGCGTGACGCTCCGGCTGCCGGTGCGCACCGGGTCCGGCGCGTTCACGTTCGAGTCGAGCGAGGCGGAGGTGCTGGCGGTCCACCCACACACGCTGCGCCTGTTCGCCTACGCCGACGTCCGCCACGCGGGACTCGCCGGCCTCGACGGCTACGCGAACGTGCTCTCCGGCGCTCCCGCGGACGGGCAGACGCTGTCGTCCATCAAGCGGGCGCTGTTCCCCGCGCCGAGCGTGGGGGCCGTGCGCGGCGTGGCGGAGGCGAGCCAGGCCACGCGCGAGTCGATCGAGCAGTTCGCCGGCGTCTTTCTCGTGATGCAGGCGTTCGTGCTCGGGCTTGCGCTGCTGATGGCGTTCAACACCGCCAACATCAACTCCGAGGAGCGCGCCCGCGACCACGCCACGATGTTCGCGTTCGGCGTCCGCGTGCGCGGGGTGTTGGGCGTTATGGTCGCCGAGGGCCTCATCCTCGGAGTGCTCGCGGCGGTCCTCGGAGCGGCGGGCGGCTACGGGATGACGCTGTGGGTGCTGCGCGTGCTGCTGCCGAGGTCGTACCCCGACCTGTGGGTGCCCCCGGCGTTCGACGCCCTGAGCGTCGCGCTCACCATGGCGGCGGCGGTCGTCGTCATAGGCATTGCGCCCGTCCTCACCGTCCGCAAACTCCGCCGCATGAACGTCCCCGCCACCCTGCGCGTGATGGAGTAGTGGGTTGATTCTTTACTCCGCTCCGCTACGTTCAGAATGACAGGGGCGGATGGGCTATGGCGGGATGAGGAAGGGCTCACCCCACCCCGAATAGCTGCTCCCGCTTGTAGCCGAGGTAGTGCTCGGACAGGAAGTTGATGGGCTTCTTGGCCTCGACGACGTGCTCGCCTAGCGTGTGGAAGACCTCGCCGATCTCGTCGCCCTCGCGGTATTGCGCCGCCAGCGCGTACATCTGCGAGGCGACCGTCTCGTACTCCTCCGTGCCCAACCTCCGCCGCACTGCCGACTGCGCCCGCAGCGCGCCCGTGCCGGGGTAGCGATGCGCCGACGCCGCGAAGTCGGGGAACATCCCCACGATGAACAGGCACAGGTCGGCTGTCCGCCGCAGCACCGGCAGTCGCTCGTGCTCGTCGGTCTCCCGCGCGAGCCGCAACATGCTGTGCACGTCGAGGTCGCTGTAGCGCACCTTCCGCACGACGCCCCGGCGCACCCATACGCGCTCGGTGTGGCTGTGCACTTTCGTGAACGACGCCAGCAGCGTCGCGAGGTAGTGCAGCACCGACGGCTTGCCCGTGAGTTCGGCGACCTCGGCGGCGTCGAACACCGGCACGCGGTCCGAACCCGTGCGCTCGACGGTGTGGTGGGCGTGCTCCAGGTCGCTCGCCGCCCGGCGCAGCAGGATCTCGAAGAAGAGCCGGGGAGAGACGACGGTCATCAACTCGTCGCGGCTCGTCGCCGCCTCGAACGCGCGGGGGTCGCCGAGGACGCTCGCCCGGTACTCCTCGTCCTCCACGAGGAGCCGCGCGAGTTCGCCGTCGTCCGGCGCGTCGTCTCCGAGGGCGTCTCGCAGGAACGCCACGTCTCCTGGCGTCATCCGGCGTTGGAAGTCGGCGCCCAGCATACGGTGCTCCTTTCTCCCCAGCGCCGTGCCCCTTCCGTCATTCCCGCGAAGCGGGAACCTCTCAGCCTTTCTCCCCCTCAGGGGGAGATGCCCGAAGGGCGGAAGGGCAGGCCCTCTCCCCGGCCCTCCCCCACGGGGGGAGGGAGTCCGAACGCAGCCGCAGTTTAACGCTATGCTTGCGTCGCGAAACCCCCTGGCCGCGCAGCCCCAGCGCAGTTCGCGCGAAAGGAGGCCCCGATGCCGTCCGTCGAAGTCCTGCTCCACGGCGAGAACATCAACACCAACTACGGGTCGCTCGGCTTCTGCAGCACTCTGTTGGTGCGCGGCGACCACACCATCATCGTCGACACCGGCCACGTCGGGCGGCGCCGCTTCCTGCTGGCCGCCCTCGCCGAGCGCGGCGTCGACCCCGGCGACGTCGACGTCGCGGTGATGACCCACGCCCACTGGGACCACGCGCAGAACTACGACGTGTTCCCGAACGCCGAGATGCTCATCCACGAGTGGGAACGCAAGTACATCCGCAACCCGCACCCCAACGACTGGGCCACGCCCCTCTGGACCGGCGCGATGCTCGACTCGCTCGGCAACCTCCGGGAGGTCGGCGACGGCTACGAGATTGAGCCTGGCGTCCGCGTCCTGCACACGCCCGGGCACTCCGCCGGCACGATGGCGCTCATCGTCGATACCGCGGAGGGGCCGGTGGCCGTAACCGGCGACGGCATAGCGCACGCGAACGTCGCGCTCACGAAGATCAACGCCAACATCTTCTGGAGCGAGGAGGCGTCCCGGCGCAGCATCGAGCGCGTGCTGGAGGAGGCGGATATCATCTACCCGGGCCACGACCGCCCGTTTCGAATGCTGAAGTCGGGCGGCGTCGAGCATCTAGCGACGCGCCAGCTCGCGTTCTTCGGCGTGAACCTCGAAGACCCGAGCGTGTCCGTCTCCGCCGAGGGCCGTCCCCCGTTCGTCATGCCCGACATCCACGAGCAGACCCTCGAACGGCTGGGGTAGCGGCGCGATGTACGTGGTGGTCGGGCTGCACACGATCAGGCCGGAGCACGTCGACGAATACGTCGAGCAGGTCGCCGTCCACGCCGCCAACAGCAGGGCGGAGCCGGGATGCGTCCGCTATGAAGTCCTGCGCGACCTCGAGGCCCCCAACGTGTTCGCCCTCATCGAAGTGTTCGAGGATGAGGCTGCGTTCGAGCGCCATCGCGCCGCCCCCCACTACGAGCGATGGATGACGATGTCCGCCGGCTGGCGCGTGGACGAGGCGCGAGTCCGGCATGTGATGGACTTCGTCTCCTGGGCGGACGGGGCGTCCTAACGGGGGAGGGCTGGGGAGAGGGTTTGCGCGACAACGCATCCTGTCTCCCCCTGAGGGGGAGATGCCCCGAAGGGGCAGAGAGGGCTGTCCGGCCCCCTCCCCCGAAGACGGGGGAGGGCTGGGGAGAGGGTCTGCGCGACAGCGCGCCGCCCGAGGGCGGACGCCATGCGGTATCATCCCGCCGACAAGGAGGAGCGTATGGAGCCCCTGACCCTGGACGAAGCGATACGCATGATGACCGCCGGGCGCGCGAAGGCCGAGGAACTCGGTGTCCGCGTCAGCATCGCCGTCCTCGACCCACGGGGCGACATCATCGCCCTCCACCGCATGGACGGCGCCCTCTGGCGAAGCGTCCCCATCTCCCAGGGCAAGGCTGCGGCCTCCGCCGCGTGGGACATGCCCAGCGGCGACATGCGCGAACGGTGGGACCAGCCCGTCGTCCGCGCCCTCGCCATGATGGAGCAGGGACGCCTCATCCCCTGGCAGGGAGCGCTGCCCGTCCGGCGGCCCGACGGCGCGATGGTCGGCGCCATCGGCGTCAGCGGCGCCCGCCCCAACGAAGACGAGGAGGTCGCGGCGGCCGGACTCGCCGCGCTTGGACTATGACCGAAAGCTTCAAGATCAGGGAAGAAGACGCTGTCCGCGTCGACCCGGCTCCGCTCCGAGAGGCCACCATCGCACTGTTCGAGAAGGTCGGCGTGCCGCCGGAGGACGCCCGCCTCGGCGCCGACGTCGTGCTCACGGCGGACTTGCGCGGCGTCGATAGCCACGGCGTCTCCAATATGCTCAAGGTCTACCTCGACCGCTTCCTTGACGGCACGCAGAACCCCACGCCGGACTGGCGCATCGTGCGCGAGCGCCCCTCCTCGGCCAACATCGACTGCGACCACGGACTCGGCATCATCGTCGCCCCGAAGGCGATGGGAATCGCCATCGAGAAGGCCCGCCAAACCGGCGTCGGCGTCGTCACCATGTTCAACAGCGGACACGTGGGCATGGCCGCCTACCACGCCATGCTCGCTCTCGAGCACGACATGATCGGCATGTGCATGACCGCCGCCGGCCCCGCCGTCCTCCCCACCTTCGGGCGGATTCCCCGGCTCGGCACCAACCCCATCGCCATCGCCGTGCCGGCCGGAGCCGAGCGCCCCTGGGTGTTCGACATGGCCACCAGCGTCGTGCCCGTCAACAAGGTCCGCAACGCCCGCAGGATGGGCGCCCCCCTCCCCCCCGGACTCATCGCCGACGAGAACGGAACGCCGATCATGGAGCCGGTGCTCGCTCCCGATAACTTCCAGCTTCTCCCGCTGGGGACCGACCGCGACGCCGGTTCGCACAAGGGCTACGGCCTCGCCATGGCCGTCGACATCCTCTGCTCCGTGCTCGCCGGCGCCGACTTCGGCATCCGCGCCGGTCGCACCAACTTCCGCCACTACGTCGCCGCCTACAACATCGACGCCTTCAGCGACATCGGCGAGTTCAAGGCCAGCATGGACGACTTCATCGGCGAGATGAAGGCCACGCCGCCCGCCGAGGGCCACGACCGCGTCCTCGTCGCCGGCCAGCCGGAGTGGGAGATGCTCGACGAGCGCACGGAGCGCGGCATTCCCCTCCACCATGACGTGGTCGAGTGGTTCCGCGGCGTCTGCGCCGAGCTCGGCGTCGAGTGCAGGGTTTAGGGGGCGCAGCCGGGAATGGCGTAATTCGTCACCTAAACCCGTGCAATTCGGCGGCGGTTCGTGGATAATTGCCAAGCCGCATTGTGGGGAGAATGCAATCTTGCGCGCGGCGTGGCGCCGCCGTTGCGAGGAGGTTCGGCGTGGCGTCCACCAGAAACGCCCTGCGCGAGAGCGAACTGTTCGAGGGCCTGACGTCCGAGCAGGCGGCCCGGCTGGAGGACCTTGCGGACGTCGTGCGCGCCCAAGCCGGAACGGAGCTCTTCCGCAGCGGCGACCCGGCGTCGCACCTGTACGTCGTGCTCGACGGAGCGGTCGAACTCCACATGACCGTCCCCGAATGGTGGGGCATCGACACCGACCGCCGGAAGGTCTCCACCGCCGGCGCCGGCCACGTGGTGGGATGGTCGGCCATGGCGCCGCCCGCCGCCTACTCGCTCTCCGCGGTCTGCAGGGAGAAGACGATGCTCGCGCGCTTCAACGCCGAGGACATCGCCGAGGCGACGGCGAACGACCCTCACATGGGCCAGACGCTGCTCTCGCGCATCCTTCGCATCGTCTCAGGGAGGTTCGACCTGCTTGCCGAAGCGATGCTCGCCCAGCGCGCCGTGCAGGCCTCCCAGAGCGCCAGCCAGGCCGCGCACAGCCGCTGACCGTTCTCCCCCCGAGGGGGAGATGCCCCGAAGGGGCAGAGAGGGCGGATCCCCGTCATTCCCGCGAAGGCGGGAATCCACACTCTCCCCCATGGGGGGGGGGAGACGCCCCGAAGGGGCAGAGAGGGCAGGCAGAGCCCAAGGGCAGTACAATCCTCCTGTTCGCCATGACCGACGCCCCTACGCCACGCACCTACGCAGAGTCCGGCGTCGATGCCGACGCCGCAGCCGCGGGCCTCTCCGGCCTGCTCGCGTGGGTGCGCGAGACCCGCGACTTTCGCGAGGGCGCCGGCGAGCAGATCGTACCCAACGGCTTCTTCGCCTCCGTGCTCCGCCTGACCGACAGGCTGTCGCTCGCCATCTCCACGGACGGCGTGGGCTCCAAGAGCGTTCTCGCCCAGCTTACCGGCGACTTCGAACCCATCGGCTGGGACTGCGTGGCGGTCAACGTCAACGACGTCGTCTGCGTCGGCGCGCAGCCGTTCGCGCTGGTCGACTACATCGCTCTCCAGTTTCCCCACGAGGACATGCTCTCGGGACTCGGCAAGGGGATGCGCGACGCCGCCGAGCGCGCCCGCGTCGCCATCGTCGGCGGCGAGCTCTCGCAGCACCCGGACACGCTGACCGGCCCCCGGCCCGGCTACGCCTTCGACATATCGGGGACGTGCGTCGGGCTGCTCGACGGCGCCGCGCCCATCACCGGCGGCCGCGTCGAGGCGGGCGACGTGGTCCTCGGAATGCCCAGCGACGGCGTTCACGCCAACGGCCTCACCCTCGCCCGCAGAGTGCTCATCGGGAACGACCCGGCCGCTGTCGAGCGCGGGTTGCCGGAGTGCGGGCGCACGGTCGGCGGGGAGCTGCTGCGCCGCACGCGCATCTACGTTCCCGAGGCGCTCGCGATGCTCGCCGCGGGGGTTGATGTCCGCGGCCTCGCGCACATATCGGGCGACGGCCTGCTCAACCTGCTCCGGCTCGACGCCGAGGTCGAGTACCGGCTCGACGCTCTGCCGTCTCCGCCGCCGGTGTTCGAGGTCATCCGGCGCGAGGGAAACGTCGCCCTTCCGGAGATGCACCGCGTCTACAACATGGGCGTCGGGTTCTGCGCCGTCGTTCCCGCGCATGACGCCGACGCCGCGCTCGAGGCGGTAGCGGGCGCGGGAGGCGAGGCGTCGGTCATCGGCGTCGTCCGGGAGGGCGCCCGCCGGGTCGTCCTGCCTGCGCAGGGGCTCATCGGAGCGGACGGCGCCTTCGCGTTCGGAGGGTAGGCGCACGGCCTCTCCCCAGCCCCCCACGGAGAGAGACGAGATCTTCTCCTCCAGGACCTTTGCGTAACCCTCCGTCATTTCCGCGAAGGCGGGAATCCATCCCCCTTTGGTCATGGTGATCCGGTCGAACCACGAACCTTCCTGCGTACGTTAGAGACTTTGCGCTTGCGCGCCGCCCTCTCCCCAGCCCTCCCCCGAAGACGGGGGAGGGGGGCGGAACTCCTCGGGGGAGAACACTACCCCCGCCGCCCCGCGCGCGTTAGAATCTCGTGTGCCCAATGACGCCGGGCGCGTCGTGGCGCCCCAGACCATCCCGGAGCGGCGATAGATGGCCCTGTACGAGGAACTCAAGGTCTTTTCCGGCAACTCCAACCAGCCGCTCGCAACGAGAGTGGCCGACTACCTCGGCATTCCCCTGGGTAGGGCGGACGTCTTCAAGTTCAGCAACGACAACACCTTCGTCCGCATCCGAGAGAACGTCCGCCAACGCGATGTCTTCCTTATCCAGTCGTTCTCCACGCCGGTGAACGACCATTTGGTGGAGATGCTCATCATGATCGACGCCGCCAAGCGCGCGTCGGCCGGGCGCATCACCGCGGTCATCCCCTACTACGGTTACGGCCGCACCGACAAGAAAGACCAGCCGCGCGTGCCCATCACCGCCAGGCTGATCGCCGACCTCCTCACCACCGCCGGCGCCGACCGCGTCCTCACCGTGGACCTGCACGCCGGACAGATACAGGGGTTCTTCAACATCCCCGTCGACGAACTGACCGCGCTCCCCATCATCGTCAGCCACTTCGAGAGAATGCGGCTTGAGAACCCCGTCGTCGTCGCCGTCGACATCGGCATCTCCAAGCGGGCGCGGGATATGGCCGAACGCCTCGGCGCGCCGCTCGCCATCATCGAGAAGCGGCGCATGGGCAACGAGGACAAGACCGAACTGCTGAACATCATCGGCGACGTCGCCGGCAGGACGGCCATCCTGATGGACGACGAGGTGGACACCGGAGGTTCGATGACGAGCGCCGCCGACGCTCTCAGGGAGGCCGGCGTCCTGGACGTCTACGCGTCCTCAACCCACGCCGTCCTCTCCGGCGGCGCGGTGTCCCGCTTCCAGGAAAGCCCCATCCACAACCTGGTCTGCACCGACACCATTCACCTGCCCGAGGAGAAGCGCAACGGCTTCGTCGCGACCGTCTCCGTCGCCGAACTGCTCGGCGAGGCCATCCACCGCATCCACAGCGGCATGTCCGTCGGCGCGATGTTCGACAAGTACTAGCCATGGCGGACGACCGCGCATACGCCCGGCACGACCTCGGCAACTGCTCCTTGGTCGAGCCTGAGTACGTCGGCTCTCCCGGCCAGCGCACCTTCCGGCTCTACGCCGACGGTGAGAACGGCTCCGCCCTGCTGTGGCTCGAAAAGGAGGAGCTCTACGAGCTCGCTCTCGCCATCAAGCGGATGCTCCGCACCTCCGTGCGCGAGACGGGCGAGCCCGTCGCCGGCGCCAGCGCCGCCTTCAAGGCCGACTTCAACTGCAAGGTGACCGCCCTCTCCCTCGGACACGACAGGCGGTCGGACCGTTACATGATCCTCGCGCAGGTCTCCGAGGAGGAGGACGACGCCATCGCGATGTGGGCCGACACGGAAGTTATGGACTGGCTCGCAGATCGGGCGTTCGAGGTGCACGACGCCGGACGCGCCCGGTGCGTCCTCTGCGGAGGCCCCATGCAGCGCGACGGCAAAGCGCACGCCTGCCCCCGCGCCAACTGATGCCTCTCTTCGCCCGTTATCCCCGCGAGCAGATCGAGTCGGGACGCCATGACGTGCTCCCGTCCGCTCCCGACGCCGAGCAGTTCGTCCGGGAGGCGGCCATCGGCGACGGCTGGCTGCATCCAGACGCGTCGAACTACACGTTCGTCGTTGAGCTCGAACTCGACGGTCGCCGGGCCCACGGCGTCTACAAGCCGCGCTCCGGCGAGGCCCCGCTGTGGGACTTCCCCATCGGCACGCTCCACCACCGCGAATGCGCCGCCTACGAACTGGGCAAGGCGCTCGGCTGGGGCCTCATCCCCCCGACCGTCGAGCGCGAAGGCGAGGCCGGCGAGGGCTCGCTCCAGCTGTTCGTTCCCCACGGCCCGGACTCCAACTTCTTCACGTTCCGCGACGGACGCGAGGAGGAGTGCCTGCGCCTCGCCGTGTTCGACCTCATCGCCAACAACGCCGACCGCAAGGGCGGCCACTGCTTCATCGGCCCCGATGACCGCGTCTGGGCCGTGGACAACGGCCTCACGTTCAACGCTGCCCACAAACTGCGAACGGTGATATGGGACTTCGGCGGCAGCCCCGTCCCGGACCCCCTGCTGGCGGACGCCGCCCGCGCAGCGGACGACCTTGCGTCCGGCGATGGCCCGCTGGCGCAGGCGCTCGCCGGCAAGCTCAACGAACAGGAGGCGTCCGCGCTGCTCGCCCGCCTGCGCCGCCTGCTGGACGACCCCATGCTCCCCACGCCCAGCACCCGCCGTGACCTGCCCTACCCCTGGCTGTAGGGCTGGTCATCTGGTTCCTTCCCCCTTGATGGGGGAAGGTTAGGATGGGGGTGAACGCAATCCATGAACAACATTCCCAGAGCACGCCAACTCAGAAAAAGTTCCACAGACGCCGAGAGAGCCTTGTGGAACATCCTGCGCAACCGCCAAGTGGCGGGTAGCAGATTTCGCAGACAAGGGCCGATAGGCCCCTACATCGTGGACTTCGTATGCTTCGAGAGCAGACTCGTCATAGAAGTGGATGGCGGACAGCACGCGGAACTGGCGGACTATGACGCTGGGCGCACTGCCTGGTTAGAGACTCAAGGTTTCAGAGTGATGAGGTTCTGGAACAATCAGGTCTTGCAAGAGACGGACGCCGTGCGGGAGGCGATAGCTATGGCTGTTCTGGGACTTTCCCCCTCACCCTAGCCCTCTCCCGCCAGGGGAGAGGGGACGCCTGACCGCTGAGGATAGGCAGCTAGCCGGACGGCGGCGGTCGCCGCGGCGGAGGCGGGCCGGGTGGCTCACCCCTTCCGAGCAGTCCGCCGACCTTCCGCTGGAGGGCGCGAATGGGGTACGAGCGCGGCGTGATGCCCGACGTGATCTGCTCGACTACCGGGGGTTTGCCCAGCGCCATCGCGCCGCGCCACTTCCGCAGTTCGCTCGGACGCGGGCTCTGATCGGCGACGGGAGCGAACGTCTCGAAGGGCGCCCACCGCCTGGTCCGCGGGTTGCGCAGGCGCGCCACGCCGCCCGCCTCCTGCACGAGCAGCACGCCCGCCGCGAGGTCCCACACCATCGGGCCGTTGAACACCACGTAATCGAACACGCCCCGGGCGGTCATTGACAGCTCGAACCCCGCACTGCCCGTCGTCCGCAAGTCGCCCATCCTGCGCCGGAGGCGCCGGTGCTGGCTGAACATCCGCAGGAAGTAGCCGGGGACCGCCGCCATACGGCGCGGAGGATCGAGATTGTCGAGCGCGATGGGGCTTCCGTTCTCGCAGGCGCCGCCGCCGCGTCTGCCGTGGAGGATGCGTCCCTCGGCGTCGCCGATGCGGGGGGTGTAGATGGCCGCTGCGACGGGCCGTCCACGCTCCAGCGCCGCCACCATCGACGCGAACACCGGCAGCCCGTGCAGGAAGTTCGTCGTCCCGTCGAGCGGGTCGACCACCCATGTCACCTCGCGCGGGTCGTCGTCGTCCGATTCCGTTTCCTCGGTTACGACGCCGTGCTCGGGGAAGCGTCTGACGATTTCGGTGCGGAGGAAGTCGTCGGCGGCGTGGTCGGCCTCGGTGACGGGATTGCGGTTGTTGGCGGACTTGTAATCGATGGCGAGGGGCTGGTCGAAGTAGTCGAGGAGCAGCGCGCCGGCGCCGCGGACGAGGTCGGCGGCCTGCAGTTCGATCTCCTTGAGCTGGGCGTCGTCGAGCATCGGGCTCCTGCGGCTGGGCTTGGAGATTGTACACCACGAGGCGCCGGCGATTGCCCGGCGCCTCGCTTCCCTCCTACGATAGGGGCATTCTGAAGCCGGAGGCGATGATGACCGATTCGGCAGGCGCGCGCACGCACAAGGTGGTTGTTATCGAAGGCGACGGCATCGGCCCGGAGCTGGTCGGCGCAGCGCTCACGGCGCTCGGCGCCGTCGAACAGGCGCTGGGGACGTTCCGCCTCGACATCGAGTTTCACCGCGGCGGCGCCGCGCTCTACCGGGAGACGGGCGTCAACCTCTCGCAAGAGTCGTTCGAGGCCATCAGGGAGGCGGACGCCACGATGAAGGGGCCGGTAGGCCTTCCCAGCGTGCGGCTGCCCGACGGCACCGAGGCGGGCGTGCTTGGCGGCGTGCTCCGCATCGGGCTCGACACGTACGCCAACGTGCGGCCCGTGCGGCTGCTGCCCGGCGTTCCTGCGCCGCTCAAGGCCGAGCCGGGCGAGATCGACTACGTTATCGTGCGCGAGAACACCGAGGGGCTCTACCTCTCGCGAGGGAAGGGAGTTCAGACCGACACGGCGGCGGCGGACACGCTGCTCGTCACCCGCAAGGGTGTCGAACGGGCGGCGCGGCGAGCGTTCGATATCGCCGCGCGGAGGAACGGCGCTCCCGCCGACGGCGTCCGGCGCGTCACCTGCGTCGATAAGGCGAACGTGCTGCCTTCGATGGCGTTCTTCCGGCGCGTGTTCGACGAGGTGGGCGAGGAATACCCGCACGTCCAGAAGGAGCATCTCTACGCCGACGCCGCCGCGCAGGCGCTGGTCGCCGGGCCGCAGCACTTCGACGTGCTCGTGATGGAGAACTTCCTTGGCGACATCCTCAGCGACCTCGGCGGCGGCACGGTCGGCGGCATCGGCCTCTGCCCATCAGGCAACATCGGCGACGAGCACGCGTACTTCGAGCCGATCCACGGCTCGGCCCCGGACATCGCCGGGCAGGACCGCGCCAATCCGGTGTCGCAGACGCTCACCGCGGCCATGATGCTCGACCACCTTGGCGAGACCGATGCGGCGGAGCTGCTCCGCAGGGCAGTGTCCGAGTCGCTCGCGACCGGCCGTTTGCGGATCGGAGAGCGCGGTCAGCCCGTCGAGGGAACGGCCAAGGCCGGCGAAACCATCGCTGGCGTAGTGAAGGAGTTGGGGTAGGGCAGCCCTATCCGCCTGCCCTCGCGTCTCGCAACTCCCTGGGCAGCACGAACACCACGTTCTCTTCGCTCGCCTGCACGGTGTCCACCGAGTCCGGCTTCAGGTAGTCGATGACCTGCTCGACGAGCACCTCCGGCGTCGAGGCGCCGGAGGTGATGCCCACGCGCTCCACGCCATCGATCCACGCGGGGTCGATCTGCGAGGCGTCGGCAATGAGGTAGGCCGGGAGTCCGGCGAGTTCGGCGACCTCGCGAAGGCGGTTGCAGTTCGAGCTGTTCGCGGCCCCGACCACCAGCACGAGGTCGACCTGCTTCGCCAGCTCCTTCACCGCCTCCTGACGGTTCGTCGTCGCGTAGCAGATGTCGTTCCGCGCCTCGATCGACGGGAACCGCCCCCGAAGCACTTCCATGACTTCGCGCGTATCGTCGACCGACAACGTCGTCTGCGTGAGCGCGACCACGCGGTCGGGGTTGGCGACTTCCATCCGCGCCGCCTCCGACGCGTCGTTCACCAGCAGCGAAACGTCCGGAGACTGCCCCATGGTGCCGACGACTTCCGGGTGCCCCTCGTGACCGACGACCAGGATGGAATAGCCCTCGCGGGCGTACTTCTGCGATTCGAGGTGCACCTTGGTGACGAGCGGGCAGGTGGCGTCGATGACCTTCAGCCCGCGCTTGTCTGCGGCCTCCCACACCTGGGGAGCGACGCCGTGGGCGCTGAAGATGATCGTCGCGCCGTCCGGCGCCTCGTCGACCTCCTCGATGAAGATGGCCCCCTTCGCCCGAAGGCTGTTGACGACGTAGTGGTTGTGCACGATTTCGTGCCGCACGTAGACAGGCGCTCCGAACCGCTCGATGGCGATCTCGACGATGTCGATGGCCCGGACGACGCCGGCGCAGAACCCGCGCGGAGCGCTCATGAGAACTTTCATCGCTGCTCACCTCTCGCTCCATGATACCAGCGCGCACAAACTCCCTTCCCCGTCTTGAGGGAGGGGAGGGGAGAGGGTAGGCGCCCGGCCCGCTATAATCCTTCCCGTGTCCATCGACGCGAGCAACGCAGCCATCCTCTACAACGCCGACTCCGAGCGGGCGGCGCCGCTGGCCGGGGCCCTGGCGGAGGCACTGGGCGCGCGCCACCCGCTCCACTCGACCGGCGACGGCGAGATGCGGCTCGCCGACATGGCGCCCGACGTGCTCATCACCGTCGGCGGCGACGGCACGCTCCTCCGCGCCGCGCGCATGGCCGCCGAGGCCGACGTGCCCCTGCTCGGCGTCAACCTCGGACGCCTCGGCTTCCTCACCGAGATCGAAGCCGCCGACGCCCTCGAACTCGTGCCCCGCTACCTCGCCGGCGAGTTCGCCTGGATCGACGAGCGACGCATGGCGCAGTGCGTAACCCGCACCGCCGAGGGCGAGAGCAGCCCCGTTTACGTGCTCAATGACGTGGTCGTCGGCAGGGCGCGCATCGCCCACCTGGCCCGCATCGGCGTCTCGGTCAACGGCTTCGAGATGACCACCTACCAGGCCGACGCGGTGATCGTTTCGACCGCGACGGGCAGCACCGCGTACTCCCTCGCCGTGGGCGGGCCCATCCTCTATCCCGCGTCGGGCGATATGGTCGTCGCGCCCGTGGCGACGCACGGCGACCTCGACGCTCCCGTCGTCGTGCCGGGCGACTGCTCGGTGGAGCTGGTGGTGAAGAGCGACCACGATGGACTCATGACGGCGGACGGCTTCGTGGAGACGCCGCTGGCGCGCGGAGACTCGGCGGTGGTGACGGGGAGCGGCCGCCGGGCGCGGTTCCTGCGCGCCGGCCCGCCCGACAGGTTCTACGAAACGCTGGTGTACCGCTTGCGGCGCGGCGCCGACCAATCGAGGAGCATCGCCCGGCTGCTCGCCGAGGAGGAGGCGCGGAATGGCCGATGAGCGGGAGCCCACCGTCGCCGTCGAGGGCGAGTTCGTCGGCACGCGTCTCACCGTGCGCGTTGAGCGCGTGCGCCTCGACGACGGCTCGGAAACACTGCGGGACATCGTGCATCACCCGAACTCGGTGGTGATCGTGCCGGTCGACGCCGACGGCAATGTAGTGCTCGTGCGGCAGTACCGGAAGGCGGCGGGTCGGGAGTTGCTCGAACTGCCGGCGGGCGTGATGAACGCCGGCGAGCAGGACCCGGCCGTCGCGGCGCGCCGCGAGCTGCGCGAAGAGACCGGGCTGAACTGCGAGCGTCTGTCGCCGCTGGGCGACTTCTTCGCGGCGCCCGGCTCGATGAGCGAGCAGCTCTTCTCGTTCATCGCGACGGGGCTGTTTGAGGACCCGCTGCCCGCCGATGTCGACGAGCGGATCGAAGTGGTCCGCATCCCGTTCGAGCGTCTGGTGGAAATGGCGCGCGACGGCCAGGTGAACGACGCCAAGACGCTGGCCTCCATGATGCTCGCAGCCGCCTACGTGGCCGCCGACGCGCTCAACTAGCCCGGGCTAATTCGCCGAGAACGACCGGCCCGGGCCGGAGCGGCCCCGCACCTGCTTGCGCGCGTTCTTGATGAGCTCCAGTTCGTCCCACAAGCGGTCGAACGTGGGGAGCTCGAGCAGGCGCTGCTGGACCTCCGGGTTTCCCTGGAACAGCTGCGCCACCTGGTACGAAAGCGACGCGGGGTCGTCAGGGAGCGATACGTTGCGCACGTAGCCGCCGCGCGACGCGACGAGCTGACGCACGAACGCCATAGCGTCCCACCGCACGTTGTCGACGAGCGACGGGTCGATCATGTCGTCGTGATCGTCGAGCATCTCGACCTCGGCGGCAAGGTACGGGTTGTCGCGGATGAAGGAGCGCACCTTGAAGCGCTGGCCTCCCACGGCGATGACGGCGATGCGGCCGTCGCCCATCGCCTCCGTGCGCCGGATGTGCGCGGTGGAGCCGACCTCGAACGGGTCGCTGTCGTTGGGGCCGACCTCGGCTCCCTCCTTCAGCAGGAGCACGCCGAACGGCTCGTCGCTCTGGGTGCACTCCTGCGTGAGCTGGAGGTAGCGCGGCTCGAAGACGACGAGCGGCAACTCCATGCCGGGGAAGAGCACGACCGCCTGCAGAGGGAACAACCGCAGATAGCGCAGTTCGGGAGTATCCGCCATGGCGGCAGTCTACCCCGTTCGCTATGCCTGCGAAAGTGGAAACGCGAACGGAGGAACGGAGAAGCGGTTCAGCGGCGCCACTCGGCGATGTTCCAGAGGTCGCTGTCCCACGCGTTGGCCCGGACGCCCTGCAGCGTGTTCAGGCGCGCGGCGACCTGCCCCCGGTTCACCAGCGGGATCTCGACGTAGCTCCCCACGTGCAGGTCGTTCAGCTGCTTGATGAGTTCCGTGCGCTCCGGCCCGATGCTTGCGCCGGCGAACCGGGCGTAAAGGTCGTCGTAGGCGGGATTGCACGAGCGGGCGTTGTTGCCGTCGGCCCAGTTGTTCTCGCGCGCCTGAATGTGTCCGCACAGGTAGCCGAACAGGTATTGCTGAGGGTCGACTCCTGAACTTGAGGCGTACATCTGCACGTCTGCGAAGAACCTCCGGAACGACTCCTCGGCGTTGTCGACGGGGTCGCCGCCGAAGAAGAGGGCGGCGTCGTGATGCGTTATTTCGGTCTCGACGCCTATCCCGCGCCACCAATCGCGGATGAGCGCCTGCGTCTCCTGCCTTACCGCGTTCGTCGAAGTCTGGTAGACGATGCGCAGCGGAGCTCCGTTGTGCTCGCGCACGCCGTCGCCGTCGGAGTCCAGCACGCCATTCTCGTCGAGCAGGCGGTTCGCTCCCTCGATGTCTTGGGCGAGACAGCCGTCGTTTGCGTTCGAGACGTAGGCCGGTGGGCCTGCCACGATGTTGCACGTCGGCTCCCCGGCGAACCCGTACAGCCGTTCCGCGAGGAGGCTGCGGTCTATCGCCATGGACATGGCCTGTCGAATCGGGGCGAACGTAAGGAAGGGGTGAGGGTTCGTCCCCTCCATGTGCTCAGAGCGGTTCTCGCCCAGTGCGGGGTCGGGGTTGGTCTGGTTGACGACGATGCGCTCCACGATGCTGGCGAACGCCGAAACCACCGTTCCCTTGCCCGCCGCTTCCATCTCCGCCAGCGCTTCCGGCCCGACCTGCAGGTTCCAGGCGAAGTCCGCTTCGCCCGCTTCCAGGACGGCGCGCGCCGCCGAGAGCGCGTCGCCGCCTCCCTTCAGAACGACGCGGTCGAAGAAGGGCGCCGGACCGCGGTAGAACGGGTTGCGCTCGTACTCGGCTTCGGAGTTGGGCTGAAAGCTGACTATGCGGTAAGGGCCGGAGCCGAGAGGCGCGTAGTTCTGCTCGTCGCAGGTTGTGGCGACGGCTCCGACGCAGTCGGCGAACTGCTCCCGGCTGATTACGGGCGAACTGGTGGAGACGAACGCGTTGTAGGGGTAGGGCGTGGGCTCTTCGAACGTGATCCTCACCGTGAGTTCGTCGAGGGCCTCCACCGAGGCGATGCCTTCGAACGCGTCGGCGCCGGTGCATCCCGTTTCGTGGTCGGCGCAGTAGCGCCAGGTGAAGACCACGTCGTCCGCCGTCAAGGGGCTGCCGTCCGACCAGCGCAGCCCCTCCCGCAGCGTCCACGTGATCGACAGCAAGTCCTGCGCGACCCCGCCGTTCTCCAGGGTCGGGACCTCCGACGCCAGCACGGGGGTCAGGACGCCGTCGGGGTCGTATACGGCGAGCGGCTCAAGGGTCACGGCGCCGGCGTCCCTGTCCTTGAAGCCGCTGGAGAGGTATGGGCCGGGCAGCGACGGGGCCTGCCAGTAGAGGATCGTGAGCACTTCTTCCTCATCAGGCGGCGTCGGCGTCGACGTGGGAGGCTCAGGCGTAGGCGTGGGTGCGGGGGAGCCGGGGTTGAGGGAGCCCAGCCCGGGGGTGGTCGGGGGCGTCGGCGTGGATGAGGGAGTCGAATCGCAGCCTGCCGCGAGGGGAAGGAGGAGCAGTACCGGAAGGAGCTTCAGCGCGCTACGCATAGGGGTGGTTCAGAGCGCGTCCGCGGTCGGAGGGAGCGCGTCGACCATCATTTTACCAAAGCCTGCGGCGGGAGCGCGCGGAGGTTTCGCCGTGGGGACGGTCACCCATCGCCGACCGTGCGCACCGTGATGAGGTTCGGCATCTTGCCTGCGCCGACAGGCGCCGTGCCGAAGAAGACGACGCTATCGCCGGGGGCGACGGCGTCGCGCTGCTCGAGCAGCCCCAGCGTCGACTGCACCGTAACCTCGAATCGGTCTGCGATGGTGGTCTGAATGGGCCAAACGCCGTACCAGAGCATGAGGCTGCGGGCGGCCTCGGGCCCGGAAGTGAACGCGTAGATAGGAACGGCGGGGCGCTGCCGGGAGAGCGTCGCGGCGGTGCGGCCGCTTCCGGTTACGACGACCATCGCGCGCGCCCCCAGGCGCTCGGCGAGCATACAGGCGGCGCCGGCCATTGCGTGCGGCTGGTCATCCCCGCCCTGCTGTCGGAAATGCCGCGCCGACGCCTCCGACGTTTCCGCGGCCAGGGCGATGCGCGCCATGGTGGCGATGGCCTCCGTGGGGAACGCGCCGATCGCCGTCTCCCCGGAGAGCATCACGGCGTCCGTGCCGTCGAGAATGGCGTTGGCGATGTCGCTCGCCTCCGCGCGCGTGGGAGTGGAGCGCTCGATCATCGACTCCAGCATCTGGGTGGCGGTGATGACGGGCAGACCGGCCTCGTTGGCCTGCGCGATGATCTGTTTCTGCAGGAGGGGAACGCGCTCGGGCGATACTTCGACGCCCAGGTCGCCGCGCGCAACCATCACGGCGTCGGACGCCTCGAGGATCTCCGGGAGGTTGTCGATGGCGAGGGGATGCTCGATCTTGGCGACTATGGGGGTTTCGGCGCCGAGTTCGCGGAGCAAGCTGCGGCACGCCTCCACGTCCGCGCCGCTCCGGACGAAGCTGACCGCGACGTAATCGACGCCGAGCTCGGCGCCGAGCGCAAGGTCGGCGCGGTCTTTCGGCGTGAGCGGGTCGGCGGTCACGTGGGAGTCGGGCAGGTTGACGCCCTTGTGGGAGGTGAGCACGCCGCCGGCGACAACCTCGGCGTCGAGTTCGGGCGGGCGGACGGCGGCGACCCGGAGGGCCATGACGCCGTCCGCGATGAGGATGCGGTGCCCCGGCGCGACGTCATGCGCCAGCCTGGGGTAGGGGATCGACACGACCGACGAGGTTACGGGGACGGGCTCGGAGGTGACGACGACGCGTTCGCCGATGGTCAGGGTTGCGCCCTCGGGGTTCTCCACCTCGCCGGTGCGCAGCCGCGGGCCCTGGATGTCCTGCAGGAGCGCGACGGGGCGATCGAGTTCGGCGCTGAGAGCCCGGATGCGCGGGACGACGGAGCTGACCTCCTCGCTGGTCGCGTGGGAGAAATTGAGGCGGAAGACGTCGGCGCCGGCGAGGATAGCCTGGCGCAGTCGCTCTTCATCGGCGAGGGCGGGCCCCCAGGTGGCCACGATTTTCGTGCGTCTTTGCGGAGCGGGCATAGGGGGATGATACCGGCAATCGCCACTCGCGCGCCTTGCGCCCGCTCTCTGCCCCTGCGCCGCGCACATGACTTGCGCGCAGGTGGTAAAGTTACGCGAGGGGATACCCCCGCCGCTTGACTCACAGATTACGGGAGGAGCACATGCATGAAGTGCTCGTGGTAGGAGGCGGCATTGCCGGACTGCGCGCGGCGGTGGCCGCCAAGCGCGCCGGCGCGTCGGTTGCGCTCGTCACCCAGTCGCATCCCGCGCGCAGCTATTCGGTGTCCGTGCAAGACGGCCTCAACGCCGGCAGCGGCGCGGATGAAAGCCGGCAGTCGCACGTCGCGGAGACGCTCGCGGCCGGCGTCGGCGTAGGCGACGCGTCGATCGTCGAGGACGTCTGCCGCGAGGCGCCGGGGCTGGTGATCGAGCTCGACCGCATGGGCGCGCCTTTCAACCGTCAGGGCACGGTGATTCACCGTGCGCAGTTGCCCGGCGCCGGGGACGCGCGCGCCGTCTACGTGGACGACTCCACCGGCCTGGCGCTCACCCAAACCCTGTACGAGCAGGCCATCGGCGCCGGCGTCCACATGTGCATCGAGTGGGTCGTCACCGCCCTCGTGGTGGAGAACGGCAAGTGTGGGGGCGTCGTCGCGTTCGACATGGCCACCGGCGAGCTGGAGACGATGCCCGCCGGCGCCGTCGTCCTGGCGACGGGCGGGCCGAGGCGGGCCTACGATCCCAGCACGTCGTCGCTGCAGTGCGGCGGCGCCGGCATCGCGGCCGCCTACCGCGCCGGCGTCCGGCTCGTCGACATGGAGTTCGTACAGTACTACCCCTACGTGCTGAAGGACCGCCGCTTGGCCCTCTCGCCGCTGCTCTGGGCCGGCGGAGCGTCGACGGTGAACGGCGGAGTGACGCTCAGTGGGTTGCCGGAGCCGTCGGAGGCCGCAACGCGATTCCCGGACACGCTGCACCGGGTGAAGGCGCTTGCGGGCGTGGACATGCTGAAGGACGCGGCGCCGGTCGCGCCCGCGATGTCGCGCCTGCTCGGCGGCATCGCCGTCGACGCCAATGGGGCCACGTCGATGCCGGGTCTGTACGCCGCGGGCGAGTGCGCGGGCGCCGGTTTCCACGGGGCCCGAGGGCTCGACGGCAACTTCCTGCTCCTGTCGGCGTCGTTCGGCAAGCGGGCGGGGACTGCGGCGGCGCGCGCGGCGATGCAGGACGCGGGCTCGGAGCCGACGAACGACGCGGCGCTCCACAAGGAGGACGCCTACGTCTCCGCCGCGCTGGGGCGTCCGGGAGGCGCGCCTGTTGCGGCGCTCCGCTCGGAACTCGCCGCGCTCATGCACGAGAAGGCCGGCATGAGCCGGGACGCCAAGGGCCTGGGAGCCGCGCAGGAGCGCATCCGCGCGATGCGCGAAGAGGCGGCGCAGCTCGGCGCCGGCGTCGGCACGAGAGACTATAATTTCGGCCTCGTTCAGTACCTGGAGCTCGGCTGGCTGCTCGACGTGTCGGAGACGATCGTGGCGAGCGCGCTCGAGCGCACGGAGAGCCGCGGCGTCCACGTTCGGACGGACTACCCCGACCAGGACGACGCGCAGGCCGCGCGGATTTCGGTTACGCGCGGGGACGCCGGCCCGGCGACCCGCAGGGAAGCCGTCGCGGCTTCCTGACGGCGACAGGGCGTACAGACAGGAGGCGGCACGTGAAAATCACCTTCAAGTTCCAGCGCGCAGGAACCCGGGCCCAGCCCGTGTACTCCGACTACGAGGCCGATGTCGACCCCGGGTCCACGGTGTTCGACGCCCTCGTGGCCGTCCGCGAAACGCAGGACGGCACACTCGCCTTCAGGGGCAACTGCGGCGTCGGCTTCTGCGGCGACTGCACCGTGAGCCTGAACGGCGCGCAGAAGCCCTCGTGCCTCGTAACCGTCGGCGAAACCCAGAAGGACGAGGTCATCACCGTGCAACCCGTCCGCTACGCCCCCGTTACGCGGGACGTGATGTACGACGTGAAGAAGTTCCTGTGGGACAAGGTCGACCACTTCGCCAGGGGCGTCGTGCCCAACGGCGACCGCCCCGTGACCGACGAGGAGTTGCGCCCGGTGCGCCAGGCGATGCGCTGCACCACCTGCGGCCTGTGCGATGAGGGCTGCACGGTGATCGACGTGAACCTCGACTTCTACGGCCCCGCCGCCCTCACCAAGCTCTACCGCTTCGCGGTCGACCCCCGCGACTCCATCACCGCTGAGCGGCTGCGCGAAGGCAGCGAAGTCCACGGGATATGGGACTGCGTCCACTGCTGGGAGGCGACCGAGCACTGCCCCCTCGGCCTGGAGCCGACTCACCTCATTATGGACACGCGGGACAAGGCCATCGCTCACGGCATCAAGTCCGGCTACGGCAACAAGATGCTGGAGCGCCACTACGACGCGTTCGAGGAGTCCATCTCGCGCAAGGGGTGGCTCGATGAGCGCTCCGTCGCGTTACAGACCTACGGCGGCCTCATCAGGGGCGGGCTGCACACGCTGCCGCTGGGATTGCGCGCTCTGAGGAAGGGCAAGGCCACTCTGAAGCCCCACTACAAGCGGCCCGGCGCGGACCAGATCAAGAAGATATTCGACAGATACAACCGCTCGAATGCGGGGCTGCGAAAGGAGAAGAAGCGATGAGCCACCGGTTCGCGTTCTATCCCGGGTGCGTCGCCAAGGGCTTCTGCCCGGAACTCTACGAGTCGTTCGTGCGGGTCGCAGCCGAATTGGATATCGAAGTGGAGGAGTTGAAGGACGTCGGCTGCAGTGGCGCCGGGCTGATTCCCGCCGAGATATGCGACCCCATCAACGCGCGCACGCTAGCCAAGGCGGAGGCGATGGGCCTCCCGCTGCTCACCATCTGCAGCACTTGTCAGGGCGTCATCGGCGGCAGCGCCCTCCGGCTCTCCGACCCCGTCTACCGGGAGCGCATCAACCGCGAGCACCTGGCGGAAGAGGGGCTCGAATACCACGGCACAACCGACGTGAAGCACTTCCTCTGGGCGCTCGTCGAGGACGTGGGCCTCGACGTTGTGAGGAGCAAGGCGCGTCGCACGCTCAACGGGCTCGGCTTATCGCCGTTCTACGGCTGCTACCTCCGCCGCCCCATCGACGTCATTCAACGCCCGGAGCGCAAACTGTACCTCGAACAGGTGACCGAGGCGCTGGGCGGCACGAACGTCGACATCGCCGGCAAGGGCAAGTGCTGCGGCTTCCCCTCGCTCACCGCCAACGAAGAGAACGCCTTCGCGATGACCGCGAAGCACCTCGGCGAGGCGGTCAGCAAGGGCGCCGACGCCATGGTGTTGCCATGCCCGCTCTGCCATCTGGAGATGGACGGAGAGCAGACCGCGGTCGAGAAGGCGACCGGCAATCGTTTTGATTTGCCCATCATCCACTTGCCCCAGGCTGTGGGCCTTGCCCTCGGCCTGGACCCCAAGGAACTGGGCCTCTCCCGGCACATGGTCTCCACCAAGAAGTTTGTGGCGCAACTCTACCCCGTGGAGGCCGGCGTCGGCGCCGGCCGCTAGCCGTCGCGTCGCCTGACATGCCGGGAGAGCCGGACCCCAGCCGCTTCTCGGTCCACAACACCCGGATCGAGAGGTTCGTGCGCGATGGCAAGCGGATGGTCGAGAAGACCATCCGCCCCAACGACTGGCTGTCGTGCTCGCTCGAAGAGATTGTCGAGGAGATCGAGGAATACCGGCGGCAGCTGCGGGGGGCGGGCGTCCGCATGCCGGCTGTGCTCAGTTGCCGGGTTGAGGATGAGTGCGTCGTCTATCTCTGCGAGGACGGCGGCGACAATCTCGTGGAGCGGTACGAGACGCCGGAGGCTCTCGTGCGCGACCACGCCTCCGCCGTCGTCGCGGCGGTCGCGGTGCTGCGGCGGGCAGCCGACGCCGGGGTGTCCATCGACCCGCACGTGAAGAACTTCGTCGGCGAAGACGGCGACTTGCTCTACGTCGACTTCTCCCCGCCGCTCGTCGGCTCGTACGTCGAGGCGCGCTGCGCCGCGGCGGCCAGCGCCGAGGAGGAGCGCATCCTCCGGGAGAACTTCCGCTACTTCACCCCGGAATTCCTGCCCTACCACTTTGCCGGCGACCTGCTCAACGTGCGCCGGTCGGCGGAGGGGCTGTTCCCGGAACTGCACGCGATGCTCACGGAGGAGGGGATGCTGTCCGGCGTGAGCCTGGAGGCGTTCGTTGAGCGGGCGCGCTCGATACGGGCGCTCGAGGACCTCCGGCTGAAAGAACGCATCTACATGTTCTAACCTCGCCAGCGCTCCCGCCGCTCCCCAATCAGGAGGACCGCATGACGACCTACCGCGTAATCGGGCGTCCCGTTCCCAAGACCGACGTGCAGGGCAAGACCACCGGCGCCGCTCTCTACGCCATGGACGCACAGGCGCCCGGCATGCTGTGGGCAAAGCTGCTGCGCAGCCCGCTCCCTCATGCCCGCATCGTCCGCATCGACGCCGCCAAAGCCCGCCAGGTCCCCGGCGTCCGGCTCGTCCTCACGGGCGCCGACGTGCCCGGCGTCCTCTATGGACGCCGCTATCGCGACCTGCCAGTGCTCGCGCGCGACGTCGTGCGCTTCGTCGGCGACCGCGTCGTCGCCGTCGCCGGCGACGACGAAGAGGCCGTCGAGCGGGCGCTCCAACTCATCGAGGTCGAGTACGAGGAGTTGCCGGCGGTGTTCGACCCCGTAGAGGCGCTCGAGGAGGGCGCGCCGGTCATCCATCCCGACGTGCGGTCGTACTTCGGCTACGAGGTCGAGGAAGGCCGCCACCTGAACCTGCTGGCGCGCGACGCGCACGAGAAGGGCGACGTCGAGGCCGGTTTCGCAGCCGCCGACGTGATCGTCGAGCACACGTTCAGCGTCCCGCGCACGCATCAGGCCTACATAGAACCGCACTGCGCCTTTGCGATGGTGGACGAGGACGGCGTGCTGCAACTGTGGGCGCCGAACAAGAACCCGCACGGCATCCGAGGCGCCATCGCCATGGCCGTCGACCTGCCGCCGGAGAAAGTGGTGCTCAACCCCGTGCAGGTCGGCGGCGATTTCGGCGGCAAGGGCGCGACGCTGGAAGAGCCCATCGTCTGCCTGCTCGCCATGCGGACGGGCAGGCCGGTGAAGATGGTGATGGACCACCCGGAGGAACTGACCGCCGCCGCCCCCCGTCACGCAGGCGTCATGACGCTCAAAACGGGCGTGAAGCGCGACGGCGAGATTGTCGCGCACTCGATGCGCGGCGTGTTCGACAGCGGCGGTTACGGAGGCGTAAGGCCCGGCGCTCCGCTCGGCGGCGCCGCTCACGGCGCGGGGCTGTACAAGTGCGACAACGCGCGGGCCGAGGTGCTGCGCGTGTACACCAACAACCTGCCGGGCGGGCAGGCGAGGGCGCCCGGCGAGCCGCAGGGCTTCTTCGCAGGGGAATCGCACATCGACCTCGTGGCGCGGGCCATCGACATGGACCCCGCCGAGTTCCGCCTGCGCAACGTCATCCGCGACGGGGACGCCACCATGGCCGGCGACCGGCTGGAGCGCATCCGCGCTAGGGAGACGCTCGAGGCGGCTCTGGAGGCCGCCGATTACTTCTCGCCCAAAGCGCCCGGCGTCGGCAGGGGCGTCGCGATGGCCTTCCGCGGCACCGGCACCGGCGAGTCGGCGGCGCGCATCACGCTCCACCCCAACGGCGACGTCGTCATCGGCACGCCGGTGTTCGACCAGGGCACCGGCGCCTACACGACCGCCCGCCAGGTCGTCGCGGAAGAGTTGGGGCTCGACCCGGAGGAACTGCGGATCGAGCTGCTCGACACGGCCCACTCCCCGTTCGACTCCGGCATTGGGGGGAGCCGCGGCACGAACGTGGTGACCGGCTCGATGTACGGCGCCGCGCAGGCCGTGAAGCGCGAGATGGGCGACCTCGCCGCCGAGGCGCTTGGGTGGCCGTCCGGCGACGTCGAGATCGCCGGGCGCGAACTGGTCCATCGCGGCACCGGCGAGCGGCGGAACTGGCCCGACCTGCTTGCCGAACTGGGGCGTCCGGCGACCGCGGAGGCGACGTTCTCCGCGGAGCGCGCGCCGGTCACCGGGTTCGTCGCGCAGGTCGCCGAGACGTACGTCGACCCGGACACCGGGCAGGTCGAGTTGCGGAAGCTGACGACGGCCCACGACATCGGGCGGATCATCAACCCCATCGGGCACCAGGGGCAGATCAACGGCGGCGTTATGCAGGGCGTCGGCTACGGCCTCATGGAGGAGGTCGTCGTTGAAGGCGGCAGGGTGGTCACCACCAGCTTCGCCGACTTCAAGATCCCGAACATCGAGGACATCCCCGAACTGCGGACGGTGCTGCTCGATCCCCAGGAGGGCGTCGGCCCCTACGGCATCAAGGGCATCGGCGAGAACCCGCTCACGCCCGTCGCTCCGGCCATCGCCAACGCCGTGGAAGACGCCGTTGGGGTGCGAGTGAAAGACCTTCCGGTGAGCGCCGAGAAGGTGTACGCCGCGCTGCGCGAGAGGGGCGGGGCGTAGACTCGACCGCCGGCATCTGGTGGGGCGCGGCGGGTCTCCTCTCCTGGGGAGTCGCCGACTACCTGGCGGCGTCCACGTCGGGCCGCATCGGCAGCCTCAGCACGGCGTTCTTCGTGCAGCTGTTCGGCCTCGCCCTGCCGCTGCCGTTCGTCGCTCTCGAACTCGCCGCCGGAAGCGTGACGATCGACCGGGGCTCGCTGGCGGTGTGGGCGACGCTGAGCGCGAGCTTCCTCGGCCTCGCCTACCTCGCCTACTACACGGGCCTGCAGCGCGGCCCCGTGTCCATCGTCACGACGGCGGCGTCGGCCTGGCTGGCGGTGACGGTGATCGTCGCCGTCGTCCTGTTCGGCGAGCGCGTAACGGCGGGGCAGGCGGCGCTCATGGGGGTCATCCTCGCGGGCATCGTGATGCTTTCGCTGCGCCGGAATAACGCGGCGGTCGGCGGCGGCCTGTGGTGGGGACTCCTCGCCATGCTGGGACTCGGCGTCGCTCTGGCGCTCTTCGACCGGGCGACGGCGGCGTCGAGCGCGATGACGGCGGTGTTCGCGGTGCGGCTGCTCTCGCTGGCGCCGACCTACCTCTTCATCCGGTCGCGGGGGGAACCGCTGCGGCTGCCGTGGAACCGGGCCGGCTGGAGTCTCCTGCTGGGCGCGTCGGTTCTCGACGCCGGGGGGTACGTGGGTTACAACCTGGGCCTCGAGGTCGCGCCGGTGGCGATAGTGGCGCCTATCGTGGCGGCGCACCCGCTGGCGACCGTCGCGCTGGCGGTCGTGCTCCTCCGCGAGCGTCCCCGGGCGCTGCAGTGGGCGGGTGGCGCAGTGATCGTCTCCGCGGTGGTGGCGCTGAGCGCGTTGTGGGCTGGATAGGGGCGCGGGCAGGGGTGCCCCCGCGCGGCGGCCCCGCGTGGCGCGTGATGCATCCGGCGGGCGTAAGGGTAGAATCAGCGCAGTTCCGATTCGAGGAGGACTCAACCCCATGCTGGTACTGATGGTGAGCCTGAAGGTGAAGCCTGGCCGCGCCGACGATTTCATCGCCGCAGTGCGGGCAGACGGCGAAGGGACGCACGCGAACGAGGAAGGCAACTTCCAGTTCAGCGCTATCCGCGACCAGGCGGACCCCGACCGCTTCTTCCTGTTCGAGGTGTACGAGGACGAGGCGGCGCTCGAGGCGCACCGGGGGATGCCGCACTTCCTGAAGTACCGGGAGGCCACGGCGGGCATCTATGCCGAGGAGCCCGTGCGCCATATGTGTGCCAACGTCTTCCCCGACGACGCCTGGTGGCGCGGCGCTTAACTCCCCCCTCGCCTGCGTGGGAGAGTTGGGGAGAGGGCCGCACCCTCCGTCGCCCGCGAAGGCGGGGATCCATCCCCCTCGGTTCGTGGTGAGCCTGTCGAACCACGGGTCATGCTCAGGCGCAGGGCGGTCATGCAGAGGTCTCAGAGAGGGAGAGATTAGGCGATGAGCCCGCGCCACTGGCCGTTCTTCTACGGCTGGGTCATAGTCGGCGTCGCCTTCGTGACCGCTGGCATCGGGTCGGGCGTCGCCATCTGGGGCCCCAGCGTGCTCCTACTCCCGATGACGGAGGAGTTGGGGTGGTCGCGCGCCTCGTTCTTCTCCGCCTTCTTCGTGCGCGAGGTCATCATCGGCGTCTGCTCCCCGGTGGTCGGGCCGCTGTACGACACGAAGCGCGGGCCGCGCCTCCTCGCCCTCGCCGGAGCCGTCCTGCTGGGGGTCTCGACCGCGCTCGTCGGCGCCGTCCACGAGCTGTGGCAGTTCGTGCTGCTCTTCGGCGTTATGGGTGGAGTGGCCGAGCTCGGCAGCGGGTTCTTCATCTCGCAGACACTCGTGCCCAAGTGGTTCGTGCGGCGGCGCGGCAGGGCGCTCGGCGTGGCGGTGATGGGCGTCGGGCTGGGGGCGCTCCTGTTTCCCGCGGGCGTCAGCGCGCTCATCGAGACCGTAGGCTGGCGCGACGCCTGGCTGTGGTTCGGAGTCGCCGTCGGCTCAATCTCCTTCGCCCTCGCCCTGCTCATCCGGACACGCCCCGAGGACGCCGGCCTGCAGCCGGACGGCGGCGCCCCTCCGGCGGCCTCGACGGCGAGGCCGCCTGTCGAGGAGCGGTCGCTCACGCGGCGCCAGGCAGTGCGGACTCCGGCCTTCTGGCTGCTGCTCGTGTCGTTCAGCCTCGTGAGCCTCGGCATCACCGGGTTTCAGAGCAACTGGCATCCGTTCCTCGTCGAGTCGGGTTTCACGGCGGCGGACGCCTCGTTCGGCATCGCCATCTACGGGCTGATGTCCGGGCTCGCGCGGCCGGGCTGGGGCTTGCTGGGCGAGCGCGTTCCCGCGCGCTACCTGATGTCGGGCTCGGCGCTGACGACGGCGGGGCTGATCGTCGTGTTCCTGCAGGTGCGGAGCTTCGAGGCGCTGCTGCCGGTGATGTTCGCGGCGGGCGTGGCGATGGGCGGCTACCTGATCCTGCGGGCGCTGCTGACGGCGAACTACTTCGGGCGGGCGCACCTGGGGGCTATCAACAGCCTGTTCAGGCCGTTCGCGATGGTCATGGGCGCGTTGGGCCCCGTGCTCTTCGGTGTGCTCTACGACATCCAAAGCGGCTACACGCTCGCCTTTCTCGTGGCCGCCGCCTCGTGGGGGCTCGCCGGCGCCATCGTGCTGCTGGCCAAACCCCCGCGAGCGTAGAGGCGCGTGGCGAGGCTGCTAACTCCCCTCCCCCCGTGGGGGAGGGCCGGGGAGAGGGTTGCGCCTCCTGTCATCCCTATTCTCCCCTCCCCCGCGCCTCTTGACGAGCAACCCGCTATCCTGCCACTCTCCCCATGCGCCGGGACGGTTCGTGGCAAGCCTGTCGAGCCATGATCCGGGCTGCGGCGAACCCCACACCGTGAGGCCGCCAGTGACCGAGACGCCTACGCCTATGCCTGAACCCATTACCGAGGGCGCGCTCCTGTGGACGCCCTCCGAGAGCCGCAAGGCCGCCGCCAATCTCGCCGCCTACGAGCGGTGGCTGGGCGAGACGCGCGGGCTGCGCTTCGCCGGCTACGAGGATCTGTGGCGGTGGTCGGTCGCCGATGTCGGCGCCTTCTGGGAGACGGTGTGGGACTACTTCGGAGTGCGGTCGCATAGCCCCTACGACCGCGTGCTGGCGCCGTCGCCGACCGGAACGCGCGTCGAGGGCGCTCGCTGGTTCACTGGCGCCAGCCTCAACTACGCCGAGCACGCCCTCGCCCGCCGCGACGACGCGCTCGCGCTCATCGCCGTCCACGAGTCCGGCGCGACGGTCGAATGGACGCGCGCGCAGCTCTACGCCCGCGCCGCGGAGATCGCAGCCGGTCTGCGCGACCTCGGCGTTGGGCGAGGCGACGCCGTCGTCGCCTATATGCCGAACGTCGCCGACGCCGTCGCCGCCGCGCTTGCGACGGCGGCCATCGGCGCGTCGTGGTCGAGCTGCCCGCCGGAGTTCGGCACGAAGAGCGTCATCGAGCGGTTCCAGCAGCTCGCCCCGAAGGCGCTGCTGGCCGTCGACGGTTACACCTACGGCGGTAAGCCGTTCGACTCGCTCGGCGCCGTCGCCGAGATTCAGCAGGCGCTGCCGACGCTCCGCAAGACCGTCGTGCTGCCGTACCTGTCCGGCGCCCCGGACATCGGGCAGTTGCGCGACGCAATCCTCTGGCCGGACCTCCTCACGCCGGGCCGGGAACTCGAGTTCGAGCCCGTGCCGTTCGACCACCCCCTGTGGGTCGTCTACTCGTCGGGCACGACGGGCGCTCCCAAGGCGATAGTCCACGGCCACGGGGGCGCGCTGCTCGAGCACCTGAAGCTGCTCGCGTTCCACCTCGACATCAAGGAGGGCGACCGCTTCTTCTGGTTCAGCACCACGGGCTGGATCATGTGGAACATCGTGGTGAGCGGTCTGCTGCTCGGCGCGACCATCGTGCTGTACGACGGCAGCCCGGCCCACCCCGATATGTACGCCCTGTGGCGCATGGCGGAGCGGACGCGCACGACGTGCTTCGGCGTCAGCGCGCCCTACATCCTCGGCTGCATGAAGGCCGGCGTCGAACCCGGACGCGAGCTCGACATGGACGCCCTCCGCGTCATCGGCTCCACCGGCGCTCCGCTGCCGCCGGAGGGGTTCGCCTGGGTGTACGAGCGCGTGAAGCGCGACCTGCTCCTCGCGTCCGTCAGCGGCGGCACCGACGTGCTCACCGCGTTCATCGGCGGAGGCCCCACGCTGCCCGTCCGCGCCGGCGAAATCCAGTGTCGTTGCCTCGGCTGCAAGGTCGAGAGCTTCGACGAGGACGGCAAGCCGGTCGTCGGCGAGGTCGGCGAACTGGTCGTCTCCGAGCCGATGCCCTCGATGCCCGTGCGCTTCCTGAACGACGAGGGCGGCGTACGCCTGCACGAGAGCTACTTCGATGTGTACCCGGACGTATGGCGCCATGGCGACTGGCTGAAGGTTACGGAGAGCGGCGCGTGCGTTATCTACGGACGCTCCGACTCCACGCTCAACCGCAGCGGCGTTCGCATGGGCACGAGCGAGTTCTACCGCGTCGTCGAGGACCTCCCCGAGGTGCTCGACAGCCTCGTCATCGACACCACCCGGCTCGGCGCAGAGGGCAAACTCTACCTGTTCGTGGTCATGCGCGAGGGTCATGCGCTCGACGACGCGATGAAGGCCAGGATCGCCGCCGCCATCCGCACGAACCTCTCGCCCCGCCATGTTCCCGACGAGGCCCACGAGATACCGGAAGTTCCCCGGACGCTGAACGGCAAGAAGCTCGAGGTGCCCGTGAAGAAGATTCTCACCGGCGTCCCCGTCGAGCAGGCCGTGAGCCTGGATGCGCTCGCCAACCCGGAGGCGCTGCGGTTCTTCAAAGCGCTGGCCCGCAAGCGGGCGCTGCAGGCGTCGCCGACTCTCTCCAAGTCCCGCTTTCAGCACGGCCTTCAGTGCCCGAAGCGCCTCTACCTGGAGTCGTACCACATCGAACTTGCCGACCCGGTTGGGGAGGCGCAACAGGCGATCTTCGATATGGGGAATGCCGTCGGCGAGCTTGCCCGGCGCCGCTGGCCCGGCGGCGTGCTCGTCGAGGAGCCGTACAACGAGCACGGCGAGGCCGTCGCGACGACGCAGGCCCTGCTCGCCCGTGACGCTCCGCCTCCCCTCTTCGAGGCCGCCTTCGCCTTCGAGAACATCAGGGTCCGCGTCGACGTGCTCGTGTCGAACGGGCAGGGCGGTTTCGACCTCGTCGAGGTGAAATCATCGAGCAGGGCCAAGGACGTCCACACCACCGACGCCGCCATCCAGACCTACGTCGTCGAGGGAGCTGGCCTCAGCGTCGACCGCGTGTTCATCATGCGCCTCGACAAGGAGTACCTCTACGAGGGCGGTGAGCACGACCCGGAGCGGCTCTTCGCGCTCGACGACGTGACAAACGACGTCCGGTCGTATCTGGCGGACGAACTCGCCGGTAAACTGCCGCCGATGTGGGAGACGTTGAGGCTCAACGACCCACCGGAGGTCGCGACCGGCCCGCACTGTGAGAAGCCTTACCGCTGCTCCTTCTTCGGCCTCTGTCACAGCGATGAACCTGAGCACCCCGTCCGCCGGCTGCCATGGCTCAAGGACGAACTCCGCCTCCGGTTGAAAGACGCGGGAATCAACGACGTCGCCGCGATTCCTCCAGAGTTCCAGGGCCTCAACTCACTGCAACGGCGCGTGCGCGAGAGCGTCGTGAGCGGGCGTCCGTTTGTCGGCGCAGAGCTCGGCCCGAAACTGCGGAACATCGCGTTCCCCATGAGCTTCCTCGACTTCGAGACGGTCATGCCGGTGGTTCCCATCTACGCGGGCACACGCCCGTTCACCACGATGCCTTTCCAGTGGTCGCTGCATATCCGCGACGCCGCGGGCGCGCTCGCGCACCGCGAGTTCCTCAACGACGACGCCAACGACCCGCGCGAACGGCTCGCCGCCGCGCTCCTCGACGCCCTTCCCCCCTCCGGCGCCATCGTCGCCTACAGCGGCTACGAGGAGGCGGTGCTCGGCAATCTGGCCGACGCCCTTCCGCGCTACCGCGACAGGCTCCTTGCGCTGACGGGCCGCATCGTCGACCTGCTCAGGATCGTGCGCGAGGGCTACTACCATCCGGACTTCCACGGGAGCTTCTCGATGAAGTCCGTCCTCCCGGCAATCGTTCCCGAACTCGGCTACGACGACCTGAACATCGCCGACGGGCGGATGGCCTCCGTCGCCTACCTCCGCATGATTGCGCCGGAAACCCCCGACGACGAGCGCGCCGCGATCCGCGCCGGCCTCCTCGCCTACTGCGCCCGCGACACCGAGGCGATGGTCCGGGTCTACGATGCCCTTCTGATGGAGAGTGGCGGGTAGGGTGGGAGGTCGATTTCTCCCCCTTGGGGGAGATGCCCCGAAGGGGTGGAGAGGACAGTCTGTCAGCCCCGCGCCGATTCCTCTTCCTCGATTCCCGCTCGCCCGAAACGGTACAGCGCCGGCGACAGCAACCCCACCGCGATCGTGAAGCCGCTGAAGATGTAGATGGACTGCTCGATGCTGGTCGCCTCGGCGATGAACCCGAAGAGCAGCGGCGACAGGAAGATGCCGATGGCCCAGTACAGCCCGACGACCGACAGCGCCATCGCCCGCTGGTTCGGCGCGCTGTTCTCAGCCGCCAGCGTGGGATAGAGCGACCGCAGACCACCGAACGTCATGCCCGTTATCGCCATGAACGCGACCGGGAGGATGGGCAGTTCTCCGGTAAGGCCCACGCCCGCGGCGAGCACTCCCGTCAGCGTGATGCCGAGCACCGCCGTGCGGTTGCTCCCCAGCCGCGCGAGCAGCGCGCCGAAGAAGAACGCCAGCAGGCTGACGCCGATGCTGTTGAGCCGGATTACCAGCGCGGTGCCGCTCTCGTTGTACCCCACCTCGCGGAAGAAGGCGATGAACAGGCCGCCCACCAAGCCCACGTACGCCGCGCTCATGAACGCCACCAGATGCGCGTGCAGCAGCGTACGCTTCACTAGCATCGTCTTGGCGGGCGCGAGGCTCGCGGCGAAACTGCGGACTTGGTCCTTGCGCGGCAGCGCCGGCAGGGACGAGGTGATGAGGAAGCCGAGGAACGTCGCTCCCGCGGTCATGAAGAACGCTTCCGGGTAGCCGAAGTTCTGCGCCACTACGCCTGCGATGATCCCGCCGATGATCCCGCCGCTCGATTCGAAGCTGAGCTGCCGGCCCATCACCTTGCCCGCCTCGCCCTCCGCGCTCCGGCTGATGTACGACTGCGCCGCCGACCAGTAGACGGAACGCGACGCTCCGTTGAACAGTTGCGCCGCAATGAGCGGCGCTATCGACGCCGAGAACGCCGCCATCACCGACGCGATGGTCACGGTCGTGAAGCTGAACCGCAGGATGAGCCGCTCGCCGAAGCGGTCGGACACCGCGCCGCCGAGGAGCCGGAGCATGATCATCGCCACGGCCGGCGCCGCCACGATGATCCCCAGGCCCGATAGGCTGATGTCGAGGTCGATGGCGTAGAGCGGGAAGAGGATGGTCGACGCGCCCATGCCGAAGCCGTAGACGAAGCCGTTGGTGTAGCCGAGGTACGTCGGGTAGCTGCGCGGGTGGCGGGCGAACGCCGCTAGCAGGCCCGGCGCCGCCAGCAAATTGGCTGCGGCGCTCGCGATGGCGGAACGTTGCGGGGCGGCCTCGTCGCTCACGGGAGCACTCCCCTCTGTTCGTCAGCCTCCCGCGCCAGCACGCGGAGCATCTCTCCCAGCTCCGGGTCGGGCTCGCGCGACGTCTGGTCGGCCAGCGGCGTCTCGCCCACGAGCCGGAACATGTCCGCCGCGCCCTGCAGGATGCGCGGCGTGAGCCCAAGGTGCTCGAACGTGGCGGCGATCTCCTCCATCTCGCCGACCCACCGGCGGGCGCGGCGGGGCATCTCGGTCGCGCCCTTCATGTGCCGCGCGGGGCCCGGAGCGTCGCCGAACTCCGCGAGTAACGCGTCCTTCAGCCCCATCGCCTCCGCCGCGACCAGCAACTCGGTCCAGACCGCGGTCGTGCCCTTGGTGGAGGCGGCGTAGACCATCTTGAGGCCGGACGCCTGCCCGACGCGCGGCCCGACGTTGCGGATGTCGAGGCCGTGCTCCCCGAGCCGCTCGAACGCCGACGTGTCCGGCCCGGAGCAGTAGAGCGTCGTGCGCGCGCCTGGCTTGGGCGGAGCGCCGATGATGCCCGCGTCGATGAACCGCGCCCCCGTGTCGAGTATGAGCGTCGCTATCCGTTGCACGGTCTGTGGGGCGATGGCGTTGCACTCCACGAAAACGGGCCGCGCGCCGGTGGACGCCATCGCCCCCGCCACGCGCTCCGCAATGCCTACGGCCTCGGACGGAACGAGCACCGACAGGAGCATGTCGCACTGTTCGACGAGCGCGGGGATGTCGCCGGCGTCGCGGATGCCCGCCTCGGCGGCGCGCAGCCGCGTGAGGTCGCTGCGTCCGTCAAGGCTCGTTGCGACGTCGACGCCGTTCGCCGTGAGCGCGCCGCCGATGGCCGCGCCCATGTCGCCCGTGCTCAGTATGCCGACTGTGTCCGCCATCAGGCCCGCTGCTGCGGCGCCGTCCCGGCGTCGGCGAGGCGGCGCTTGGCCTCGTCGTACACGTCCGGCGGAAGGTTCCCCTTTGCGGCCGCCGTTAGGTTGGCCTCCAGGTGCGCCGGGTTGATGGTGCCGACGATGTTCGTGTCCATGTCCGGATGCGTCTCGGTGAACCGGATGACGAACTCCATGCGGGTCTGCCCCTCTTCGAGCAGCTCGTCCATCCTGGCGCGCTCCCACACGTCGAGGAGTTCGGGGTTGCGCTGGGCCGTCCGCTCCTCGCCGCTCGGAGCGCCGCGGGCCGCGCCGCCCCGGATGATGATTCCCGCGCCCGCCGCCGACGCCTGCGCGATGAGCGCCTCGTGCTCGCGCTGGGATGCGGAGTAGGGGATCTGGAACGCGTCGAACGCCCCCATCGCGATGTGGTCCGCGAGATTGGGGATCGTGCCGGACATCCCGAGGAAGCGGATCTTCCCCTGGTCGCGCAAGTCCGTCATCGTGCCGACGACGTCGTGCTCCTCCAGCACCTGCCGCGAGGGGGTCATGTGGACCTGCAACAGGTCGATGTAATCGGTGTTGAGCCGGCGCAGGCTCTGCTCGACACCTGCGACGATATTCTCCCGCGTGTAGACGTGCGGACCGCCGCGGTCGCGTCCGGGGTCCGGCTCCCATCCCACCAGGCACCCGCACTTGCTCGCGAGGAAGTACTCGCTGCGGCGGTTCGCGATGTGGCGTCCGATGCGCTCCTCGCTGACGCCGTAATCAATGGACGTGTCGATGAAGTTGACGCCCTGGTCGAGGACCGCGTTCAGCATCCTGCCGGCATCTTCTTCGGAGATCTCCCGGCCGCGGGGCGCTCCGCGCAACTCCATTGCGCCATATCCGAGTACGGTGACGTCCATGCCCGTGCGGCCCAGCGTTCGCTTCTCCAAATCGGCCATCTTGCCTCCGTGTTCGAGGGGGATGGCGCGAGTATACGCGATGCGCGGGAGCCGGGCGGGAGGGTTGGGGAGGGGGCTCCTTCCCGCAGACAGCTACGCAACAGCCGCAGAGCAGAGAGGCCTACCGCGCCGTCCAGCCGCCGTCGATCGTGAACGCCCCGCCGGTTACCGCGCCCGCGCGGTCGGACGCCAGGTAGAGGGCCAGTTCCGCGACCTCCTCCGGCTCGATGAGCCGCTTGACGGCGGCGGGTTCGAGCATCACTCGCTGCACGACCTCGTTCTCCGGCAGGCCCAGCGTGCGCGACTGGTCGGCGATCTGCGCCTCGACGAGCGGCGTGCGGACATATGCCGGGCAGATGGCGTTGGCAGTAACGCCGAACGGTCCGGCCTCCAGCGCCACGGCCTTGGTGAGGCCGATGAGCCCGTGCTTGGCGGCGGCGTACGCCGACTTGTATGGGCTTGCCGCGAGCCCCTGAGTGGACGAGATATTGATGATGCGCCCCCAGCCTGCCGCCTTCATCCCCGGAAGCAGCGCCTTCGTGAGCTGGAACGGCGCCGTCAGCATCGTCTGCTGCATCGCCGCCCACACGTCGTCGGGGAAGTCCTCCACCGCGTCGATGTGCTGGTAGCCGGCGTTGTTCACGAGCACGTCGACGCGGCCTGTGACGGCGAGCGCCTCCTCCGCGAGCCGGTCGACGTCCTCCGGGCGGGACAGGTCCGCCGCGATGAAGACGCCGCCGACCTCGTCGGCGATGCGGCGGCCGTCGTCGCGGCGTCCGTGGACGATTACGCGGGCGCCGTCGCGGCCCAGGGCGCGGGCGATGGCCAGCCCGATGCCGGAGGTTGCCCCGGTGACAAGCGCAACGCGCTCAGGCATAGCCCCTACAAGTCGAGGCCGAAGACGCGGATGGCGTTCTCGGAGTAGATCGCCTCGCGCTGGGCGTCGGTGAGGCGCGGAACGGCCTGCACGCTCACGGGAGGCGTGTAGTCGCCCATGCCGAATGGGTAGTCGCTGCCGAGCATCAGCCGCTCGGGCCCGACCGTCTCGACGAGGTAGTTCAGCACAGGCGTGCTGTGCGTGAGGGTGTCGAAGTACAGCTTCTGGAAGTACTCGGACGGCGGACGCGGGATCTGCGTTTCCAGTATGAGGTGCTGCCGCCAAGCGTGCTCCCACCGCCCGCGCAGCAGCGGGCACGTCCCGCCCCCGTGCGCCAGCACGAACCGCAAGTCCGGCATCTCCTCCAGCACGCCGCCGAAGATCAGGCAACCCGCCGCCACTGCGGTGTCGCTCGGGTTGCCGATGATGTTGTTCATGAAGAACTGCCCGAGCCGGTCCTGGCCCAGCACGTTCTGCGGGTGCACGAACGCCGCCACGTCCAACTCCTGCATCTTCCGGTAGAGCGGCGCGAAGCGGGCCGAGTGCAGGTTCTCGCCATGCACGTTCGTCAGAATCTCCAGCCCCCGAAAGCCCAGCTCCTTGATGCAGCGCTCCAGCTCGGCGGCTGCGGCCTCCGGCTCCTGCATCGGCAGCGTCGCCAGCCCGATGAGCCGCTCTGAACCGGCTATCGCCTCGGCGGTCTTGTCGTTCAGCCGCCGGCACACGTCCGGGTCCGAGTTCTGGACGTACGGCGGAGCCGAGACGAGCTCGATGTCGATGCCGCGCTCGTCCATGTCGGCGAGACGCTGGTCGAGGTCGGACATGCTGTCGCGCATGTTGGCGGATGGGCCGAAGCCGCCTCGGCGGCCGGCGATTTCGGGCAGGGTTGCGGGAATGTAGTGGGCGTGTACGTCGATTCGCATAGTGGCCGCATTCTAGCCCATGACGCGCGACTGCGTCCCTGTCATTCTGAACGGAGCGGAGATGTCCCGTAGGGGCGCCCCTCGTGGGCGCCCTTCCTGTCTCCCCCCGAGGGGGAGATGCCCCGAAGGGGCAGAGAGGGCGGAGCGCGCCGCCTGCAACCACGATCCTCTCCCTCGCCCGCATCCGTCATTCCTGCGAAAGCAGGAATCTCGTCCCTCCGGCGTAGGGGCGCCCCTCGTGGGCGCCCTTCCCCCGCGCAGCGGCGTCTGTCTCCTGGAAACGCGCCTGCTAGAATGGGCGCGAACGCGAGGACCCGCGCATGTTCGGCAAGATACTCAAAGTATTCGGCGACTCCAACGAGAAGCAACTCGACCGCTACAAGTGGGTGGTCGAGCGCGTCAACGCCCTCGAAGGCGCGGCGGCTGCGCTCTCCGACGACCAACTCACAGCGAAGACCTCCGAGTTTCGGGAGCGCATCGGACGGGGCGCCGGACTGGACGACCTCCTGCCGGAGGCGTTCGCGGTCGTGCGCGAGGCGGCGCGGCGCGCAATCGGCCTGCGCCACTTCGACGTGCAGCTCGTTGGGGGCGCCGCGCTCCACGACGGCAAAGTCGCTGAGATGAAGACCGGCGAGGGCAAGACCCTCGTCGCGACGCTCCCAACATACCTGAACGCGCTCACGGGCCGGGGAGTCCACGTGGTTACGGTGAACGACTACCTCGCCCGGCGCGACGCCCTGTGGATGGGCAAGGTCCACATGCTTCTTGGCCTCTCCGTCGGTTGTCTCCAGCACGAGACCGCCTACGTCGTCGAGCCGCCGCCGGGCGATGAAGACGGCGCCCAGCCGGTCCTTCGGGGCGTCGCCCGCAAGGAGGCGTACGCAGCCGACATCACGTACGGCACGAACAACGAGTTCGGTTTCGACTACCTGCGCGACAACATGGCGACGGACCTGGCGCAGAAGGTCCAGCGCCCCCTGGCCTACGCCATCGTCGACGAGGTGGACAACATCCTCATCGACGAGGCGCGGACGCCGCTCATCATCAGCGGCCCGGCGCAGGAGCCCACCGCGCTCTACTCCACCGTCGCCCGCGTCGTCCCCCGCCTCGAACGCGAAGAGGACTACTTCATCGAGGAGAAGGAGCGCCAGGTCATCCTCACGGACGCCGGCATCACCAAGGTCGAGCAGTTGCTGAAGGTCGACAACCTCTACGACCCGGCGAACTACGTCCTCACTCACTTCGTCGAGAACGGGCTGCGCGCGCAGTTCGTCTACCAGCGCGACAAGGACTATGTCCTGAAGGACGGCGAGGTGGTCATCGTCGACGAGTTCACGGGCCGCCTGATGCCGGGCAGGCGGTACGGCGAGGGGCTGCATCAGGCGATTGAGGCGAAGGAGAACGTGCGCATCCAGCGCGAGACCATCACCTACGCCACCGTCACCCTCCAGAACTACTTCCGCATGTACGGGAAGCTCGCCGGCATGACCGGCACGGCCATGACCGAGGCCGAGGAGTTCTATAAGGTCTACGGGCTCGACGTCGTCTCCGTCCCCACCAACAAGCCGATGGTCCGGCGGGACTCGGCGGACTTCATGTACAAGACCCACGCCGCCAAGCTCCGAGCCGTGGTCGACCACATTGCCGAGCTGCACGAGGAAGGTCGCCCCGTGCTCGTCGGGACCGCCTCCGTCGAGCGCTCCGAGCAACTAAGCGGGTTGCTCCGGCGGCGCGGCGTGAAGCACGAGGTGCTCAACGCCAAGAACCACGAGCGCGAGGCGCAGATCATCGCCGAGGCCGGCAAGCCCGGCGCCGTAACCGTCTCCACCAACATGGCCGGGCGCGGCACCGACATCATCCTCGGCGGCGACCCCTCGTCGGAGACGGAGCCGGGCGCGTGGCAGAAGGCGCACGATGACGTCGTCGCCAGGGGCGGCCTCTGCGTCGTCGGCACCGAGCGGCACGAGTCGCGCCGCATAGACAACCAGCTGCGCGGGCGCTCCGGACGTCAGGGCGACCCCGGTGAGACGCGCTTCTACGGCTCGCTGGAGGATGAGATACTCACCCGCTTCTCCGGCGGCATGGTGGGGCGCCTGGTCGGCAAGGCGTTCGTGGAGGACGCTCCGCTGGAGAGCGGCATGCTCACCAGGAGCCTGGAGATGACGCAGGGCAAGGCGG
>DAOUKL010000054.1:0-9135 GCA_034421335.1 Dehalococcoidia bacterium | reverse complement strand
GACATCAACCTGCCCTTCATCACCGCCGACGCCTCCGGCCCCAAGCATCTCGCAACTTCCCTCTCGCGCGCCAAGCTCGAACAGCTCACCGCGGACCTCGTCGCCCGTACCGTCGAGCCCTGCCGCAAGGCCCTCGCCGACGCCGGCGTCAGCCCGGGCGACATCGCCGAGGTCGTTCTCGTCGGCGGCATGACCCGCATGCCAGCCGTCGTCGAAAAGGCCAAGGTACTCTTCGGCAAGGAGCCCCACCGCGGCGTCAACCCCGACGAGGTCGTCGCCGTCGGCGCAGCCGTCCAGGCGGGCGTCCTCCAGGGCGACGTCACCGACATCCTCCTCCTCGACGTCACCCCCCTCACCCTCGGCATCGAGACCCTCGGACAGGTGATGACTCCCCTCATCCAGCGCAACACCACCATCCCCACCTCCAAGACCGAAACGTTCACCACCGCCGCCGACGGACAATCGAGCGTCGAGATCCACGTTCTCCAGGGCGAGCGCGCAATGGCCGGCGAGAACAAGACCATCGGCAAGTTCAACCTCGACGGCATCGCTCCCGCACCGCGCGGCATACCCCAGATCGACGTGATGTTCGACATCGACGCCAACGGCATCCTCAACGTCTCCGCCACCGACAAGGCCACCGGCAAGGAGCAGCGCATCACCATCACCGCAAGCTCCGGCCTCGCAAAGGACGAGGTCGAGCGCCTCGTCAAGGAGGCCGAGGCCCACGCCGAGGAGGACAAGCGCCGCCGCGAACTCGTCGAGGTCCGGAACCTCGCCGACTCAGCCGCCTACCAGGCCGAGAAGACGCTCGCGGAGTTCGGCGAACAGATCAGCGCCGACCTGAAGTCCGAGGTCGAGGAGAAGATCGCCGACGTCCGGGCTGTCCTCGCGCGCGAGGACGCCGACGTCGAGTCGCTGAACGCGGCGGTCGCGGCGCTCCAGGCCTCGCTCCAGAAGATCGGCGAGCAGGTCTACCAACAGCAGCAGGCCGAGGCTGAGGCTGCCGCCCAGGACCCCGCGGACGACGCCCCTCCGCCGGACGACTCCTCCGGCGGCGACGCCATCGAGGGCGAATACCGCGAGGTCTAACTCCCTCTTCCGGTCCGCGCAGGGAGGGGCCGGGGCCCGTAGCGGAAGCAGCGCCGCCGGGGCGGACCCGGTTCGCAACGGCGGTCAATTCCAGCCTGCGCCTGACTGCCCGCCCAGCCTGCCGATTGACAACCGGCAGGCCTGGTGGTTTAGTGCCTCTGCAAGGAATCCAAGGCTGCCCTTCCGGACGCCCATCCGCCGGTACGCATACGGAGAGAGGAAGGAGTGTCATGGCGAATCTCATCACGGCGCGCGGAGACCGGTCTCTTCGAACGCTCATCGACACCGAGCAGGGCACGGTGAGCCGGGAGTTGTACGTCAACGAGGACATCTTCGAGCAGGAGCAGGAGCAGATCTTCGGTCGGTGCTGGCTGTTCCTGGGCCACGAGAGCCAGGCGCCGAATCCGGGTGACTTCTTCGTCACGCGCATGGGCACGGAAGAAGTGCTGGTGGTGCGCGGCCGCAAGGACAACCAGATACGCGCCTTCCTCAACTCGTGCGCGCACCGGGGCATGAAGGTCTGCCGGTACGACCAGGGCAACGCCCTCGTGTTCACCTGCCCATTCCACGCATGGACCTACGACTGCAACGGCGCGCTGGTCGGAGCGGCCTACCAGTACGCCCCTTACGCCTACGACGGCGGCATCGACAGGGACGAGTGGGGACTGACGCCGGTGGCGCAGTTCAGGAACTACTACGGGTCGCTGTGGGCCACCTGGGACCCGAAGGCCCCCTCCTTCGAGGACTACGTCGGGCCCTTCGCCGAGGGGATCCGGTACGACTGCGAGGCCAGTGACGGAGCAGACGCGGGCATCGAGGTCTTCACGCCGTTCCAGAAATGGCGTCTTCCGACGAACTGGAAAGTACCCGCCTTCTCCTCATCGACCGACCTGACCCACGCGGCGATGACCCACCGCTCCGTAAACGCAGCCGCCATCGGACCCGACCGCGGTACCATGTCGGGCGGCGACCGCGGCAAGCGCCGCGCGCCCTTCCCCGCCGACCGGTACGCGGTGGGCGACCATAACCTCGGGCACGGCGGCAACTGGACGGTCTACAAGCAGACGGGCGTGCCGGAGTACGCGAACACCTGGTTCGAGCCCGGAGTCGACGATTACTTCCGCGAGGCGCATGAGCGCAAGGCGGAGAAGTACGCCGGCCAGATCCTGCCTCCCCACGGCCACGAGGGTGGACACTTCTGCGTGTTCCCCAACTTCATCATGGACAGCTGGCGCTGGCGCTGGTGGCACCCCCACACCGTCGGGGTCGTCGAGCGGTGGAGCCTGTTCGGAGTCGACAAGGACGCGCCCAAGCACGTGAAGGACGCGGTCCGCCACTACGTCATGCGGTACAACGGGCCGACCGGGGCGACCGAGTCGGACGACATGGAGAACTGGAACTACGTGTTCTCCGCCAGCCAGGGCGCAAGGGCGCGCAAGCGCAACTACTTCTTCGCGAACGGTCTGGGCCGCGGAATCGAGAGCGATCAGCACCCCGGCGTCGTGTTCAACGGCTCGCACACCGAGGAGGCGCACCGCGCCCGGTTCAGCAGGTGGCTGGCGTTTATGGAGGCGTCGAGTTGGGATGACCTCTACCCCATAAACAAGGCGACGTCGCACCGCATCTGGTAGGAACGCCGCCCGGGCGTGTCGAGGCTGGCGAACAACACGAAGGGAGCCGTGGGATGGCGGAGCGCACCGATGCGACAACGGAGGCGACGGACAGAGTCGTCCTGCTGAAGGAGATCGAACAGTTCCTCTACATGGAGGCTTTGCTCCTGGACGAGCGACGGCTCACCGAATGGCTCGACCTGCTGGCGGAGGACATCCACTACTGGATGCCTATCCGCAGGAACATCAAGTTCGGCGATTGGGACCTCGAGTTCAGCGACCCCGATTCGGAGATCTCCTACTTCGACGAAGGCAAGGACATCCTGATCGGGCGCGTCAGGCAGATCAACACCGGCGTGCACTGGGCGGAGGAGCCGGTCTCCCGGTTCACGCACATCATCTCCAACATCCTGCTGCTCGAGGTGAACGGGGATGAGGTGAAGGTGAGCAGCAAGTTCTTCTGCTACCAGAACCGCCTGCAGGACGAGGTGAACCTGTTCGTCGGCAGGCGGTACGACACGCTCCGCCGCGACGCCGACACCGTGTTCAAGATCGTCAAGCGCGACGTCATCCTGGACCAGAACGTGCTCCTTCCGAAAGTGGTCAACACCTTCTTCTAGGGTGTGCGAATGCGCATCGAGTGGAGATACCGGGACCACGAAGACGCCCTGCTCGTCGTCGATGAGCAGGGCGAAACGGCGCTGGAGACCTGGGAAATCGACAAGGCCCTGCTGTCCGACTTCCTCAACCTGATGACCAGCCTCCACACCCACAGCAGACAGCCCATCGTGGACGAAAGCTGGCGGGACCCCCAGGAGTGGGGCGTGCTTGTGATCGCGCGCTCGGACAACGGCGACGTGTTCAGGATCGACCCCGAACTCTACTGGGACCGCGTCTCCCACTGGTTCCGTGAGAAGGGCGACGATCCCAATCCGTGGCGGCGGGAAAGGTAGCCGGTCACGCGGCTCAGTTGCAGCCGCACCTTATGCCCGCCGCAACGCCCGATTCGGACAGGTGCGTCGGATAGCCATCCCGCTTCCACCAGTCCAGCCCGCCGATGAGTTCGCGCACCTGGAACCCCAGCGTCAGGAGCTTCAATGCCGTCTTGGTCGACGCATTGCACCCGATGCCGTCGCAGTAGCAGACATACAGCTTCGACTTGTCCAACGAGGCGGTCGTCTCTGCGCTGATCTCCCTGTGTGGAAGGCTTATCGCATCCGGGATGTGCTCTTCGTCGTAGGCGCTCGCAGCGCGTCCATCGACCACAACCACGGGTTCGCCCCTCTGGAGGGCCTCGTACAGGTCCGCCGAGTCCGTCTCGTAAGCCAGCTTGCTCTGATAGTAGTTCATCTGATCGGTGCTCATGATGTCCTCTCCCATGCGTTCAAGGGGGTTCACGGCGCAACGTCGGTTGGGGGGCGTTGAGAGCCCTGTGCGGACCGGGGAATCAGTATTTTAGCAGGGCCAGGGGAGTGGACGGGCAGGGATGTATCCCCGCTCCCAACGCTCGCGGGTCATGCCGTACAGAAGCGTGTCCCATGCGCGGCCCTTGAAGCGCTCAGCCGCGACAAGCCTGCCCTCCAGTGACATCCCCAACTTCTCCAGCACTCGGGCCGACGCGGCGTTCTCCGCCACGCACCACGACGACAGACGGCGCACCCCCAACTCGCGGAACGCGAAATCCGCCATGGCCACTGCGGCCTCGGTTGCGTAGCCCCTGCCCCAGTGCGCGGGCGCTATCTCGAACCCTATGTCGGCCTCGGACTGGTCGTCCGGCTTGCGGCGCACGCCGCAACTGCCGATGAGCGCCCCGCTCTCGCGCAGAAGCACGGCCAGCTGGAAGCGCCGCCTGGGAGACTCGGACCGCCACTCGACGAACCTGCGGACGAACCGCTGCGCGTCCTCGATGGCGCGTTCCTCCCATGGGTAGTAGCGGAGGTAGCGCGGGTCGCTCTGGTAGGCGAGCACGGCGGCGGCATCGTCCTCCGTGTACTCGCGCAGGATGAGGCGAGATGTCTCCAGCCGCATGGCGACAGCCCCCTACTCCCCGTGGTCGTCCTCTACGCCGTGCGCCGCAATTCCGCCGGGCGGCGGAGCGGTTGTCCGCTGCGGTACGTGGCGACTCGCCACAGCCACTCCATCGGGCCGAACAGGAAGCGGCCCAGCCACGCCTGCGACCACCACAGTTGCAGCGCCCACACCGCGAGAACGAACGCCAGCACCGCGCTCCGGTTCACCGCCTCGGCGTCGCCCAGCAGAATGGTCAGCGCCAGCACGCCCAGCGCCGTCTGCGCCAGGTAGTTCGTCAGCGCCATCTTCCCAACGGCGCGAAACCGCCGCTTCAGGGGACTGTCCGCGCGGTTGTTCCAGAGGATGATGAGGCTCATGTAGCCCATCGAGGCCGGAATCGTGCCGAGCGTGTTGGGGACCTGGCCGATGAAGGCGACCTCGCGCGAGTAATCGTTCACCGCAGTAATCACAACGCCGGCGGCGGCAAGCGGCAAGCCAACCACGAGCCCTGCCAGCGCAGTCGTCCGATAGGTCTTCGCGGGCAAACCGCCATTCATAAAGCCGGTGCGGTACAGGCCGGCGCCAACGAGAATCAGTCCCAACGCACGAAGGAAGTAGCCCAGCAGAATGACAGCCCCGACAACGTCCTGGTCCGAAAACTCCCCCGGCGTCCAGATGCCCGCCAGCGACGCGTCGGTCGTGTCGGCGATGTTCTGCGCGAGCAGCGAGCAGCCGACGGAGAGCGCGAATACGGCGACTCCGACGGAGATGAGCGCCCGGTTGGGCAACTTCCGCAGAGCGAGCAGGAAGACCGACGACAGGGCGTAGGCGGTCAGCACGTCGCCGTCCCACACCATGAGATGAAGGATGCCCATGAGCAGCAACAGCGCGTTTCGCCACAGGTTGAGCGCGACTGCGCGCCTCCCCCGCCCGCTGGCGCGGTCGATGAACAGGATCATCCCCGCGCCGAACAGCAGCGAGAACAGCCCCATGAACTTCTGGTCGACGAAGATCTCGCCGAAGAGGCCCACGGCCCAATCGAGCCACGTCTCCGACCCGCCGGCGCTAAGGTTGAGATAGGGCGCCGTGCCGAACCTGAAGCTGACGGCGTTCATCAGCAGAATGCCGAGCACCGCCACGCCCCGAATCAGGTCGAGGCTAGTGATGCGCGCGTCATCGCGAACGGGGCCGGCAGCGGCTGGCTGCGGGTCCGTCGCCACTAGCGCGACCTCTGTTCGGAGGGCGTCGCCGCAGTCACTCGGCGACTACCCCACGCGCCCATAGTCGTCCTCAATGCGCACAACGTCGTCCAGCTCCGGCGTGCTCACTTCCAGGATGACGGCGGGCTCTTCGGACAACCCCTCGATACGGTGCACCGTTCCCGGCTCGATAACGTGCGCCTCGCCCGGCGCCATCGGAATGTTCCGAAGCCCGCCTTCCCCGGAGACCGTAATCTCCGCCTCGCCGGAGAGCAGCATCATCGTTTCGCGCTTACGCTCGTGGCGCTGCAGGCTGAGGCGATGGCCGCGGCGCACGTTCAGACGCTTCACGCAGTACGCCGCGCACAGGTCAACGATCTCCTCGCTGCCCCACGGCTTCTCTATCACGTCGCCGGGCTTCATCAGGCCCGCATTCTACCCCGCCGCCCCGCGCGCATCCTAGAGCGCGGCGGACGCCAGGCGCGCCTCGTCGAACGCCAGCCCGAGGCCCGGAGCGTCCGGCATCACGAGGCGGCCCTCCGAGTCGATCTGCGGTACCTCCTCGAACAGGGGGAACGCCCACGGCATATGCTCGACGTACAGCCCGTTCGGCGCCGCCGCCAGCGCGTGCCCCAGCACCTCCGGCGCCAGGTGCGTCACCACCGGCAGGTTGTACGCCTCGGCCAGATGCGCCGCCTTCATCCATTGCGTGACGCCGCCCACGCGCAGCAGGTCCACCATCACGATGTCGATCGACCGCGCCTCAAGCATGTGCCGGAACGGCTCGACGCCGTAGTGGTACTCCCCCGCCGCGATCGGCGTGTCGAGGGCGTCCGCTATCCGCGCCAGCCCTGCGTAGTCCTGGAAGTGCGTCGGATCCTCCAGCCAGAAGAGTCCGTACTCCGCCATGCCGCGCCCCACGGCGATGGTCCGGTTCACGTCCCACCCCTGGTTGATGTCCACCATCAGGTCGACGCCGTCGCCGACCGCCTCGCGCATCGTCCGCAGACGCGCCAGCTCCGCTTCGACGGTCGCCTCCGCGCCCATGCGGAACTTCATCGCCCGGAACCCCTGCGAGACCAGCTCGGCCGCCGTCGTTGCAAGCGCCTCCAGATCGTAGTGCCGCCACAGGTAGCCGCTCGCGTACGCCGGCACGACGCCGGATTCCGCGCCGAGCAGCTTCCACACCGGCATCCCCAGCACCTTCCCGCGAATGTCCCAGAGCGCCGTATCTATCGCGGAGACGGCGCGCGTCACGAGCCCTGCGGGCGACCCATCCCCTCCTCTGCGGAGCAGTCCACGTCCGATCGCCTCGACCGCGTGCGGGTCCGCGCCGACGGTCTCAGCCGCGAGCACGTCCAGCATCTCCTTCAATGGCTTGGTCACGAGCGGCGAGGCGAACCCCGCGTAGGCGATTCCCTCGACGCCGTCGTCCGTCCGCAGCCGCAACGTGACGAAGTTGGCCTCGTCACGCATGCTGGAAGGCCCCGGCTCCCTCGGAATACGGACCGCCATCGTCTCGAATGACGCGATCTTCATAACGCCCCCACCTCCTACGCTGCGCCCGATATGCCGGTGAGCAGGGCGCCCCTGTCAATCTCCCCCAGCAGGCTCCCGTTGTCGGCGACGACCGCGATCGGGTGTTCTGTCCGGGCCGCTATTGGAATGATCTCTTCGATGAAAGTCTCCGGCTCCGCAGTCATCGCCGGAACGATCTCGGCGTCGGCCAGGGACTCCTTCCCTTGGGAAAGGAGTTCCCTGGCGCGGTCCGCCGTCAGGATCCCCTTGAGGGTGAAATCGCGCGCTATCAGGAACACCGCGTCGATGCCGTGGTCCCGCATGGCGTGCAGGGCCGCGCGCGGGCCCTGCCGTTCGTACATGACCACGTCCGGCTCGCGCATGATCGCCTTCGCCTGGATAACCTTCGCCCTGGACACGTCCCGCACGAAGTCGGACACGTACTCGTCCGTCGGCAGCGTGACGATCTCCTCGGGGTAACCCTCCTGGATGATCTCGCCGTCCCGCATGATGGCGATGCGGTCGCCCAGCTTGAGGGCTTCGTTCAGGTCGTGCGTGATGAACACGATGGTCTTGTCGAGCTCGGTCTGAAGGGAGAGGAGTTCGTCTTGCATCTCCCTCCGTATGAGGGGGTCGAGGCCGCTGAAAGGCTCGTCCATCAGCAGCACGTCGGCGTTGACCGCCAGCGCCCTGGCGAGACCGACGCGTTGCTGCATGCCGCCGCTCATCTCCCTGGGATAGTTCTCTTCCCAGCCCTTGAGTCCGACGGTCTCGATGGCCTCCGCCGCTGCCTCGTACCGGGCCTTCTTGCTCAGGCCCCTGACCTCGAGCCCGTAGGCCACGTTGTCCAACACGTTGCGGTTCGGAAGAAGGCCGTAGTGCTGGAACACCATGGCTACCTTGCTGCGCCGGAATTCCACCAGCTGCTCCGATGAGTACGCGAGAATATCCTCGCCGTCGAAGTACACCCGCCCCGCCGTGGGTTCCGCGAGCCTGAGCAAGCAGCGCACCAGCGTCGATTTGCCGCTGCCCGACAGGCCCATGACGACGAAGACTTCCCCGCTGTTTACGGCGAACGAGACGTCCCGGAGCCCAATCACAAGGCCCAGCTCTTGCCTGATTTCCTCGCGGCTCTTCGATGCGTGCTCCGGCTGAAGAGCGCGCTCCGGCTTGCCGCCGAACACCTTCCAGACGTTCTCGACCTCTATCCGGCGCTCCCCCTGGCTCATGCCTGCATCTCTCCTGGCCTACGCCATGGACTGCTTTCGTTACAGACCGTGTAGTGGGAAGACCAGCCGCCGCAGCTCGTCCACCTGGGCCTGGGCGTACTGCCGCGCGCGGTCCAGCATCTCCGGCGCAACCGACACGGCGCCCTCCGGGTCACGCAGGCGGGGACTCTTCAGGTAGGCGCCCGCTTCCGCCGGCAGTTCGTCCGGCCACTCCCGCCCCAGCATCTCGCCGTACGCGAGCGCCCAGCACCGGGACGTCGCGTCGAGGTCGTAGCCTCCGCCCCCGAACGCCAGCCACGGGTAGCCCATTGCGCTCAATCGCTCGACCGCCGCCATGTAGCCGCGCGTGGTCAGGCACAGGTGCGTCAAGGGGTCGCTCGCGTAGGCGTCCGCGCCCAGCTGCGTCGCGACCACGTCCGGCTTGAAGGCCTCGATCAACGGCGGAACGATCTGCTCGAACGCGTCGAGGTAGATATC
>DAOUKL010000053.1:0-6954 GCA_034421335.1 Dehalococcoidia bacterium | reverse complement strand
CAGCCCCTTGGAGAGGCAGAACGTTACCGAATCGGCGACCGACGCAAGCACTGACGGCGGCGCTCCGAGCGCAACGGCGGCGTTGAAGATGCGCGCGCCGTCCATGTGCACCGCCATCCCGCGCGCCCGGGCGACGTCCACCAGCGGCTGCATCTGCGCGACGGAGTAGGCTGCGCCGTTGCCCCGGTTGTGCGTGTTCTCCAGCGTCAGCAGCGCCGTGCGCGGGAAGAACCCGCCGGGGGAAATAGTGGCGTCAACTATCTCCGGGTCCATCAGGCCGCGGGCGTCGTTGGGGAGCGCGCGCATCTGCACGCCCCCGATAGTGGCGATGCTGCCCATCTCGTTGACCAGCAGGTGCGCGTCGGCGCCGCAGATGAGCTCGTCGCCCCGATTGCACCATGAGAGCGCGGAGACAAGGTTGCCCATCGTGCCGCTCGTCACGAACAGCCCCGCCTCCTTGCCGAGCCGCTCGGCGGCGGTCTGTTCCAGCCGGTTGACGGTGGGGTCCTCGCCGTACACATCGTCGCCGACTTCCGCCTCTGCCATCGCCTGGCGCATCGCGGTGGTCGGCTTGGTCAGGGTGTCGCTGCGCAGGTCGATAACGCGCGGCGCCGTGCTGGTCATAGTCATGCAAGTTCCTCCGGCCGGGTTGGGTTGTCCCGATTCTAGCAGCGGCGCCGCGCCCAGCGGGTCTGCTGGTACAATTCCGCGGTCATGGTCGGCGTCCTTCGGCGGCATTGGACCGCGTTGCTCATAGCGCTGACCGCGCTCACGGCGGACCAGGCGACCAAGTTCTGGGTCGTGCAGAACCTGGCGCTCGGCGAGTCGCTCCCGCGCGAGGGCTTCTTCCGGCTCACCCACGTTGCGAATACAGGGAGCGCGTTCGGACTGTTCGGCGGCCACAACTTCGCCCTCACCGCGGCCTCGTTCCTGGGGATCGCCGTGCTGCTCTACTTCTACCGCTCTCACGACCCGCCCACCGTGTGGGCGCGGCTCAGCCTCGGCCTCATGCTCGCCGGCGCCATAGGCAACCTGGTCGACCGCGTCCGGCTCGGCCACGTAACCGACTTCATCGACGTCGGCCCGTGGTACATCTTCAACCTCGCCGACTCTTCCATCGTGGTCGGCGTCATCCTCCTCGGCGCGACGATGCTTCTGGCGCCGCCGCCCGCTGTTCCCGCGCTCGTAACGGTGAGCACTCCCGGCGACGAGGAATACGCGGATTAGACGCCGTGCCGCGCGCCTATGCCCGGCGCGTCCGGCTTCGCTTCAACGCAAGCCAGCTTCCCACCAGCGCTCCCGACACCCCACCTGTCGAGGTGGCCGCGATGGCGACAAGCCAGAGCACCTGCGGGTCGTACCCGCACTCGATCCGGCCGAATAAGCCGGCTTGGTAAGCCTCGCAACTCGACAGGCCCATGACGGCAAGTGCGAGGGCCAGCCCTGGAATTACGCCAACCATGAGCCCAAGGCCGACGAAGTAGTATGCGCTGCGCGCGACCGGGGCTAGCTCGTTTCTCAGGGCGAGGCAGATTCCGGCCAATGCGCCCGCCAAACCGCCTGCCGACGCCATGGCGATCCCGGCAAGCGAGACAATCAGCGTGTCATACTTGCAACCGCCTCCTCCCTCATCCGGGCCGCAGGCCGCCACGCGGAATGCGGCTGCGAGTCCGAAGAGGATGAGTCCGGGAGCAGCTCCGATTGCGAGCCCCCGGGAGACTGTACGGCGAGCGCTGCGCATACCGACCCCCCTGGCCGCCGACGGCAAAGCTCATGGATAGCAGTCAAGCCCAACTCATTGCAACCGACGCCGACGCCGGCGTGCGGCTCGACGTGTTCGTGCAGTCGCGGACGCCGGAACTCAGCCGGTCCCGCGCCACGACGCTCATCCGCGAAGGGCATATCACGCTCAACGGGCGCCCGTCCAAGCCGTCGGCGTCCGTTCAACCGGGCGACGCCGTGGACGTCGCCGTTCCGGCGCCGGCGCCCCTCGGCCTCGAACCGCAGGCGATCCCCGTCGGCGTGGTTTACGAGGATGAGCAGCTCATCGTCGTCGACAAGCCCGCCGGCCTGACCGTGCACCCCGCGCCGGGACATCCCGACGGCACGCTCGTGAACGCGCTGCTGGCGCTCGCGCCGCAGTTGCCGGGCATAGGCGGGACGGAGCGCCCCGGCATCGTCCACCGGCTAGACAAGGACACCTCCGGCCTCATCGTCGTCGCCAAGACGGACGCGGCGCACCGCAGCCTCACGCGCCAGCTCAAGGAGCGCAGCGTGGACAAGACGTACCTTGCGCTAGTCGCGGGGCTGGTCGACGGAGACGGCGTCGTCGACGCGCCGATCGGCCGGCATCCCCGGCGGCGCAAGCAGATGGCGGTTGTGGCCTCGGGCCGAGACGCGCTCACCGAGTACCGCGTGCGCGAGCGGTTCGACGGGACACTCGGCAGGTTCACGCTGGTCGAGGCCCACCCCGTTACGGGCCGGACGCACCAGATCCGCGTGCACCTCGCGCACCTGGGCCACCCGCTGGTCGGCGACGCGGTGTACGGCAAGCGGAGCCCGCTCGTCGCGCGCCACTTCCTTCACGCCGCGCGGCTGGACATCGCGATGCCCCCCGCCGAAACGGAGCGCAGCGTGTTCGAGTCGCCGCTGCCGCCCGACCTTCACGGCGCCCTCGCTGCGCTGCGCTCCGCCTAGAAGACGTGGGCGTCGAGCCACTCTCCGATGAACGGGCGCGGGTAGATGACGAACAGCACGTTGTCGAGGAAGATGAACATGAACGCGTACACGATCGCCGTGGAGAGCAGCGCCAGCGGCCAGCGTCCCGCGCCTTGCAGCAGCACGATGGGTCCCGCGAGCGCAAACGCCAGCGTTCCCCACTTGAGGCCCACCGTCGAACCGACGAGCACGAGCAGGACGAACAGGCCGACGAGCTTGAACGCCGCCGATCGCGCGCCCTCCACTCCCGCGCTCAACAGGCCGAGGTCCATAATCGATACGGCCCGCGGCCATCCCCGGACGCCGCGCCAGAGTTCGACGAGCAGCAGCACGAGCGCTCCGGACGCCAGCCAGAACGGGAACGTCGTGTAGCGCAACTCGGGCCGCAGCGGGTTCCGCAGATGGTCCGAGAGGAGGAGCGCGACTCCCGCGAAGACCACGAGCGGGACGAGCACTTCCGGCCTCCGCAACGCGGCGAGCAGGCCCTTCGGCGGCTGCGCGCGAGCGGGCTCGCCTTCGAGCGCGCGGCCCTGCCGGTCGGCCTGCAAGACCGAACGAACGAGGACGAACCCGACGCCGATGGCTATCGCGAGGATAACGAGGGTGAGGGGCCGGGTGAACATGCCGGCGTATCCGTGCACCGCCTCGGCGTTCCAGAAGTTGCGTTCGATGATGGGCTGGAGGATGAAGCCGAGGATCATCGGCGGACGCGGCCACCCGTAGCGCTTCATCACGACGCCCATCGCTCCGACGCCCAGCACGATCTGGATCCCCCGCCAGCTCGTCGTGTCGATGAACGCCGCCAACAGCGCGATGGGAATGATGATCGACCCGATAATGGGGTAGGGCACGGTCGTGAGCCGGGCGAGGAAGCCGGTGACGCCCAGCCCGATGCCGGTGATCGCCAGGTTGGCGAGCGCGAGGGTCATCACCAGGAGGATGGTGATGTGCGCGTCCTGTCCCAGCATCTGCGGGCCCGGCGCCACCCCGTACGCGATCATCGCGGGCACGACCAGCGCCCACGTGGGCGCCCCGGGGACGCCGAGCGCGAGCGTCGGCAGCGCCGCGCCCGCCTCCTTCGCGTTCTGCGCCGACTCCGCGAACAGCACGCCGTCGAGCGAGCCCTTCCCGAACAGCGATTTGTCCTTCGTGAGCATCATCCCGAACGCGTAGCTCAGCCAGTCGACGACCGCCGACCCGACGCCGGGGATGGCGCCGAGGAACACGCCGAACACCGATTGCCGCACGGTCATTCCCCACCGCGCGGCGCCGTAGCGCGCCCCTCGAAAGACCTCGCCGCGAGACACCGACGCACCGCCCGCCGCCACCGGCTGCCGGCTCACCATCAGGTCGACCATCTCCGGCAGCGCGAACAACCCGATGATGAACGGTATGAGCGGCAGCCGCACGAAGGGGTCGACGGTCAGCCGCCCCGTGTCCCCCACGATGGCCAGCAGCATCCCGACCAGCGCCGCGATCATCCCCTTCACCATCGCGCCGCGGCTCAACGCCGTAACCATGACGATGCCGATGATCGCCGTGGCGGTGATCTCCGGGAACCCGAACTTGAGCACCCACGGACGCGCGACCGGTATGGCGATGATGAGCAACGCCGCGCCGACGATGCCGCCGAGCGCCGAGACCGCGTACACGGCCCCGAGCGTGTGCGCCGCCTTGCCCTGGCGCGCAAGTTGATGGCCCTCGAGGAACGTAACCTGCGTGGCCGCGCTCGGCTGCCCGATGAGGATCGCCGGGATCGAGTCGAGCGTGTTGCTCACGCCGCTGATGGTCGCGAGCGCGACGAGGCCGATAGCCGGCTCTTCGATCTCGAACAGGATGAACGGGAACGCGAGCGCCATGATGAGGAAGGCGTTCATCCCCGGGATGGCGCTCGCCGCCGCCGAGAGCACTACCACGCTCAGCAGCGCCGCCCAGTACGTCGGCTCCCCGAGGAAGCCGATTGCCTTCGCAATCGCCTCCATCAGCTAGTCCGCGCCTCCTCCGTTCTCGGAGGCTGCAACTCCCTCCCCCGAGAGACAGGGGAGGGCGGGGGAGGGGCCGTAGCAAGAGGAAGCGTGTTCAGAGCGTCCCTAGAGCACCGCAAGCGGGTTTATCGGCGAGCCGGTGGCGAGCGGGAAGTTGAGTGGAGCGAGAGCGAACAGGAACTCGTAGCGTCCGGCCTGCTCGCATGCTCCGGCGAGCGCGTCGAAATCGGCGTTGTCCACGATCCACAGCCCCATCGCCACCTGGCCGACGGAGTGGATAGGCCCGAACATGCCGTCGTAGCCGGTGGGGCGCACCTCCTGCGCGCTGTCACAGGCCAGAATCGATATGCCGCGCTCGTGCAGCCACGGCAGGCACGACGCGTGCAGCCCCGCGCGACCGCCGTCCCGGGGCACGGGGCCCAGCATATTGCGCCGCCGCGTCCACCCGAACCGGACGAGCAGCGCGTCGCCCTCCTCGACGGTTACGCCCTGGGCCCGCTCCGCCGCTTCGAGGTCTTCGACGTAGGCCGCCTCGCCGGGCTCGAACCACAGGACGTCCCGGAGTTTCGCAAGGTCGAGCAGAACGCCCTTCGTTACGACGCCGTCCTTCATGCCGTCGACGGCGCCGAACGTCGCCTTCTCGGCGCTCGAAACGACGCTCGCCGGCCTGCCGTTGTACATGCGCCCGTCCCAGAACTGGTGGCAGAGAGCGTCGAGGTGCGTCTGTCCGGGGCCGTGGATCGCCATGCCGAAGTAGTCCATCGAGTGCTGGGTCGTCCATTCGCGCTCGTCGTCGAGGCAGTACGCCTCGCCGCTCTCGACCATGAAATGCACGGGCGTGATGGGCTGGTCGACGGCGTACTGCGTCGAGATAGGGCGGGCGCAACCGACAGCCGCCCCGTCGCGCACGAGCGACGCGGCCTGCAGCCGTTTCTCGGGCGTGATGAGGTTCAGCGTCCCCAGCTGATCGTCGTCGCCCCATCGCCCCCAGTTGCTCAACGACTGGAAGTAGCCGCGCACTTCCTCCTCTGTCGGCAAGCGGCGCGTGGTCATCGGTCTCCTCTCCGCGGGCCAGGTTGCGCGAGCATAGCAAATGGCGGACGGGAGCGTAACGGCCGGGTTTCGTGGGCCGCATCGAGCGTTCGGGCCGTCCGCCCGGCCTGAATCGAAGGGGCTCGCCATTTGGCGAGCCCCTTGCGAACTTCGGAGTCGGCTGGGCGGCCTAGATGACGTCGCCCACGCGGGTGGGCCTGCCGCCGCGCTTGGTGGGGTCTTCGATCTCGATGCCCTCCCACTCCGGCAGCGAGGCGCCGGCGCCGGAGAGCTCCGCCTCTACGGTGTTGTTCACGACCATGTCCTGGAACGGGCCGCGGAGGCGCCCCTCGTACCCTGGGTACTCGAAGTGCTCCACGGGGTAGAGCAGGATCTCGTTCTCGTCCTCGTTACGCTGAACGTTCATCGGGTCGCCGCCCTGCGCGACGATTTCCATCTGCTGATTGAGCATCCGGCGGAACATGATGATGCCCACGTCCGACACGCCGAGCCGCTCGGTGCTGCGGTCCATGATGGGCCCCTGCATGATCCACGCCGCCTGGTCCTGCCCGAGCACCCAGTCGGCCTTGATCCTGCCGTTCTCGTCGAAGCACGGCACCTCCTGGTGCGGCACGACGTCCGGCTGCTCCTGGCCGGGGGCGAGGGGCTGGAGGTCGATGACGAAATGAAGGGTGTGCGTGTCGTCGACCGGCACGCGGTACTGAAGGTTGGACGTGATGTGCAGGATGTTGGGGAAGAGGATGGGGTGTCCCATCTGCCAGTGGTCGTCCTGCTCGGTCTCGTCGCCGACGAGCCGCCGCTTGATGACGCCGTAGTCGGTGATCTCGAACCCGATCTTGCGGTGGTCGGCGCCGCGCGCGCCGATGCGCGCGTTCCACATGTCCCGCTCTTCCGGCGGACGCTGCTTGTTCATGATCCAGCCGCCCCAGTAGCGGTGGAGCCACTGGAAGTGCAGCGGGTCGAGCGAGTTCTCGTGGCACTGGAGCCAGTTGCACGGCAGCATGATCGACGTCGTGCGCCGGAGGCCCGGCCACACGAGCACATCGATGCGCGGCAGCAGCGGGGCGGGCTCCGGCCCCATGTAGGCGAAGATGGCGCCGCCGAGTTCCTGCGCCTTGTACGCCTTGATGCGCACCTTCTCCTTGAACTTCGAACCCTCCGGCTCCGACGGCTGGTCGACGCACTGGCCCTGCTCGTT
>DAOUKL010000052.1:0-11922 GCA_034421335.1 Dehalococcoidia bacterium | reverse complement strand
ATGCTCCCCAACGGCATCGGGAAGGAAGTGCGGGTCGCGGTGTTCGCCCCCGGCGAGGCCGCCCGCGCAGCCGCCGACGCCGGCGCCGAGGTCGTCGGCGCCGACGACCTCATCGAACGCATCGAAGGCGGCTTCCTCGATTTCGACGTGTCGATCGCCACGCCCGAGATGATGGGCAAGATCGGCAAACTGGGCCGCATCCTGGGTCGACGGGGACTCATGCCCAACCCGCGCACCAACACCGTCGTGCAGCCGCAGGATATCCCCCAGGCGGTGCGCGAGGCGAAGAAGGGACGCGTCGAACTCCGCATGGACCGCACCGCCATCATCCACTCCCCGGTGGGGAAGGCGAGCTTCGAGGACGAGAAGCTGCTCGAGAACATGGCGTCGGTCGTCGACACCATCAACCGCCTGCGTCCTGCGGCGGTGAAAGGCAATTTCGTGAAGACCGCGCACCTGACCACGTCCATGGGCCCGAGCGTGCCGCTCGACGTCGGGTCGACGATGGCGATGCGCGTCGAGTAGAATCGGAACAACATACGAGTCCGCCGAAGACCGTGGGTCCCCGGCCCAAGCGCCGGGGTTAAGCCGCAAGGGCCCACCGAGGCGTCCTGACCGCCGCCGGACGCGGCCAACCGCGCCGGCGCAGGGCCCGCGTCTTCGGAGGCGGGTATTTTTTGTGTCGAGGTGAACAGTGCCGACTGAAGCGAAACGGGAGGCGGCAGCGGACCTGGCGGGCCGGCTGGAGCGGGCGTCGATTGTAATAGCGACGGACTTCTCCGGCCTGAACGTCAACCAGATGACCGAGTTGCGGCGGCGGCTGCGCGAGGTCGGGGTCGAGTACAAGGTGGTGAAGAACCGCATCGCGGCGCTGGCGGCCGACGCCGCCGGCGTCCCGGCCTTCCGGGAGTTGCTGGAGGGCGCCACCGGCGTCGTGCTCGGCTACGACGAGCCCGTCGCCGCCGCCAAGGCGCTCGACGAGTACGTCCGGCAGACGCGCTCGGAAATGAAGGTGCGGAAGGGAGTGATGGACGGCGCCGTGATCAGCGCGTCGCAGGTCGTCACCATCGCGCAATTGCCGGGCCGCGAGCAGCTCGTCGCCCGGTTGCTGGGGCAGATGGGCGCGCCGATCACGGGCCTCGTCACCGTGCTGAGCGGCCCCGCGCGGGGGCTCGCCGTGGTGCTGCAGCGCCGCGCGGAGCAGCTTGGCGCCGCCGGCTAACCGACAAACAACGTCTCAAAGGAGAACGGAACATGGCAACCAAGGAAGAACTGATCGAGTCCATCAAGTCGCTCACGGTGCTCGAGCTCGCCGACCTCGTGAAGGCGCTCGAAGAGGAGTTCGGCGTGAGCGCCGCCGCGCCCGTGGCCGTCGCCGCCGCGCCCGCCGCCGGAACCGCAGCCGCCGACGAGGCCGAGGAGCAGACGGAGTTTACCGTTACGATCCAGGACGTCGGCGCGAACAAGATCAACGTCATCAAGGTCGTCCGCGAGCTCACCAGCCTGGGCCTGCGCGAAGCCAAGGAACTCGTCGAGTCCGCCCCGGTCGCCGTCCGCGAGAACATCGCCAAGGACGACGCGGAGGACACCAAGAAGAAGCTCGAGGAAGTCGGCGCCACTGTCGCGGTGGGGTAGCCGCTCGGCTCCTCCGAGACCTTTGCATAACCCGTCCATGTCGCTGAACGCAGCGGAACGGAGTGAGGAATCTCAGTCGTCGCCTCCGGACAACGCGTTCGCAGGCGAGTGCTGGGATTCTTCGCTTCGCTCAGAATGACAGGGACGGGCGGAACGACCGAAGGAGCGGAACATGGCGATCGGCCAGGTGATCAAGGACGCGCTGGACAGGAACGAGCGGTACATGCTGGCCGCGCTGTCGGGGCTGTCGCCCGATGAGTTGCGGGCGCGTCCCGCCCCGGAGTCGAACCCCATCGGGTGGCTCATGTGGCACCTCTCCCGCGTGCAGGACTACGCCGTCTCCACCATCACGGAGCAAGAGACGGTGTGGGTGCGCGAGGGGTGGCATGAGCGGTTCGGCATGGCGCCGGACCCGGCGTACCGCGGCAACGGCGACTCCGCTGAGCAGGTCGACCGGTTCGCTCCACCCGACGCCGAGACGCTCGCCGCCTACTACCGGGCGGTGCGGGCGAACACCGACGCGTTCCTCGACTCGCTGACCGAGGCGGACCTCACGCGCATGGTTCCGCCGGTGCGGGGCACGGAGCTCGTGCCGCTCGCCGAGCGCCTGCCGGGCGTCATCGTCGAGACGATTCACCACGGCGGCCAGGTCGCCTACGCCCGCGGCGCACTCAAGGGCAAGGGCTGGCTCGACGTTTAGGGCCTCGCTCTTGGCTGATAGAAGGTTGCTCCTCGTTCGGCACTGTCAGTCGTCCGGGCAGGCTCCGGACGCCGATCTGACAGAGATTGGCTTGGAGCAGGCGCGCGCACTCGCCGATTTCCTGGTCGGCAGGGGCGTCGACATGATTGTGTCGAGCGCCTATCGACGCGCTCAACAGAGCATCGCGCCCTTCGCCGCAGCCGCAGGGCTGGCGGTCCACACCGACCCCCGGTTGAATGAGCGAACGCTGTCAGACCGCCCGGTAGAGAACTGGCGGGAACTGGTTCGTGACTCCTTCGACGACATCGATTTGCGGGCGTCCGGAGGCGAATCGGCCCGAGAGGTCCTGGAACGCGCCTGGGCTGGGCTGACCAGCATCCTCGACGGAGGCTTCCAACTCCCGTTGGTCGTGACGCACGGCAACTTGATGAGCCTGGTCTTCAGGTCGCTGGATTCCTCGTTCGGTTACACGCAGTGGGAGAACCTTACCAATCCGGACGTGTACCTGATGGAGAGAAGGGAAGGACGGGTGAGCTTCGAGAGGGTGTGGGGCGGATGAGACTCGCTCGATGAGCTCGGCGATACTCCGAAGGGTCTCCAGAGACAAGCGCGCTAGACGTCCACCCGGTAGGGAAGGGTGATCTCATCCCCAACCATTCCTCGGAGTCCCCAGTTCGCCATGGGTGATTCCAGTATGGTTATCTCAACGTCCTGGGGAGTGATTCCCAGATCGTGGTTGATCCTCTCGAAGAGGAGGCTCATCAGGTAAGCCTTCGCCTGTGACGATCGACCCTCGAACATGGAGATCTCGATGATGATGTAGCGGTCCGATCGGTCCGGTGGATGGACGAAGTTCTCGCTATCCATAGGGAAGAAGCGGTGGAATCGCTTCTCCGGCGGGTAATCGAGGGCATCGACTACGCAGGAGTGGATTGTCTCTGAGAGTCGCCCCCTGATTTCGTTGAGCTCATTCTTGAGTCCGTACACTTTCACCTGAGCCATTTGATGTTCCTCCTGTTGGTTCCGGGGCCTTCTAGCCGCGCCTACGTGGTTGTCGGGCGCTCTAAAGCGGACACGGAGCGGCGGATGTCCCACTCATGATGAAACACGTCATGAGCTACGACCAGGACAACGTCCGACAGAGCTAAATCGCCCCGCTCCGGGTGTTCGAGAACCAGTTCGCGACTGGCCGCAGCTTCAATCGCCTCGTTCCATGCAGCTACAGCGCGCGATAACGACCACAACGCAGTTTGGAGCGGTATGCGCCTGTAGCCGCGCGCCGTCGCCAGAGTGTCTGGGTCGAAGGGTTCTATCCGCATCTGCCCAGCGATAGCCGCGCTCCACAGTCGCTCCGCCCATATCCAGATATTGTCGGCAACGTGGATTACATATGCTCCCACTGGCCACGTGAGGTCTGGATGTTGCGCCGTCCCGTCCTCGCCATGCAGGACCTCGGCATACCGATCCGGGCCGGCAGAGATCAGGGCGGCAGCGCTTGACGGAGTCAACCGCCAGTTGAATCCGCATTCTCTGCAAGGGTTTCCGTAGAACCTCGACCCCCAAGTGCTCATGACGCCCCAACCCCTCCAGTGTGCTTATTCAATGCCTCGAACCGGCCGCAGGCATGGCGTCTCCGAACGCGTACTTCATTGGCGCCTCCTATCTCGTTTGCTCCGCCACAGAAAAAGGCCACCGCCCCAGAACGAGGCGGTGGCCGTGCCTAACTGTGCTATCTCGGGGCGCGCCTCTTGCCGGGCGGGCGCCCCTTGCCGTACGAGAATCTAATGGCGACGTGGGGCGGCCGTACTTGCGAACGGCTTCCACCAGAGAGTCAGTTGGACGTCTGCTCTGCGCATCACGCGTCAGAGGCTACCATGGCGCGAGTGGTCGCGCAACGCCGCATACGGCAGGGAGCGGGTAGGGGGGGGCAGCGTATAATTCTCCGCGCCAATCCACGGAGGCCCTCCACATGAAACTCTCCACTGACCGCATCCTCACCACGCACGTCGGAAGCCTGCCGCGCCCCGACGACGTCGCCGAACTGCTGCTCAAGAAGGAGCACGGCGAGCCGTTCGACGAGGCGGAGCTCGACGCGCGGATCGCCCGCGGCGTCGCGGCCATCATCGCGAAGCAGGCCGACGCCGGCGTCGACGTCGTGAGCGACGGCGAGATGAGCAAGGTCGCCTACTCGACGTACGCGAAAGACCGCCTCACCGGCTTCGAGGGCGACAGCGAACGGCGGCTCAACCGCGACGTCGCCCCGTATCCCATCTTCCGCGAGAAGATGGCCCGCATGACGGGCAACCAGCCGATGCGCCGCCCCAAGTGCGTCGCCCCCGTCGAAGTGAAGGACCGCGAGCCGCTGCGGAAGGACCTTGCGAACTACAAGTCGGCGCTGGACGGCGCCGGCGCAACCGACGCCTTTCTCACGTCGTCGTCGCCGGGCGTGGCGTCGGTGTTCATGCCCAACGCGTACTACCCCACGCACGAGCAGTACATCGAGGCGCTCGGCGCGGCGATGAAGGAGGAGTACGAGGCGATAGCGGAGGCGGGGTTCGTGCTGCAGGTGGACTGCCCCGACCTCGCAATGGCCTTTCACACGGGGTTCCAGGACCTTACCGAGGAAGAGTTCCTCAAGCGCGCCGAGCATCACGTGGAGGTGCTGAACGGCGCTCTCGAGAACGTGCCCGCCGAGTCCGTTCGCATGCACATCTGCTGGGGCAACTACGAGGGGCCGCACGACCACGACATCCCCGTAACGAAGATCCTGCCCATCCTGCTGCGCGCCAAGCCGTCAGCCATCTCGTTCGAGGCCTCGAATCCCCGCCACGCCCACGAGTGGGTCCACTGGCGCGACGCAAAGATTCCCGACGACAAAGCGCTGATCCCCGGAGTGCTGGACTCGACCAGCAACTTCGTGGAGCATCCCGAGCTGGTGGCCCAGCGCATCGAAACGTTCGCGGCGATAGTGGGCCGCGAGCGCGTGCTCGCAGGCTCCGACTGCGGGTTCGGAACGTTCGCCGGCTTCGGCAAGCTGGACCCGGAGATCGTCTTCGCCAAGCTCCGCGCCCAGGCCGAGGGCGCGGCCATCGCCTCCTCGCGGCTCTGGGGGTAGGCGCTTCCTCTCTCCAGCCCTCCCCACTAGCGGAGGGGGCGGTCTGTTCTCCCCTGTAGGGGAGGCGCCGAAGGGCAGAGAGGGCGAGGCAACCCTACTTGGTCGCCCTCATCAGCACCGCCTTCTCGCTCTGGGGGGTGACCTCGATGGTCCGGAACCCGGCTTCCTTCAGCCACTGGATGTGCGTGTCCACGCCCCCGGCCTGCGCGGCGTAGTCGAGGTTCGCAAACACCCCGTCGTTCGCCATCAGGTCGTAGATGTCCTTGTAGATGCTGGAGATGAGGTCGTCGTCGTACATGTTGTGGATGGCGATGGCGGAGACCACGAAGTTGAACGGGCCGACGAGTCCCGAGGTCCAGTCGCGCTGTGAGAAGTCGCTGTTCACGTAGGCTGCGCGGTCGGCGTACTGGGCGAGGCGCTCTCGAGCGTGTGAGAACATCGGCTCCGAAACGTCCTGCAACGTAACGTGCGCCGAGGGGTACTTCTCGAACACGCCCTTCGAGAGCAGGCCGTATCCCGCGCCGACGTCGAGCACCCGCAGGGGCTGGTCGGCGGCGAACCCGCCCGCGTTCACGGTCGCCTCGATCATCGGGCCGCGCTCGTCCTGCCGCCCGTCGTCGCGCTTCACCCAGCTGTCCACGAACTCCTGCTCTTGCCACTGCTCCGGCACATCGTGCGTCTGCGCCCATGCAGCAGGCTGGTGGCGATTGGTCATTGCGTCTCTCCTCTTGTTGTCGGTTCCCTATTGTGCATCAGCGAGGGGATGCGCGCCCGCGAGCATCGCCTCGACGCCTGCGTCGGGCGGGCCGGGGAGCCGCGGCCCCATCAGCGACACGATTCTCGCAGAAATGAACGCTCCGATGCGCGCGGCGTCGGCTGCGCTCATGCCGCGGGTCAGCCCGTAGAGCGCGCCCGCCGCGAACGCGTCTCCCGCCCCGGTCGTATCCACGACCGGGACGACGTGCCCCGGGATGCGCGCGATCGTTCCGCGGTCCCACGCCATTGCGCCGTCGCCCCCGCACGTCATGAACACCAAAGGCGCGTCCTGCGCCACCGCTTCCAGACGCTCCTCTCTCGAACCACCCCCGGCGTAGATTTCCGCCTCGTGCTCGTTGCAGAAGAGCACGTCGGCGTAGCGGCTTGCCGCCGGCTTGAACTCGTGGAGGAAGTGTGTGGTCATCGCCGGGTCGGACAGGGTAAGCGCGACAGTCGCCCCCGCGTCCGAGGCTGCGGCCATCACGCGCTGCGCGGCCTCGAGGCCCGACGGCGAGCCGAACAAGTAGCCCTCGACGTAGACGATGCTGCTTGCGGCGACGCGGTCGGGGTCGATGTCGCTGTTGCCCAGCTGCGCCGACGCGCCCAGATGCGTCTGCATCGTCCGTTCGCCGTCGGGCGTTACGAGGATGAGGCAGGAGCCGGTGGCGTCGTCCGCGGTCGCGCCCGTGGCGAAGTCGACGCCGACGTTCGCCAGGCTGGCGCGGAACACGCCGCCCTGCTCGTCTTCGCCGACCTTGCCGGCGAAGCAGGCGCTCCCGCCCAACTGCGTCAGCCCGACGAGCGTGTTCGCGGCGGAGCCGCCGGCGGCGTGGTGCTGCGGCCGTCCGTCAAGCCCGGCGAGCAACGCCGCCTGCGACTCCGCGGACACGAGCGTCATCACTCCTCGCGCGAGTCCGTACCGCTCGACGACGGCGTCCTCGACCCGCACCTCCGTATCGACTATCGCGTGTCCGATGGCGAACACGTCGTATCGTCGCCTCATTCGTTCTCCAATATTCCGCGCAGGGCTGCCGGAGAGAATTACACCCGCCCGCTCGCGCCGTCAACGCGGGGAACGGCGGTGGAGGTTGCGCCGACAGCCGCTTGCGCGTAGACTACCCTCTGACTTGCCGACCGGCGCTCCGGCGGCGCACGCGAAATCCCACTGACTATGTACGGCGAACGCCGACCGGAATTCGATCCGGACCAGCTGCTCCGCAACCTCAGGTCGAACTGGGGCGGCGTCCGTGGTCGTCTGCCCGGCGGCGGCCTCTTCTTCATCTCCATAGCGCTCATCCTCATCATCGCCTGGATGGCGACCGGCATCTACACCGTCCAGCCCGGCGAGCAGGCCGCTGTCCGCCTCTTCGGTCAGTTCCAAGGGACCGAGGGCCCGGGCCTCAAGTGGTACTTCCCCGCCCCCCTCGGCACCCGCAACATCGAGAACGTCCTCGAAACCAAGAACATGGAGCTCGGCTTCCGCTCCGACCCGCGCCTCGACGTGCCCGTCGAGTCCGTCATGATCACCGGCGACCTCAACATCGTCGACGCGACCCTCGTCGTCCAGTACAACATCTCCGACCTCGAAAAGTTCCTCTTCCGCGTCGATGACCCCGGCGACGCCGACCGCGACCCTCGCGAGGGCCGGCCCGACGGACGGACGCTCAAGGACGCCACTGAGGCCGCTCTCCGCCAAGTAGTGGGGCAGCGCTCGGTGGACGACATTCTCACCATCGGCAAGGAGGCCGTCCAGCAGGACACGCAGGCCCTCCTCCAGGAGTTGATGGACGGCTACAACTCCGGCATCCAGATCCTCGAGGTCGCTCTCCAGGAAGTGACCCCGCCCGACGCAGTCCGCGCCGCGTTCGACGACGTTGTGGCCGCCCGCTCCGACCAGGAGACGCGCATCAACCAGGCCAGCGCCTACGAACAGGACCAGATTCCCAGGGCGCAAGGCGCGGCGCAGCAGACCATCCGCGCCGCCGAGGCCTTCAAGGAAGCGCGGATCGCCAGGGCTCGCGGTGAGGCCGCCGAGTTCCTCGCCATCCTCGCCGAGTACAGCCTGTCCACCAATGTCACGCGGACGCGGCTCTTCCTCGAAACGATGGAAGACATCCTGTCCGGAGTGTCGATCTTCATCGTCGACGAGGGCACGGGCGGCGTGCTGCCGTTCCTGCCGCTCACCGACGGCGTCCTGCCCGGCGCGCCCGCAACAGGAGGCGCCCAGTAATGCGCTTCCTCGCGATCGCGCTGGTCATCCTCGTCGTGGCGGTCATCATCGTAGTGCCGCAGGCGTTCTACACGGTCGATGAGACCCAGTACGTCATCGTCACCCGGTTCGGCGAGATCCAGTCGGAGCAGCGCGAGCCGGGCCTGAAAATCAAGGTCCCGTTCATCGACGTGGCGAACAGGCTGGACAAGCGGCTGCTGCGAGTCGACGTGCCCCCTGCCGGGTTCCCCGACATCGAGAGCCAGTTCCTCGACATCGACGCTTACGTGCGGTACCGGATTCTCGAACCTCGGAGCTTCCGCGAGGTGCTCACCAACGAGGTTACGGCGAGCGCCCGCATCAGCCAGCTCGTCATCGCCGCGCTGCGAGAGGAAGTCGGTCAGCGCCGGCGCGAGGAGATCATCGGCGGGCAGCCTGTCTCCCTGCCGGACGGCACGCAACGCGTGGACCCGATCGTGCAGGAAGGCGTCCCCGCCCGCGAACAACTGACCCGCAACGTTCGCGCTATCGTCGATCAGCGGGCGCGGGAACAGGCGTTCGGCGTTGAGATCGTGGACGTGCGCATCAAGCGCGCCGACTTCCCGGACTCGATTATCGAGACGGTGTTCACCCGAATGCGCTCCGAGCGGGAAATTCAGGCCAACGCGCTCCGGGCGCAGGGCGAAGAGGACTTCCTCTCCAAGACCGCCGACGTCGACCGCCAGGTGGAGGTCATCTCCGCCGAGGCCGACGAGACGGCGAACCTGCTGCGCGGCGAAGGCGAAGCCGAGGCGATCCGCATTCTCGCGGAGGCCCTCGAACAGGACCCCGAGTTCTTCGCGTTCCGCCGCAGCCTCGAGGCCTACCGCCAGTTCCTGGGCGACAACACCACGCTCGTGCTTCCGGCGGACTCCGACCTGTTCCAGTTCCTGCAGACGCCCGCGGGCAGCAGGTAAGCCCCGGCTCCGGCGCGCTGGAATCCGGTCGTGGACCCCTTCCGCATCCGCAACTTCTGCATCATCGCCCACATCGACCACGGTAAGTCGACGCTCGCCGACCGCATGCTGGAAATCACCGGCGCCATCTCCCCGCGCGAGATGCAGGACCAGCTCCTCGACACGATGGACCTGGAGCGCGAGCGCGGCATCACCATCAAGGCGCAGGCCGTCCGCATGGGCTTGCGCTACGACGGCGAGGAGTACGAGCTCAACCTGATCGACACCCCTGGACACGTCGACTTCTCCTACGAGGTCTCACGTTCGCTCGCCGCCTGCGAGGGGGCGCTGCTCGTCGTCGACGCCTCCCAGGGCATCCAGGCGCAGACGCTCGCCAACGTCTACCTCGCGCTCGAGCACGACCTGGCCATCATTCCCGTCGTGAACAAGATCGACCTGCCGGCGTCGGAGCCGGAGCGCGTGATCGAGGAGCTCGGCGCCGCGTTCGGGTTCACTCCTGGCGAGACACTGCGCGTATCGGCCAAGGAAGGGAGCGGCGTGCGGGAGCTTCTCGAGGCTGTCGTCGACCGCGTCCCCCCGCCGGAGGCGCGCCCCGACAGGCCGTTGCGCGCCCTGGTGTTCGACTCCAAGTACGATTCGTACAAGGGCGTCATCGCATACGTCCGCATCGTCGATGGCGAGGTGAAGGGGGCCGACCGTGTGCGCATGATGGCGACCGGCGCCGAGACCGACCTGCTCGAGGTGGGCGTGTTCACGCCGGCGATGGTCAAGGCCCCCAGCCTCGGCCCCGGCGAGGTCGGCTACCTCGCCACCGGGCTGAAGAGCGTCGGCGAATGCCGCGTGGGCGACACCGTAACCCTGGCCCGCAACGGCGCCGCCGAGCCGCTCCCCGGGTACGGGGAGCAGAAGCCGATGGTCTTTGCGGGCCTGTACCCCTCCGAGGGCAGCGAGTACCACGAGTTGCGGGAGGCGCTCGAACGGCTCCAGATGAACGACGCCGCGCTCGTGTACGAGCCGGAGAACTCCGCCGCCCTCGGCCCCGGCTTCCGCTGCGGCTTCCTCGGACTGCTCCACATGGAGATCGTGCAGGAACGCCTGGAACGCGAGTACGGCATGGACCTCGTCGTAACAGCGCCGAGCGTCGTCTACCGCGTGACGATGAACGACGACTCGGTGCGCGACGTCTCCCGTCCGACCGATCTGCCCACCGGCGGGGAGTCCCAGTTCGTCGAGGAGCCGTGGCTTGACATCTCGCTGCTCACGCCGTCGCGCTTCATCGGCTCGATGATGGAACTCATCAACGCCAAGCGCGGGGAGTTCAGGCGCACCGAGTACCTCGACGCGTCCACCGGCGCGCCGCCCGCGCCCGACGCCCCTCCCTCGTCCGACCCGCGCGTCGTCGTCGAGGCCCGCGTCCCGCTTGCGGAGGTGCTGGTCGACTTCTACGACCAGGTGAAAACGCGCAGCCGCGGATACGCCTCGCTCGATTACGCCTTCAGCGGTTACCGGGCGGCGCCGCTCGTGCGGCTCGACATACTGGTGAACCAGGTCCCGGTCGATGCGCTCTCGCTCATCACGCACCGCGACCGCGCCTACTACCAGGGGCGCGCCCTCGTGCAGCAACTCCGCAGGCTCATCCCGCGTCAACTGTTCGAGGTGCCGATACAGGCTGCAGTGGGCAGCAAGATCATCGCCCGCGAAACCGTCCACGCCCTGCGCAAGAACGTGCTGGCGAAGTGCTACGGCGGCGACGTAACCCGCAAGCGCAAGCTGCTGGAGAAGCAGGCCGAGGGGAAGAAGCGGATGAAGCGCGTCGGCCGCGTCGAAGTCCCCCAGGAAGCCTTCCTCGCCGTCCTCAAGATGGACCGGTAACCGGGACTCCTCCTCCGTCCTCGGTGGGTATCGGCGCGCCTGCGCGCGCGCTGAGGCATACTGTCGGCATACCGGAGTTTGCGCACCGGAGGGAGCTATGCCGTACGACGTGCTCATCAAAGGCGGACGCGTCATCGACCCCGCGTCCGAGACCGACAGGCAACTCGACGTCGCGCTGCAGGACGGGCGCATCGCCCGCGTGGCGGAGCGCATCGACGCCGCCGAGGCCACCCGGTGGGTCGACGCGCGCGGTAAGATCGTCACGCCGGGCCTCATCGACGTGCACGCCCACATCTTCGAGCACGGCATCGCCAGCGGCCTCGACCCCGACCTCGCCGGCGTCCGCTCCGGCGTCACCACCATCGTCGACGCCGGGAGCGCGGGGTGCTCCAACTACGCGGGCTTCCACAAACTGGTCATCGAGCGCGCCGCGACGCGCGTGCTGACCAACATCCACGTCGCCAGGGCGGGGCTCGCCTTCATGCCGGAGGCGCGCGACGCCGACGACATCCTGCTCGACGACACGATAGCCGCCATCCACTCCTACCCCGGCGAGATCATCGGCGTGAAGGTGCGCGCGTGCGGCCCCGCCGTCGACACGATGGGCATCGCCTACATCGAGGCCGCGCTCACCGCCGCGCGCGATGGCGGGGTGCGAGTGATGGTCCACATCGGCGAC
>DAOUKL010000051.1:0-57045 GCA_034421335.1 Dehalococcoidia bacterium | reverse complement strand
CGCTTGGGCCGTCGAGAGACAGCGCCCACCGGAGCGCGTCCCGCAGCTCGCCCTCCGTCCTCGCCGCGCGCGCCGGAACCCCGAAGTAGTGCGCCGGCGTTTCCGGCTGCTCGCCCAGGAACGCCCCCGACGACCCGTAGTCCGAGCGCTCCTGCTTCACCTTCATCAGGCTCAGCCAGCCGTCGTTCAGCACCACGACCGGCACGGGCAACCGCAAACGCCGCGCCGTAGCCAGTTCGCCCGCCGTCATCTGAAAGCAGCCGTCGCCCGCGACTCCAACCACTGTTCGCTCCGGACGCGCCAGCTTCGCCGCGTACGCCGCCGGCATGCCGTAGCCCATCGACGACCACCCGTTGGTCGCCAGCGCCGTGTGCGGCATATCGGCCGTCCACTGCGTCGCTATCTGGTGCGTGTGCGCGCCTACGTCGTAGGCGATGATCGCGTCGCGTGGAAGCAACCCCCGCAACTCGTCGATCACGTGGTGCGCCGCCATGCCGTTCGACGGGGGCCGAAGCGCCGCGGCAAGCTGGCGCCGGTGCGCTTCCCACTCCGCTGGCGCCCACTCGTTCGGCGACGATGGAACGCTCCCCAACGCCTCGATGACGCCGTCGATGTCGCCGACCGCTTCGTACGCCAGGTTTGCCCGCTCGCCCGGCTGCGTCGGCTCCTGGCTCAGGTGGACAACCGGCGTCGATTTCGCCCAGTCCTCGTAATCGATCTCCACCGGGTCGAACCCAACCGTGATGAGTAGGTCCGACTGGTCGATCATCCGCTGCACGTCCGTCCGGCGAGCGCGGCCCATCACGCCGAGGTTCGCGGGATGCGTATCCGGCAGAAACCCCTTGGCGTGGAGCGTGGCTGCCCACGGGACGCGCTGCGCGTCGATGAAGCGCAGGAGTCCCTCCGGACGGCGCGCCCGCGTGAACCCAAGCCCCGTGACAACCATCGGACGCCGCGCGCGTTCGAGCAGACGTCCGACGTGCTCGGCGAGGTCTCCCGGCAGCGCCGGCGCGCCCGACGGGGGCGGGGGATCGAGCGGCGCCTCCACCGCTTCGGCGCGCCCGACGTCCTCCGGGAAGTCGAGGTGTACGGGCCCCGGCGGTTCGCTCGCCGCGATGCGGAAGGCGCGCGCGAACGCGCCCGCCACGTCGCCCTCCTCCACGCGGATCGAGGTCTTGACGATGGGGGCGAACAGCGCCTGGTGGTCGATCCACATCTGCGTGCGCCGCCCCATGAGGCGCGTCGCGTAATCGCACGTGATCGCGACCACCGGAGACCGGTCGAGGAAAGCGCCACCCACGCCCGTGGCCAGGTTCGTGGCGCCCGGCCCCACCGTCGAGACGCACACGCCCGGAATGCCGGTGAGACGCCCCGCCGCCTCGGCCATGAAGCCAGCGGACGTCTCGCTCGCAGTCAGGACGAAATCGACGCTGTCGCTATGCCACAGCGCCTCGATGAGCGGCAGCACCGGCCCGCTCGGCACCCCGAACACCCACCGCGCCCCCGCGCGCTCCAGCATCCGCACGACAAGCTCAACGTTATTCACGCTGCAATTCTACAACCCTCTCCCCAGCCTTCCCCTCCGTGGGGGAGGGAGTCCGAATTCTCCCCCTGGGGGAAACGCCCGAAGGGCAGAGGACAGCCCTCTCCCCGGCCCTCCCGCGGAGGAAGGGTGGGATGCCTACGTAATCTCCTCGAGCGTCACGTCGAACGTGAGGTGGATCGCCGAGCGCACCACCGTCACCCGCGCCGAGTCCCCCACCCGGTAGTCGTTCATCAGCAAGCGCACCAGCTCCGTCGTCGTCGCTACCGGCGTGTCCCCCACCTGCACGATCACGTCGTCTATCTGGATGCCGGCGCGCTCCGCCGGGCCGTCCTCCATCACCGCCACCACCAGGACGCCCTCGTGCACCGCCAGACCGCGTTCTATCGACATGGCGTGCGTCAGGTCCTGGATCACTACGCCCATCCGCGGACGAATCACCCGCCCGTTCTCGATCAACTGCGCCGCCACCGGTATCGCCGTCTCCATGCTGATGGAGAACCCGATGCCGTCGGCCTGCTGCCCGCGAATGATCGCCGTGTTGATGCCCACCACCTCGCCCTGCAGGTTCAGCAGCGGTCCGCCGCTGTTGCCGGGGTTGATCACCGCGTCCGTCTGCAGCAGGTCGTCGAGCCGCGTCGCCGAATCTATCGCCAGCGAGCGACCCAGCGCGCTCACCACTCCCACCGTGACCGACCCTTGGAACCCAAGCGGGCTCCCGATGGCGATCACCCACTCCCCGGGGCGCATCACGTCCGTCTGTCCCAGCGGCGCGGTCACCAGTTGCGCGACGTCCGCGGGGTCGACTCGCAGCACCGCGAGGTCCGTGTCGGGGTCGACGCCCACCACCTCCGCGTTCACGTGCTCCCGCGAAGACAGCACAACCTCGACTTCCGTCGCGTCGGCCACCACGTGGTTATTCGTCAGGATGTGCCCGCGCTCGTCGAAGAACACTCCGGAGCCCTGCGACGTCCCCAGGGTCTGCTGCCCGAAGATGTTCGTCTGCGGAACAGTCGCGACCACCTGCACCACCGCTGGGCTCAACCGTTCAACGACCTGCGCGACGTCCGGCAGCCCGCCGAGCAGAGACGCCGCCCCGCCGCCGCTCCCGTTGCCTGGAGCCTCGCTCTCGAACGACGCCTGCGCGGCGTCCGCCTCAACCGTCGGCGTCGGATGCGCCGTGCTCGCGCAGCCCATCGCAAGACTTGCGACCGCAAGAAGCACAATTCCGCAGAAAACGTCGACGCGCATTACGTCGCCAGTTTATCCCACTGGTCCCCCGCGAGAGTGGAGGAAGTCCCGGCATGACAAACTCCGCCGCCGCGCCTATGATGGCGCCGCATCCTGCGACGCAAGGAGGCCCGCCATGCGCCTGGCTCCCCAACAAGCCGCACTGCTGATGGTCGACGTCCAACGCGACGCGATACACCCCGAAGGGGCCCTGGCGCGCGCGGGTCAGGCGCTCGAAGCCGCCGAGACCGACCGCCTCGTCGACAACTGGCGGCGCCTCGTCGACCTCATGCGCGGCGCCGGACGCCCCATCGTGTGGGTGAAGACCGTCCTCCGCCCCGACCTCGCCGACAGCGCCCACGCGCCGCTCTGGCTCGAGCGCCAGATCGCCGGGGTCGGCCCGTTCTGCATCGAGGGCTCCTGGGGCGCGGAACTGATGGACGGCGTCGGCGCCGAACCCGGCGACTACGTAGTCGCCAAGAAGGGCCACAGCGCCTACGACAACACCTCCCTCGACCGGCTCCTCGTCAACCTCGGCGTTTCCCAGTGCATCGTCGCCGGCGGCGGCGTCGACGACTCCATCGCCGAGACCGCCCGAACCGGCGGACGCCTCGGCTACGAGCAATTCGTCGTGCAGGACGCGCTGTACCCACCGGACGCCGCCGAGCTTCACGCCCCGCGCAAGCAGGCCGAGGTCGTCTCCACGGCCGACGTGTTCGCCGCCGCGGCCGACGAGCCCGAGCCGGCGCCTTCCGGCCCGGACTATGCAATGGTGCTCGTGGATATGCAGAACGACTTCATGAACGCCGAGCGCCCGCACGTCCTCTACGGCCTCAGCGAGGCGATGCCTGAAGAGAAGCGCCTCAACGTCGTTGAGAACACTCAGAAGTTGAGCGCCGCCATGCGTGAGCGCGGATGGCCCGTCATCTACGTCCGCGTCGTCCGCCGCCAGGACAACTCCGACGACGTTCACAGCAAGACGCACCGGCGCGCCCGCACGCTTCCGCCCGGCGTAACCCACTGCGCCTACGGCACGTGGGGCGCCGAAATGGTCGACGAACTGCTCCCTGAGGCCGACGACTACGTGGTGGAGAAGAAGGGCGGCAGCGGCTTCGGCTACACCCCGCTCCACCGCATTCTCCGCAATCTCAACGCCAAGCGCCTGCTGATGACCGGCGGCGCCGTAACCGGCTGCGTCTGGGCCACCGCCCTCGACGGCGTCGCCCTCGGTTACGACATCACCGTCATCGCCGACGCCACCTACCCGCCGGACTCGCCCGACCTCGGCGCCCTCGCCGAATGGTGCGTCGTCCGCCCGACGTCGGACGTGCTCGCCGCGCTGTAACGACCGCCCACGAAGGAGCCGCCATGTCCCACCACGAGCACCACGATCACGACTTCACCGAGCCGCCGTCCGACATCGAACTGCGCGTGAAGGCGCTCGAGTCCCTCCTCGTCGAGAAGGGGCTGGTGGACTCCGCGACGGTCGATGCGCTCGTCGATCGCTTCGAGACGCAGGTCGGCCCGATGAACGGCAAGCGCGTCGTCGCCCGCGCCTGGGCCGACCCGGAGTTCAAGGGCCGGCTGCTCGAAAACTCCACCGCAGCCATCGCCTCGATGGGCTACGAAAGCTCCCACGGCGAGCATATGCGCGTAGTCGAAAACACCGAAGACGTGCACAACCTCGTCGTCTGCACGCTCTGCTCCTGCTACCCGTGGCCGGTGCTCGGCCTTCCGCCCGTGTGGTACAAGTCCGCTCCCTACCGCTCGCAGGCCGTCGCCGACCCTCGCGGCGTCCTGCGCCAGTTCGGCACGGAACTCCCCGACGACGTCGAGGTCCGCGTGTGGGACTCGACCTCCGAGATGCGGTTCCTCGTGCTCCCCGAGCGCCCCGCCGGAACGGACGGCTGGAGCGAGGAGCAACTGGCTGAACTCGTAACCCGCAACTCGATGATCGGCGTCGAGAAGGCACGCCAGCCCGCCGCCATCCCCGCGTGAGCGAAGGGGAGGAGGCGTTATGCACGGCGTTCACGACCTCGGCGGGATGGACGGCTTTGGCCCCGTGCAGGCCGAACCGGAATCCGCCGAGCCCGTCTTCCATGCGCCATGGGAGGGCCGCGTATACGGCATGGTCCGCTCCCTGGGCCGCCTCGGGAAGTGGAACATCGACATGGGCCGCTACGCCCGCGAGCGGCAGGCGCCCGCGCAGTACCTCCGAAACTCCTACTACGAGAGCTGGTTCGCCGGACTCTGCACGCAACTCGTCGAGGCGGGGCTCGTAACCCCCGAGGAGCTCGCCTCCGGCCGGGCGGCGGATCCCGCGCCCGACGCCCTCCGCGAACTCGTCCTCCGGCCCGGGCAGGTCGCCGGCATCCCCCTCGCCGGCCCCGACTACAACCGCCCCGCGCCGGCGCCGCCCCGCTTCAAACCCGGAGACCGCGTCCGCGCCATTGTCCGGCGCCCGCGCGGCCATACTCGCGAGCCTCGCTACGTCCACGGACGCGCCGGCGTCGTCCACGAACACTACGGCGCCCAGGTCTACGCCGACCTCGCCGCGGAAGGGGTCGACGAGGGCCATCACCTCTACAGCGTCCGCTTCGACGCTCGCGAACTCTGGGGCGACTCCGCCGACCCCACGAGCGTCGTCTATGTCGACCTCTTCGAGGACTACCTGGAGCCCGCCGAATGACCGACGCTCCCGACCTCGCGGCGCTCGGCGCCATCCCCCGCGACGACGCCGGCCCCGTGTTCGCCGAACCCTGGCAGGCGACGGCGTTCGCTCTCGCCGTGCGGCTTTCCAACGAGGGCCATTTCACCTGGGCCGAGTGGGCCGCGACGCTCAGCGACGAGATCGCCGCCGCACAGCGCGCTGGCGACCCCGACCTCGGCGACACGTACTACCTGCACTGGGTGCGCGCGCTCGAACGCCTCTGCGCCACCAAGGGACTAGCCCTCGACGCCGAGGTCGACCGCCGCAGCGACGAGTGGCGCCGGGCCTACCTCCGCACTCCCCACGGCCAGCCCATCGAACTCTAACCCCCTCTCCACCAGTGTGGGGAGGGCTGGGGTGAGGGCTTGCGCCCGCCAGGGCGCCCTCCTGTCTCCCCCCGAGGGGGAGATGCCCGCAGGGCAGAGAAGGTGAAAGGGGCGGCGCGCGCCTCCGTCATTCCCGCGCCTTACAGTCATTCCCGCGAAGGCGGGAATCTATCCGGCCCCCTCCCCCGAAGACGGGGGAGGGCTGGGGTGAGGGCTTGCGCCCGCAAGTGCGCATCCGTCGCCTGCGAAGGCAGGAATCTCGCGGCCTTCCTCGTCGGCGGGTACACTGAGGGCCGACCCTCATCCGCCGCATCGCCGGAGAGCGGGCGCGGCGGAGCACCACAGGAGGCCCCCGGAATGGCGCTCGAACCCAAGGCGTTCCTCGCTGAGATGCAGGCGCTCCAGCAGCGCAAGCACAGCAAGAACCACGAACTCTTCGACCTCATCGAGAACGGCAAGCTCACCCGGCCCCAGCTCAACGGCTTCATCAAGCAGTTCTACCTGCTCTTCCCCAAGCCCTTTCCGAAGCCCATCGCCGCGATGTTCGCCCGCTCCCCCCAGGACACCGAACTGGAGCGCATGTGGTTCGAGAACCTCTCCGAGGAGGCCGAGGGCGGCGAGACCGGAACCGCCGGCCACAAGGAGCTCTACATCCAGTTCGCCGAGGCCGCCGGCATCCCCCGCGACGAGCTCGACGCCGCGCTGCCCCTGCCCGAAACGCGCGGCCTGCTCAACTGGCGCGAACTCCTCATCACCCAGCGCTCGTGGCTCGAACTCTACGCCTCGCAGGGGCTTGCCCTCGAAGGCACCGCCAGCGGACGCATGCAGCGTGTCGTCAACGGCCTCTGCGACCACTACGGCTTCGAACGCGAGAGCGACGACATCCTGTACTGGACGCTCCACATGTCGGTCGACGAGGACCACATGAAGGTCGGCCCCTACGTCATCGAGAACTACGCCGTCAGCGACCTCGAACAGCAGTCCGTCCGCGAGGCCCTCAACGCCACGCTCGACGTCTTCTGGCTCGTCTACGACGGCATCATGCGCGCCTACGTCCACGAGGACCCGCTCTACGCCGAGTGGCGTTAGGGGGAGCGTCCAAGAAGAGGCAATCCGCTAAACTCCCCACCACCAACTCGCAGGAGGCGCGGCATGGTTGAGCGCGATAGCGAGCACCCGCGGATGGGCGCCGGACGCGGACGCCTCGACGGCAAGGTCGCGGTCGTAACCGGCGCGGACAGCGGCATCGGACGCGCCACGTCCCGCCTGTTCGCCCGCGAGGGCGCGAGGGTCGTGTGCGTCGACGTCGCCGAGCGCGGCGACCCGAGGGTCGACCGGCTTATCGAGGCCGACGGCGGCGAGGCCGTTTTCCTGCAGGGCGACGCGTCGCAGAAGGCGACCTGCGAGGAGATGGTCGCGGCGGCGGTCGAGCGATTCGGCGGTCTCGACGTGCTATTCCTCAACGCGGGTACGGGCGTCCGGCAGAAGATCCACGAGATGTCCGACGAGGCGTGGGACCACGTCGTCAACCTCAATCTCTACGGCATGTACCACGGCGTGCGCGCGGCGCTGCCGCATTTCATGGCGCAGGGACGCGGCAACATCGTGGCGACGGCGTCCAGTCTCGGAGTGCTCGCCAGTCCGCGCTATCCGGCCTACAGCGCGACGAAGGCCGCCATCATCAACCTCACGCGGCAGCTGGCGGTCGACTACGGGCCGGAGGTGCGGGTCAACTGCGTGTGTCCCGGGCCCATCGACACCAACCGCGTTCGCGAGTACCCGCCCCGCCCCCGGCCGATGACGGAGGAGCAGAAGATCGAGAGCGGCGGGCGCGTCTCCGGCCTCAAGAGGTTCGGGCTCGCCGAGGAGGTCGCCTACTGCGTTCTCTTCCTCGCGTCCGATGAGTCGTCATACGTTACCGGCCACGCGCTGGTGGTCGACGGAGGGCAAACGGTGAGCGCGCAATGAGCACGATGACCTACACGGAGATGGAGGCCTTCCTCGCGCGGCCGCTCGTGGCGGACTTCGTAACGTTGCGCCCCGGCGGCGCGCCGCACGTCGCGCCCGTGTGGCACGAGTTCGCGGACGGCAAGTTCTACGTCTACACGAGCCGCGCGTTCCAGCGCGTCCGCAACATCGAGCGCGATGACCGCGTGGCGCTGTCGATTGCGTCGCACGATATGCCGTACGCGTACGTGGTCGCCGAGGGCCGCGCCGTGGTTACTCGCGACCGCGTGGGGGAGGTCGGGCGCTCCATCACGACGCGCTATATCGGCGCGGACAATCTGGACAGGGTTGAGGAGTTCCTCCGGCAAACGCTCGACGACGACTCGGTGCTCATCGAGCTCGTCCCCACCCGCCTGATGACCTGGGTCGCTGACGACTAACCCCCTCCTCCGAAGACGGGAGAGGGCGGAGCGGCGAAGGGCCGAGGGCGGATTGGCCCCCTCCCCCGAAGACGGGGGAGGGCTGGGGAGAGGGCTTGCGCGCGTTAGCGCGCATCCTGTCTCCCCCCGAGGGGGAGATGCCCGAAGGGCAGAGAGGGCGGACTCCCCTACATCGTTTCCGGGGCGCTGACGTCCATCAGGTCGAGCGTGCGGGCGAGGGCGACCTTCGCCGCCTCGACGAGTTTCAGGCGCGCCTGCATCACGGCGGCGTCCTCCGGCAGCGACGACAGCACCCGGCAGTGGTCGTAGAACCAGTGGAACGCCGTCGCCAGTTCCACCGCGTAGTGCGGAAGCGCGTGCGGCGCGAGCGTTGACGCGATGGCGTCGATCAGCTCCGGCAACTGCAGCATCTTGCGCACCAGGGCGAGCTCCGCGTCGTCCGTGAGCAGCGAAATGTCGCCGTCCTCCCAGGCGACGCCGCGCTCGGCGGCCTGCCGCAGGATACCGGCGATGCGGGCGTGCGCGTACTGCACGTAGTACACGGGGTTCTCGCTCGACTGCCGCTTGGCGAGGTCGATGTCGAACTCCATCTGGCTTTCGGCGGCGCGCGCCAGGAAGAAGAAGCGGCAGGCGTCCGGCCCCACCTCGTCGACGAGATCAGCGAGCGTGATGATCCGTCCCGTGCGCTTCGACGCCCGCACGATGTCTCCGCCGCTCTTGAGCGAGACCAACTGGGCGATGAGCACGGTGAGGCGGTCGGGATCGAGTTCCAGCGCCTGCATCACGGCCTTCATCCGGGGCACGTGCCCCTGGTGGTCGGCGCCCCAGATGTCGATGACCCGGTCGAACGCCCGCCGGACGAACTTGTCGCGGTGGTACGCGATGTCCGACGCGAAGTACGTGGGCGCGCCGGTGCTGCGCACGATGACGTTGTCCTTCTCGTCGCCGAGCGCGGTCGACGTGAACCACTCGGCGCCGTCGCGCAGCGCGGTGAGCCCGCGCTCGCGGAGGAACGCCATCGTCTCAGCGTACTGCTCGCCGGCGTACAGGTCGCGCTCCCGGAACCACACGTCGAACCCGACGCCGATGCGGTCGAGGTCGCTGCGTATCACCGCGAGCATCGCTTCGAGCGCCTCCTCGCCGAGCTGCGCGACGGCCTCCGCGCGGTCGTCCATGTCGAGGAAGCGCGGGCCATGGCGCGCCGCAAGCTCCCGGCCGAGGTCCACGAGGTACGCGCCCTGGTAGCCGTCGTCCGGCACGGGAACGTCATCGCGGCCCAGCGCCTGCGCGTATCGCGCGAACGTGGAGGCGTAGAACAGCTCCATCTGCGTGCCGGCGTCGTTCACGTAGTACTCGCGCGTTACGTCGAACCCCGCGGCGTCGAGCGCCCGGGCGAGCGCGCTGCCGAGCACCGCCCCGCGCGCGTGGCCCACGTGCACCGGCCCCGTGGGGTTGACGCTCACGAACTCGACCTGCACCCGCTTGCCCGCGCCGACCTCGACCGCGCCGAACGTGTCGCCTGCGGCGCGCACCGCCTCGACCTGCTCCTGCAACCACGCCGCGCTCAGCCGGACGTTCACGAACCCCGGCGGCGCGACGGACACCTCGCCGATGGGCGGAGCGGGGTCGATGGCGTCGGCGACGGCCTGCGCAATCTCCATGGGGGCGCGCCGCGCGGCCTTGGCGACGCGCAGGGGGAGGCTCGACGCGAAGTCGCCGTGCTCCGCCTTCTGCGGACGCTCAATCAGCGGCGGGGGAGGCGCCTCGAACGGCGGGAGCGCTCCACGCGCCTGCGCGTCGGCCACGGCGGCCCGCAGGCGTTCGGCGATAAGGTCTCGGACCAGCATGGGAGGTAATGATAGCAGCCCGCCGCCGCGCGCCTCCGCCCTCGGGGTTGGCGCGCCCCTTACCCCGCGATGACGCCCATGACGTCGGTGGTGTAGTAGTCGACCGCGTCGAGGTCGATCTCGACGCCGAGACCGGGGAGGTGCGGGACGGTGATGTGGCCGCGGACGGGCAGGAGCGGATTGACGAGCAGGTCGCTTTCCAGGCGGGCGCCCGTGCCGAGGCTCGCAGGCGGCGCCTTTCCGAGCGACGTTGAGAGGTGCAGGCTCGCGGCGATGCCCACGCCGGTTTCGAGGGACGACGACACCGTGGAGCGCAGGCCGTGCTGCGCCGCGTACGCCATGATCGCCTGCGCCTGCCGGATGCCGCCGGCCTTCGCGGCCTTCACCACCAGCACGTCGGCTGCCTCCGCCGCTACTACGCGCTCGGCGTCCGCAAGGGTCCCCACCGCCTCGTCGGCGGCGATAGGGACGTGGGTCTCGCGGCGAATCCGCGCCAGCCCGCTCAGGTCCTCGGCGATCACCGGCTGCTCCACGAAGTCCAGGTTGTACGGGCGCAGACGCTCGATCGTGTGGATAGCCCGTTCCGCCGTCCACCCCTCGTCCGCGTCGACGCGCAGGGCGACGTCCGGCCCGATGGCCTGGCGCACGAGCCGCACGATATCGACGTCGACGTCGGGGTCGCGGGCGCCGAGCGACGCCTTCACGCACTCGTAGCCGTCGGCCACGGCTGCGGCGGCCTGCTCCGCCGCCTCGCGCGGCGGGAGGAAGTCGAGCAGCGCCGCCATCGGCGCCCAGTCGATGACGCCTCCCAGCAGGTCGGTTACCGGGCGGCCTGCGTTCTTGCCCATCGCGTCGAACGCGGCGGTCTCGAGGCCGAACCGGAGCGCGTCGCCGGCTCCGCTCCTCGGCGCCAGCGCGGAGAGAACGTCGTAGGCGATGGCGGGGTGCAAGCCGAGCGCCGACGGCGCGAGGTCGTGCAGCACGGCGGCGATGTCGGCGATGCTCGGGGGGCGTCCGGGGCCGACGGGCGCCGCCTCGCCAAGCCCGACGACGCCGTTGTCCATGTGCATCCAGACGAGCAGCGCGTTCCGCCCGGCCTTGGTGGGGTCCAGGGCCCGGTGAAGGTCGCGCAGGGGCACGCGCACGCCGCGCCATTCGAGTTTGCTTATCTGCACCGGCGCATTATGGCAATTCGGCGCGCCGCGCTCAAATGGGCGGGTCGCGGCAGCCTCCTGCTACGCCGATTCGGCCGTGACCGCGGAGGCGAAGCGCGCGACGGCGTCGCGGAGGGCGGTGTGGCGCTCCAGCATGGGGTCTTCCGAGAGGAACGACTGCGCGCTCTCGCGGGAGGCGGCCAACAGTTCGCGGTCGTCGAGCCGCGCCATGCGGAGTGCGGGGAGTCCCGACTGGCGGGTCCCGAAGAAATCGCCGGGGCCGCGCAGGCGCAGGTCCTCCTCCGCGATGACGAAGCCGTCGTTCGTGCCCGCAAGCACGTTGAGGCGCTCGCGGGCGGCCGTCAGACGCTTGCGCGCCTCCTCGCGGGCCTCCTCGGTGTCGTACCGCCCGCCCTCCGGGAGCGACTCCGCGAGCAGGAAGCAGTAGCTTTGGTGTTCGCTGCGCCCGACGCGCCCCCGCAGCTGGTGGAGCTGCGCGAGCCCGAAGCGGCTCGCGCCCAGGACCATCATCACCGTCGCGTTCGGCACGTCCACGCCAACCTCGATGACCGGCGTGGCCACGAGCACGTCGGTCCTGCCGGAGCGGAACTCGTCCATCACCGCCTGCTTCTCGGCGAGCGGCATCCGCCCGTGGAGCAGCCCGACCCGCACCTGCGACAGCGACGTCGCCCGCAGCCGCTCGTATTCGGCGGTGGCCGCCTTGGCGAGCACGGCTTCCGACTCGTCGATGAGAGGGCACACGACGTAGGACTGGCGGCCCTGCCACGCCTGCTCGACCAGGAACGCCTCCGTCCGTGCGGCCTCCTCCGGCTCCACCACGCGGGTGAGGATGTCCTTCCGTCCGCTGGGGAGCTCGGCGATGGTCGAGACGTCGAGGTCGCCGTAGACCGTCAGGGCGAGCGTGCGCGGGATGGGCGTCGCCGACATCAGCAGCAGGTGGGGCGACTCGCCCTTGCCGCGCAGGGCGGCGCGCTGCAGCACGCCGAACCGGTGCTGCTCGTCGACCACGGCGAGCGCGAGGTCGGGAAGCTCGACGCCCTGCTGGATGAGCGCGTGGGTGCCCACGAGGATGTCGAGCGTTCCCTCGGCGGCCATCTGCTGCAGTTCCCGGCGCGGCCTCGCGCGGGTGCTGCCGGTGAGCAGACCCACGACGACCGGGCGGTCGCGCCCCTCGAGCGGCACGGCCAGCCAGTCGGGGTTATCGACCGTCCACGGCAAGCTCCCCAGGAGGCGGCGGACGTTGAAGAAGTGCTGCTCGGCGAGCACCTCGGTGGGGGCCATCATCGCGCCCTGCCGCTCGCCCGCCGCAGCCGCCAGCAGGAGCGCGAGCGCCACGACCGTCTTGCCGGAGCCGACATCGCCCTGCAGCAGCCGGTTCATCGGGCGTTCGCCGGAGGCTACGTCGCGCATGGCGTCGGCGATGGCGTTCTCCTGCCCCCGGGTGAGGGCGAACGGTAGCGACGCGATGAACGCGCGAGTCGCGGGCGGGTTTGGCGGCAGGGGGATGCCCGGCTCCTTCGCCGCGTCGCCGCGCTTGAGGCCGACGGCGAGCTGGAGCGTGAGGAACTCGTCGAACGCGAGCCGCCGCCGCGCCCGCTCCTTGTCGGCCTCCGACGCGGGATAGTGGTACTGCGGCACGGCCCACGCCAGCGTGGGGAGGTCGGCGTGGCTGCGGTGCTCCTCCGGCAGCGGGTCGTCGATGCGGAGGACGTCGCCGACGGAGCGGGCGTCGAGCGCTTCGCGGATGATCCTGCGCATCGTGCGGTTGGGAATGGGACTCTGCTCCTTACCCTTCCTGCCCTTCCCCTCGACCTTGCCGCCGCCGACGGAGGGGTAGAACGGCACGATGCGTCCGGTATGCATGAGTTCGGCGAGGTCGGCGGACTCGGGGTCGTCGAGCAGTTCCCACTCCGGGTTCTGGAACTGGAGGCGTCCGTTGAAGACGCCGACCTTTCCGCTGAGGACGATTTGGGCTGCGCCGCGCGCGGCTGCCCTTTGGAACTGCGCGGCGAGGTACGGCTGGCCGAACCAGATCGCGCGCACGTTGCCGGTCTCGTCGCCCACGGTCGCCTGGGTTGCGCGGAGCCGGCGCCCGAAATGGAGCAGCAGTTCCTGCGCCTCCCAGATGGTGGCGATGATCGTCTGCTCCTCGCCCGGGGCGAGCTGGTGAACGGTGCGCCGCTGGCGGTAGTCGAGGTGGCGGTTGGGGAAGAGGTAGAGCAGGTCGCGCACCGTGCTCAAGCCCGCCCTCGCCAGCTTCGTAGCGTGCGCGCTCGTTACGCTGCGCAGGCGGACCGCGGGCGCGTCGAGGTCGAGCAGGGGCTTGGCCCCTTCCCCCTGGGGGGGAGGGCTGGGGAGAGGGCGCCTTCTCAGCCTCTGCCGGGGGCCTTCATTGGCGGGAGGCCTCTCCCCGCCGCTTCGCGGCGACCCTCCCCCCTCCTGTGGGGAGGGTGAGAGCGCCCTCTCTGCCCTTCGGGCATCTCCCCCACCGGGAGAGATTTGTGTGGCCTCCTCCCCCGCGGGGAGAGAGGCGGCGACGAGGCGGCCAAGCTCGCGGGCCCAGCGCTCGCGCTCGGCGGGGCTCAGGTCGTTATAGGCGACGGAGAGGAGGCCGCGGTCGGCGAGGACGCGCAGTGCGGGGATGTCGGCGGCTTTGCCGCGCAGCGTGGCGAGGAAGCGGTCGAGCCCGCCCGCGACGGCTTCGTTCGGGAAACCCTTGCCCGCCTCAATCGCCAGGATGTTGCGGAGGGCGTCGAGGAGTTTGGCGGACTCCCTTTCGCGCGCTCTGTCGGAGTTGGAGGTCACGCGCTAAGGGTAACGCCGCCTCACACCGCCTGCATCTGGCCGGTGTCCGACGCGCGCTGGACGGCGTCGACCAGCTTGTGGTGCTCGACGGCGTCGGCGAAGGTGGGGTGGAACTCGGTGTCGTTGAGGATCGCGTCCGCGTAGGCGGCCCACGTCTTGCCGATGTTGACGGGCGAGCCCTTGAGGTCGGCGGCGGTCACCCACTCGTCCTGCGGCGCGGTTATCTCCCGCAGTTCCTTCTCGCCGTCGAGCGCAACGCGCAGGGCGCCCTCGCCGGAGTGCGTCGAGCCCCCCGCGTCGAGCGTGATGGTTCCCTTGCTGCCGTGGATCTGCATGTGATGGCCGGTCCCTAGGGCGGCTACCGACGCGATGTGCACGGAGAAGGCCGCGCCCGACGCCAGCACGCCGCTCACCAGGATGGTGTCCGGCGAGTCCACGTCGAACTGCTCGCCGGTGTCTGAGGCAGTCCATTGCTTGGTCTGGGTGCTGAGCACCGACGCAACGCTGGCGATGGGGCCGAGCATGGCGAGGAGGCCGTCGATGGCGTGCCCGAACGTTATGCTGAGCGTGTTGGCGTGGGCCGCCGCGTCGCGCATCCAGATGCGCCCGGACGGGCGGGAGAGGGCGCCGCTCGCGAACTGCATGAGGTTCACGGTGAGCACGTCGCCGATGCCGCCGGAGTCGATGATGCGGCGGATTTCGCGGTACTCGGCGGAGCGGCGGGACTGCAGGCCGACGCAGGTGCGGACGCCCGCAGCGTCGGCGAGGTCGGTCATCTCCTGGGCCTGCTCGGTGGTCGTGCCGAGCGGCCATTCGGTGTAGACGTGCTTGCCCGCGGCGATGATGTCCTTCGTCAGCTCGTAGTGCATCGGGAGTTTGACGGAGACGGCGGCGACGTCGACCTCCGGGTTGGCGAGCAAGTCGTGGTGGTTGTCGTAGGCGTAGCGGGCGCCGAACTTCGCGGCGGACTCTTCGGCGGACTCCTGCCGTGTGGTGGAGACGGCGACGAGCTCGGCGCCGGGGATGCCGGCCGCGAACGCGGGCATGTGGGCGCGTCCGGCCCATCCGTTCACGTTCCCGCCGATGATTCCAACCCGAATTGCGTCAGCCATAGCGCTCCTCCTCGTGCCTTCGTCGGGGCTGCGCCGCCCCATCGGGGGACAGTCATACCACAGGGGGGCGTCGGGGGCTAGGGAGGGGATCAGGGTGACAGGTGGGGGAAGCGCCTCTCGCCTGATAACCTGACGGCCATAGCGGATAGGGAGGGGCGGCATGCGGATTGGGTTCATCGGGTTGGGGAATATGGGCGGACCAATGGCCCGCAACCTCATTAAGGCAGGACACTCGCTCGTCGTGAACGACATCGACGAGGCGAAGACGGCCGAGCACAGGGAGATGGGCGCGGAGTGGGCCGCGACGCCGGAAGAAGTTGCGCGGCAAGCGCCCGTCGTGCTGACGTCGCTGCCGGGCCCCGCCGAGGTCGAGGAGGTCGCGCTCGGCCCGCAGGGTCTCGTGCTCGGCCTGCAGCCGGGTTCGGTGTACGCCGACCTGTCCACGGGCTCGCCGACGAGGGTGCGTCAGGTGGCCGAGCGCATCGAGGCCATCGGCGCGCACATGCTCGACGCGCCGGTGAGCGGCGGCACGATCGGCGCCGACGCCGGCACGCTCGCCGTGATGGTCGGCGGCGACCGGGAGGTGTTCGAAGCGGTGCGTCCGGTGTTCGAGGCGATAGGGCAGGGTGTGAGCTACGTAGGGCCTATCGGCTCTGGGACGGTGGCGAAACTCGTGCACAACTCCATCTCGCTCACTACGCGCATCGTCGTGCAGGAGGGGATGGCGCTTGCGGTGAAGGCGGGCGTCGCGCCGGGGGTGATGCTCCAGGTGCTGCGCGACGCCGCGTTCGGGAAGCAGACGCTGCTGAACCAGTTGCCGGAGGTCGTGTTCAAGGGCGATTTCTCGACGCCGCGCTTCACCCTGAGCCTGGCCCACAAGGACGTGAGCTTGGGGCAAGAGCTCGCCCAGGAGATGGGCGCGCCGATGGAGCTTGCGGCAATGGCGATGCAGGTGCAGGAGGAGGGCATCAGCCGGGGCTGGGGCGGCTACGACAACCTCGCCACGTTCATGCTCGCCGAGGAGCGCGCGGGCGTGGAGGTCCGCGAGTGAACGACCTCGTGCGAATGACGGCCCGCGAAGCCGTGGCGAAACTCGCCGCCCGCGAGGTCTCGCCCCTCGACCTCATCGAAGCGGCGGTCGAGCGCATCGAGGAGGCCGACGGCGCGGTGAACGCGCTGCCGACGCTGGCGGTCGAGCGCGCCCGTGAACACGCGCGGCGTCTCATGGCCTCCGGCCCGCCGAGCGACCCTCCGCCGGGCTACCTGTACGGCCTGCCCATCGCGGTGAAGGACCTGAAGGACGTCGCCAGCGTGCGCTCCACGAAGGGGTCGCCGATATACGCCGACCACGTCCCTGAGCGCTCCGACTACCTGGTCGAGCGCGTCGAGTCGATGGGCGGCGTCGTGCTCGCCAAGTCGAACACGCCGGAGTTCGGCGCCGGCGCCAACACGTTCAATGAGGTGTTCGGCAAGACGCGCAATCCGTGGGACACCCGAATGACGTGCGGAGGGTCGTCCGGCGGCTCGGCGGTCGCGCTCGCGACGGGCCAGGTGTGGCTCGCCACCGGAAGCGACCTCGGCGGGAGCCTCCGCATCCCCGCCAGTTTCTGCTCGGTGGTCGGCCTGCGTCCTACGCCGGGCCGCGTGCCGCACGGCCCGAAAGAGATGCCGTTCGCCACGCTCTCGGTCGAGGGCCCAATGGGGCGCACGGTGGGCGACGCCGCGCTCTTCCTCGACACGCAGGCGGCCGGGACGACGCCCGTCGACCCGCTCAGCCTGCCGCGCCCGGAGCGCCCGTTCGTCGAGGCCGTGGACAGCCCGTCGGCGCCGCGGCGCGTCGGCTACTCGCCCGACCTTGGCATCGCGCCGGTCGACGCCGAGGTGCGCGACGTCTGCGCCCGCGCCGTGCGGCTGTTCGAGTCGTGCGGCGCCGCTGTTGTCGAGGATGCGCCCGACCTGTCGGACGCCGAGGAGATATTCCAGACGCTGCGCGCCGCGCAGTTCGCCGCGGCGCACAAGCGCCACCTGGCCGAGCACCGGGAGCTGCTCAAGCCGGAGGTGATCTGGAACGCCGAGAAAGGTCTCGCGCTCTCCGCGGACGACGTGAACCGGGCGGAGACCGCGCGCGGCGCGCTCTACTACCGCGCGGCGGCGTTCTTCGAGCGCTGCGACATCCTCGCATCGCCGACGGTGCTGGTTCCGCCCTTCGACGTGAACCAGCGCTACGTCGAGGAAGCCGGGGGCGTGGCGTTCGACACGTACGTCAGCTGGCTCGTGATGTCGTTCGCGCTCACGCTCACCGCGTGCCCGTCGGTGTCCGTTCCGTGCGGCTTCACGGCCTCCGGTCTGCCGGTGGGGCTGCAACTCATGGCGCCGCGCGGCGCGGAGGCGGAACTGCTTTCTGCGGCGGCACTGTTCGAGGAAGCGTCGGGGCTCGCGGGGCGCGTCCCCATCGACCCCGTGGTGCGGCATTAGCGATGTGGCGCGCGCTGATAGCCGCGGGGATCGTGTGGGTGCTGGCGACGGCGCTGCTGGGCGTCGTGCTGATCCAGCGGACGCTCGACGCCGCCGGCGACGGAACGATAGCGCAACCGCACAGCGCGCAGGTAGTCGTGGCGGTCGTGTCGATCGTCATCTTCGGGCTTCCCGGCGTCGTGCTCGTCCTGGCCGGCTGGCGCCGGCGGACGTCGCCTCCTCGTTCGGAGGTGGGGGAAGGGGAATAGTAGGGAGCGCCCTCTCTGCCCTTCGGGCATCTCCCCCAGGGGGGGAGAACAGAAGCGAGATTCTCGCCTTCGCGAGAATGACGGCGGGGTGTTCCCCTAGCTGTCGAGCGCGCCGGGGGCGATGAGTTCGGCCAGGGGCTGCTTGCGGGGAGTCATGCCGTGCTCGACCGCGAAGGTCTGCACGAGGTCGATGGCCGCCGCGTTAGCCGCGACTCCGTAAGCGTACGGGTCGTCGCCGAACGTTTCGCGCTGACGCTCCATCATCTCGCGTGAGAAGACGAGCGCCGACGGCGGCTCCTTCATCGCGCGCGCCATCGTGAGCCGCTGCGCTTCGGCGAAGGCGTCGAGCAGGCTGCGCGCGACCCACGGGTGGGCGTCGAGCACACTCTTGCGGACGATAGTGGCGTGGTGCGCGGGGAATATGCCCGTCTTGGCGTAGTAGCGCTCGGACTCCGCGACGCCATCGGCGAACAGCGGAACGAACCGCGAGCGGTCGGCGAGCGGGCCGCTCGTGGGCGGGTGAACGGTGTACATGGCGTCGAGCGCGCCGTCGGCCATGAGCTGTTCGAGGTCATTGGGCGGAGGGTTGATGACGACGCCCTCCGGCGGTCGGAAGGGCTCGGTCTGCCCCGGGATCGCCGGGTTGGGCCGGCCCTGGAACCACTCGACGCTGCGGGGGTCGACGCCGAACTCGTGCTGGAGGATGCCGCGCGTCCACAGCGCGGCCGTCATCTGGTAGTCGACGACGCCGATGCGCTTGCCGGCGAGGTCTTCCGGGTGGTCCTGCCGTACGCCGGCCCCGAGCCGCACCATGGTGTTGACGTACGAGAACGTGCGGTTGTGGAACACCGGCAGCACGCGGTAGTCCCAGCCCAGCGGGATGGCCTGGAGAGTGAACGACATCGACATCTCGGAGACGTCGAACTCGCTGTCCTGCAACTGCCGCCGCCATATCTCCTGCAGCGGGATATCGTGGTGTTCGATGGCGACGCCCTCCGCCTTCACTTCGCCCGTGAGCAGCGGCTCGATGCGGTCCCACTGCGTCATCGCCATGGTCAGTTTCAGGTCCGGCACCGGGCTACCTCACCACGGCGTAGACGAGCTCGTCGATGGAGCGCCCGTCCTTCCACACGCTTTTGGCCATCGTACCCTCGTAGACGAATCCTGTCTTCTCCAGCACCCGGACCGAGGCGGCGTTGCCGCTGAACACGTTCGCGTACACCCGCATGAGATCGAACCGGAAGAACGCGTATTCCACGAACGCGCCGACCGCCGCCGATGCGACGCCTCTTCCCCAGAACGGCTCCGCGACCCAGAAGCCGACCTCGGCGGAGCGGGCGCGGGCGCCGCGTTGGAGATACAAGCTGATGCCGCCGATCGCCTCCCGGCCATCGGCGATGGCGAAGTTGACCGGGTCGGCCTCGAGCGCGCAGAGGTCGATCCAAGCCCGCGCTCGCTCGACGGTGTAGGGACGCGGATGCCGCGCCAGGAGCTGGCTCGTCACGTTCGAGTTGTCGAGGTGCGTCGACAGCGACTCGGCGTCCTCGGGACGCCAGGAGCGCACCAAGTAGTCGCCTGCGGCAATCTCCAAGTCAGTCCTCCCGCAGGATGGCGAAGAGCAGGTAGTCCACGGGCGCGCCGTCTTTCAGCACGGCCTTGCGGAGCAGCCCTTCGCGCTGGTATCCCGCCTTCTCCAGCACCCGCTCCGAAGCGCCGTTGTGGGCCTTGACGTGCGCGTAGATGCGTGTGAGCCCAAGCGTCTCGAAGCCGTAGGCCGTCATCGCCCTGGCGGCCTCGGTGATGATGCCGCGTCCCCAGAACGGCTTGCCCAGCCAGTAGCCGAGTTCGGCGGAGTGCCGGAAGTCGGATTCCCGCATCTCCAGCCCGACTGCGCCGATAGGCCCCTCGCCGTCGCATACGGCGAACACCGTCGTCGGGTCCCGTCCCGACTGAAGGGCCACCCAGTTCTCGGCGTCCGCGCGGGTGTAAGGGTGCGGAAAGTGGTCGCGCAGCATTTTCCAGATGTCGTAGTCGTTCGCGAGCGTTACGAAGCGCTCCCGGTCGCCATCCCGCCAAGCGGCGTCCCAGGGCCGGAGCGTGTAGCCGTTGCCCAGGTCGATCTCCATAACGGGATGCTATCAGGACGCCGCCGCCCTCAGCGCCGCCTCGTAGTCGTCGCGAGTGTTGAGGTTCGTCAGCGTCAGAGGGTCGTCCGTGGGGACCAGCAGCCGGTCTTCGCGGTGGCGCGCGACCACCTCCCGCAGTCCCTCGCGCTCCTCCGTCACCGCCAGCAGCTCCGGCAGCAGTCGCACGGCGAACAGCGGAGGATGCCCCGCCCGGCCGTCGAGCGACGGCGTAGCGATGGACGGCCGCTTGGCGAGCCACGCGCCGCGCAGCGACGCCAGCAGCGCGTCCGAGCGCGGTTGGTCGACCGACACGATGAGCACGCCGCCGACGTCCGGGGGCAGGGCGCGGAGTCCGGCGACGATTGAAGTCGTGCGTCCCTCGCGGTAGCGCGGGTTCTCGACTACGCGGGCGTGCGGCGCGCCCCGCAGCTCCTCGCGCAGCCGTTCGGCGAGGTGTCCGAGCACGACGACGAGCGGGTCGTAGCCGGCCTCGGTGAGCGCGCGGGCCTGGTGCGCGAGCAGGGAGCGCCCGGACGTCCAGGGCAGCAGCGCCTTCATCTCCTGCATGCGAGTGGACTCGCCCGCGGCGAGGAGCACTGCGGCCACAGACGGCGTCGAAGCGGGGGTGGTCATGGGGGTATGTTACGCCGTGGGCCTGGGCGACGGAGCGCCGTCGAGGCTGTAGACAGTGGGCCGCGCCGCAATCCTGGAGGCGTACACGCCGTAGGGACGGGCCCTACCGCCGTCTTCTACCGCGCGGCGCCCGCGCCGTGGACCTTGGCGACGAGGCGGTCGAGCTGGGCTGGCTCCATGATCATCGGACCGCCCCGGCGGTCGTGTCGCCAGGCGACGATTTCGGAGACGATGCTGAGGGCGATCTCCTCGGGGGTGCGGCCGCCGAGGTCGAGGCCGACGGGCGCGTGGACTTCCCGCAGCCGCTCCTCCGGTATGCCCTTCTTCAGGAGCGACTCGTAGATCATGATGGTCTTGCGCTTGCTGCCGAGCAGGCCCACGTAGCCGGCGTTGGTGCGAACGGCGGCCTCGGTCGCGTAGTCGTCGAAGTGATGGCCGCGCGTGCCGATGACGATGGCCGTGTTGGGGGTGACGGGGAAGGCGCCGACGCCCTTGTCGTAGGAGTCGACGCTGACGGCTTCGGCGAAGGGGAAGCGCTCGAGGTTGGCGAACTCGCGCCGGTCGTCGGTCACCATGACGCGAAAGCCCATGATGTGGGCGATGCGGGCGACCTGGAGGTTGACATGGCCGCCGCCGATGAGCACGACGAGGGCGGGCGCGGTGTAGCCCTCCACGAACACCTCGTCTCCCTGCTCCGTGCGGATGCGGGCGGTCTTGCCCATCGGCATCGCCGCCTTGGCGGTCTCGATCGCCTCAGCGTCGAGCGCGGCGTCGCCGAGCGTCCCTTCCGAGGCGCCGTCGGCGCGCACGACGATCCGGGCGCCGACCTCGAGCCGGTCGCTCGCGACGAGGGTTGCGGCGGAGAGGTTGGCCCCGCCGGCGTAGGCGTCGGCGATGTCCCGGGCGAGGTCGTAGAACCCGGGCGCGCGGATGACGGGCTCGATGTAGAAGTACATGGTCCCGCCGCAGACGAGGCCGTCGCGGGCGGCGATGTCCTCGTTGAGGTAGTAGCGCTTGGAGAAGGGGCCGGTTCCCTCGCGGAGCGCTTCCTTGGCGGCGAACCAGATGTCGCCCTCGACGCAGCCGCCGCCGAGGGTCCCGACGGTCGAGCCGTCGCGCCTCACCAGCAGGGCGGCGCCTGGCTTCTGGGGCGTCGAGCCCTGCGTGTGCACGACGGTCGCCACCACGAAGTCCTGGTTGTCTTTCGCGAGCTGGGCTGCCTCGTCGTAGACGGCTTTCATCGCCTCGGACCTCCCTGCGCCGGTCATGCGTGTCGGCGATGGGGATATTCTACCACTGCGGAGGCGCAGCCCTCTCTGCCTGCGGCGCCTCCCCCTCAGGGGGAGACCTTTGCATAGCCTCCGAGCGCGCTCGTCTCTGTCATTCTGAGCGCAGCGAAGAATCTCGGGCTCTTGCCTGCAGAGGCGTCGTCCAGAGGCGGCGAGTTTAGATTCTTCACTCCGCTGCGCTATGTTCAGAATGACATGGACAGACTCCTCAAGGGGAGACGGATTGCCCCCTCCCCCCTGGGGGGCCGCCACAGGCGGAGAGGGCTGCGCGGGTTGCCGCTCGGAGCCGCTTGCGCTACCGTGAACGCTCGCATGGGCGCTCCGCAGCCCTGTGCGCTCGCAACCTCCACCTATGGCCAACTCCCTGTGGCTGGAACTGAAGATCGAAGTCCCGTTCGAGTTCGTCGAGCCCGTCGCCGAGCTGTTCCGTCGGTATGGGAAGGGCGGCGTCGCCATCGAGGAGGCGGGCGGATGGAACCCCGATGACGGAGAGTCGCCGCCAGAGCGGCAGAGCGCGGTCATCCGCACGTACATGCCGCAGACGCCGGCCTGGCGCAGCAACCGCGAGATGGCGCACATCGGACTTCAGCTCGTCCGCAAGCTCACCGAACTCGGCGAACTGGAGGAGCGCGAGATCGCCGAGCGCGAGTGGGAGGAGGCGTGGAAGGCGCACTTCACACCGCTTCGCGTGGGGCGGCGCCTGCTCGTGCAGCCTCCGTGGCGTCCCCAGGAGGCCGTCCCCGGCGACGTGGTCATCGAGATCGACCCGGGGCTCGCGTTCGGCACCGGGCATCATCCGACGACGCACCGGACGCTGGAGTTCATGGAGCGCCTGGTGAGGCCGGGCGCCGCGGTGCTCGACGTGGGCGCCGGCTCCGGCATCCTGAGCATCGGCGCCGCCAAGCTCGGCGCCGCCAAGGTGGTCGGCGTCGAGATAGACCCGGTCGCGCTCAAGGCGGGACGCGTGAACCTGCGCTCGAACAGAGTGTCGGGACGTGTGCGGTTCTACGCGGGGTCGCTGCCGAACGAGCACGTTCCGCCCGGCTGGGCCGACCTCGTGCTGGCGAACATCAACTCGGTGGCGCTTGCGAACCTGGCGGTCGAGTTGCGCCGCGCCATGAAGCCGGACGCGCGCCTCGTGGCCGCAGGCGTCCTGCAGGAGCGCCGCCAGCAGGTGGTCGACGCCTTCGAGTTGGCGGGGCTCGCCTTCCTCGAGGAGCGCCGCGACGACGATTGGCTGGCGTTCGTGTGCGCCGTCTCGGAGTAGACTACTCCCGCAACTCCCACGACTCCCCAAGGAGGTACGCATGGTGCGGAAGCCGGCGTTCAGCATCGCGTTCGCGCCCAATCCCCGCAGCCTTCCCGTGATGAACGGGACGGTGCAGCCGGAAGGGATCGAACTCATCCCCACCGCGTCGCCGCCGCCGGAGACGTTCCACCGCCAGCTCATGCACCAGGAGTTCGACGTTTCCGAGATGTCGTTGTCGTCGCTGGCGATCATCACGGCGCAGGGGAACCGCGACTGGATGGCGCTGCCGATATTCTCGACGCGCTCGTTCTTCGGGACCGGCGCGCTCGTGCGGACCGACGCCGGCATCGACTCGCCGTCCGACCTGAAGGGCAAGCGCGTCGGCGTGAACGAGTACCAGCAGACCGCCGCGCTGTGGGCGCGCGGCTTCTTTCAGCACGAGTACGGCGTCGCGGACAGCGACGTCGAGTGGTGGATGGAGCGCACGCCCGAACTGAGCCACGGCGGCGCCACCGGCTTCACGCCGCCGCCCGGCGTTACGCTCCACTATATGGACCCCGCGACGCAGAACCTCGGCTCGATGATGGCCGAGGGCAGCCTGGACGCCGTGTACGTGTACTTCACTGGTTCGGGCATCAATCGCAGCACGCTCGACCTGCGCGCCCACGAGCAGGTGCGCACCCTCTTTCCCGATCCGCTGGCGGAGTCCGCCCGCTACTACGCCAAGACGGGCGTGTACCCCATCAACCACGTGGTCATCATGCGGCGGTCACTGTACGAGGAGCACCCGTGGGCGGCGCGGAACCTGCTCGACGCGTTCGAGAAGGCGAAGGGCGTGGCAGCTACGCGCGCCGCCGAGTTGGCGCAGCCGTACATCGAGGCCGGACTGCTGCCGTCCGGCGCGCGCAAGGCGATGGCGGCGGACCTCTTCCCCTACGGCGTCGCCGCCAACCGCCATACGCTGGAGACCGCGCTGGTGTACTCGACCGAGCAGGGCCTCACCCCGCGCGTGGTGACGATCGAGGAACTCTTCGCCCCGACGCTGCTGGACACGTAGGGCGTCCCACCCTCCCCACAGGAGTGGGGAGGGTCGCCGCGAAGCGGCGGGGAGAGGCCTCGAAGGGGGCGGAGAGGGCGGCGTCCCCGTCATTCCCGCGAAGGCGGGAATCCATCCGGCCCCCTCCCCCGAAGACGGGGGAGGGTTGGGGAGAGGGTTTGCGCGTCAGCACGCCCTCCATCATTCCCGCGAGGGCGTCCCCCTTGCCTGTCGCTGAGCGCAGCGAAAAACCTCGGGCTCTCGCCTGCGGACGCGTTGTCCGGAGGCTGCGAGTTCAGATTCTTCACTCCGCTCCGCTCAGAATGACATGGACGGGTTATGCAGGGAGAAATCGGACCCCCTCCCCCCGAGGGGGAGGGGCAGGGGAGAGGGCGGCGGAGGTCGGGGGAGAGGATCACGGCTGCAGGCGGCGCGCCCCGCCCTCTCTGCCCTTCGGGCATCTCCCCCTCAGGGGGAGAAATCGGACTCCCCGAGGGGGGAGGGCCGGGGAGAGGGATGAGGCCACTGCGACATCTGGCCCTTACCGTAGGGCTCACGCGTCGCCTATCATGGATGGCGGACCTGATGACCCCCTCTCCCCGAGAGAGGGGGCCGAAACGGGGCGGCGACCGCAGCCGATTCCACGAGTAAATGACCCTAAATGGCCCCAAATGGCCCCGTTTCACGGAAAACCGGCCCGCCCACACGCCTGACGGTGAGCCTTCCCCGAATGACGCGGGAGGCCGCCATGGGCGCCATTCCGCTCCGGGCGGAGCACGGAGCGGGCCTGAGGTTGGCGCGCGCTACTCGGAGCGGGGGGCGCGGGCCATGAGGGCGTAGACGGCGTCACGGGGCGAGGCGCCGCCGAAGAGGACGTGGCCGGTCATCTCGGTGATGGGCATTTCGACGCCGAGGTCGCGGGCCATGTCGAGCGCCGCGGGCGTGGTGGTCACGCCCTCGGCCACCTCGCCGCCGAGGGCGGCGATAGCCGCGCTGAGCGTCGCGCCCTCGGCCAGCGCCATGCCCACGCGGTGGTTGCGGCTGAGGCCGCTGGAGCACGTCGCCAGGAGGTCGCCGATGCCGGCGATGCCGGCGAACGTGGCCGGCTGCGCTCCGGCGGCGACACCGAGCCGGGTTATCTCCGCAAGCCCTCGCGTGAGGAACGCCGCCTTTGCGTTGTCGCCGAGCCCCATGCCGTCGCAGATCCCCGCGCCGATGGCGATGATGTTCTTCAGCGCGCCGGCCATCTCCGTCCCCACGACGTCGGCGTTGGTGTAGACGCGGAAGGTGGGGGAGTTGAGGAGCGCCTGCGCCTCCTGCGCCGCCTGAGGGTCGGCGGAGGCGATGACCGACGAGGTGGGCATGTCGCGCACGACCTCGCGGGCGAGGTTGGGGCCGGAGAGGACGCAGAGACGGGCGCCGCCGCTCGGGAGTTCCTCGGCGAGCGCCTCGCTCATTCGCTTGAACGTGTCGCGTTCGAGCCCCTTGCTGCCTGAGATGATGAGCGACGCGTTGTCGATGCAGGGCGCGGCGCGGCGTGCGTTCTCGCGCATAGTGTGGCTGGGAACGACGAAGAGGACGGCGGCGGCGCCGCTCAGGCTGCCCGCCCAGTCGGCGGTCGCGCGGAGCGCGTCGGGGAAGCGGCAGCCGGGCAGGCGCTTGCTGTGCTCGCGGGCGTCGTCGATTGCGCGCGCCTCCTCCTCGGTGCGGGCGAGCAGCCGGACTTCGATGCCGCGCCGCGCCATGAGGAGCGCGAGCGTCGTTCCCCAGGATGTCGCGCCGATGACGGCGACGGGGCCTGATGGGTGCAGGGTGGTCATGGCGATTGCCCTACGGGTGGGGGGATTCTATCGTTAGCGGAGCAGGGGCCCAACCAGACTAGGAGGCGGCTATGCGGATTACCCGCGTTTACACAGGCGACGACAATCTCTCGCACTTCGAGGACGTGGAGCTGGAGTTCGATCCCAACCTCGGCGGGCGCTTTCCCCGCGCGATGGTCCAGCCCGCGCGCGAGGTCGGCTTCAACACGCAACCCGCCGGCAGCGCCGACGTGATGCACAACGCGCCGGAGCGCCGGTTCGTCATCTTCATGTCCGGGCAAGTGAAGGTCGAGCTGTCGGACGGGGCAAGCCGCGTTGTCGGCGCGGGAGACGTCATCCTGTTCGAGGACGTGACGGGCGAGGGCCACCTGCTCGCCCCCGTGGGCGACGAGCCCCGCTATTCACTGTTCGTCGGATTGGGGACTTAGCCCTGCCGCTCGCCGGCGATTCGGGCGGCTGCTTCGGCGATGGGGATGAGGCCGAGGTCGTCTCCGGAGCGGAGGCGCACGGCGGCGCTATGGGCGTCTGCTTCCTTGTCGCCGACGATGAGCATGTAGGGAGTCTTGGCGAGCTGGGCGTCTCGGATCTTTGCGTTCATCCGCTCGCGGCGGTCGTCGACGTGAACGCGGAGGCCGGCGGCCTCGAGCTCGTTCCGCACCTTCTCCGCGTACTCGACGTGGCGGTCGGCGATGGGGATAATCTCGGCTTGCACGGGGGCGAGCCACGCGGGGAAGGCGCCGCCGAAGTGCTCGATGGCGACGCCGAGGAAGCGCTCGAGGCTGCCGAGCATCGCGCGGTGGATGACGACGGGGCGGCGGCGCACGCCCTCGGCGTCGACGAACTCCAGGTCGAACCGCTCAGGCAGGTTGTAGTCGAGTTGCACGGTGCCGAGCTGCCATTCGCGCCCGATGGCGTCGGCGACGAAGAAGTCGATCTTGGGGCCGTAGAAAGCGCCTCGCCGGGGAACGGCTCGTACTCCATGCCGCGGGCGTCCAGGGCGGCGGCAAGCGCGGCCTCGGCCTCGTCCCACAGCTCGTCGGAGCCGATGCGGTCTTCGGGGCGCAGCGACAGCGCGACGCGAACGTCGTCGAAGCCGAACAGCGTGTACGTCTCTTGCACCATCTCGATGAACCAGGTGATCTCGCTCTCCACCTGCTCGGGGGCGCAGAAGATGTGGGCGTCGTCCTGCGAGAAGGTGCGGACGCGGGTGAGTCCGTGCGTTACGCCTGAGCGTTCGAAGCGGTGGAGGCGTCCGAAGTCGGCGTAGCGCAGGGGCAGATCGCGATATGAGTGGAGCTCGGAGGCGTAGAGCATGGCGGCGGCGGGACAGTTCATCGGCTTCACGCCGAACTCCCGCTCGTCGACGTACGTGAAGTACATATTCTCCTTGTAGTGGTCGTAATGGCCGGAGCGCTTCCACAGTTCGGCGTCGAACACCTGGGGGGTGATGACCTCGCGGTAGCCGTAGCGCTCGTAGAGGTCCCGGACGTAGGCGACCAGCGTGTTGTACAGCGTCGCGCCCCTGGGGAGGAAGAAGGGGCTGGCGGGAGCGATGGGATTGAAGAAGAACAGCCCCAGTTCCTGACCGAGCTTCCGGTGGTCGCGGCGGGCGGCCTCTTCGAGACGGGCGAGGTGTTCCTGCAGCTTCTCCTCCGACTCCCATGCGGAGCCGTAGATGCGTTGGAGCATCTCGTTCCGCTCGTCCCCGCGCCAGTAGGCGCCGGCGACGCTCATGAGCTTGAACGCGGCGACCTTGCCGGTCGACTCGACGTGCGGGCCGCGGCAGAGGTCGACGAAGCTGTCGTGCGTGTAGGTGGTTATCGCCTCGTCCTCAGGGATGGCGCCGATGATTTCGAGCTTGAAGGGCTGCTCGGCGAACCGCGTCTCGGCGTCCTCACGGGCAAGTTCCGCCGGCTCGAATGGGGCGTCCTGCTCGATCATTTCGCGCATCCGGGCCTCGATGCGCTCGAGGTCTTCGGGTGTGAAGGGCCGCTCTACGGAGAAGTCGTAGTAGAAGCCGTCGTCGGTGGGGGGACCGACGGCGAACTTGGCCCCGGGGAAGAGTTCGAGGACGGCGGACGCCATGACGTGGGCGGCGGAGTGTCGGATGCGGAAGCGCAGGTCTTCGAGCCGGCGCTCCTCGGGCGATCGCTCTTTGATGGGCATAGCGGGGCTTTCGGGCGCCCGCCGCGCAAGAAGGCGCGTCGAGCGCGAGGGGACTCCGGCGATTGTAGCATCCCCTCAGGCGCGGCGGCGCTCCGCCGGCGGCGTCGGTTCTCCCCGCCGCGAGCCGTCGGACGCGGACTCCCGCCCAACGCAAAGCCCCTCCCCCTGGATTGGGGAGGGGCTGGTTGCGAGAGCCGGTACGGCGTCTTGCCTATTCGGCGGCGCCTGCGATCGTGGCGAAGAGTTCGCGCAGGTCGGGGTCCTCGAGCGCGACGCGGCCGGCGTCGAGGTTCTCCACCATGCTCTCCGGGCTGCCGTACTGCACGGGTCGTCCGAGCAATTCGGCGGCCTCGACGAACGCCGGGTCCTCGACGGTGTCCTTGAACGTCGTGCGCCAGAAGGCGACGATGTCGTCAGGAACGCCCGGCGGCAGGGTGAAGACGCGGCTGAGCACGTCGTTCACGGTTTCGGTGAGCGTGAAAACCGCCCTTTGGCCCTCGGTGGTGGGGAAGATGTCGAAGATGTGCGGCGGTATCTCCTCGCCGAGTATGTTCGTCACGTAGTCGACCCATTCGGGGTCGTCCGCGGGGTCAGCGCCGTAGCGATAGAGGGGGACGATCTCCTTGTTTTCAATCCAGTTGGGGTAGAGGGAGAGGGCCTTTACCTTGGAGCCGCCGCCGACGTCGAGTTCGCCGCGGTCGAAGGCGGCGTCGATCTCGGCGCTGCCGCCGTAACCGAAGACCATCCTCACGTTCTCGCCAAGGGCCTGCATGAAGGCGGTGGGGAGTCCGCCGCTGTCGCCGGGGGCTGTGCCGCCGTCGGTGATGGGCGAGCCGCGCATGTCGGCGAGCTGCAAGGCGCCTGCCCACGTGTGGGGGACACCCCACTCGTCGAGCCGGCTCTTCTTCATGTAGGTGGCGGCGGTGGTGGACGCGGCGCTCGGCGTGCCGAGCAAGATGGCGGTCTCGAGGTCGAAGTGGGGCACGTCGACGCCGAGGAGTTCGCGCTTGAAGAAGCGCGGGTGGACGACCACCATCGTGAGCCCGTCAGGCGCCGCGTTGCGCATCACTTCGACGAGCGCGCGTTCGCCGCCGGCGCCGGGAAGGTTCTGGACGATGAAGCGCGGTTCGCCGGGAACGTGGTCGGCGGCGAACCGGGCGAAGAGCCGGGAGAAGGTGTCATAGCCGCCGCCCGGCGAGAAGCCGACGACGACGGTGATGGTCTTGTTGCGGAAGTACGCTTCGAAGTCGCGGTCGGAGGGCGTCGGCGTCGGAGCCGGAGTGGGAGTTGCGGTGGGCGCCGGTGGGGGAGTTACGCCGGGCACGGGGGTGGGAGTGGGCTCGGGGGTTACCCCGGGTGGCACGGGCGTAGGTGTGGCCGCCGGCAGCGGGGTCGGCGTCGCCGTGGCCGCCGGTGGCGAGGTCGGCGTCGGTGTGGGGTCTTCGCTGCCGCACGCGGCGAGAGTAAGAGCTGTGATCGCCAAGGCCAGCAAGCCCAGCGCGGCTCGAATCTTCATTGCGTTGCTCCCTTCGTCCGGCGGCGGCGAAGGCCGCCTATTCCCAACATGGTCTGCGAAACCATAGTGAGAATGGGTCGCGGTGTCAAATCAGCTCCGCCCCACATCAGTGAGGGGGACGCGAAGGACAAGGGTTTGGACTGCGAGATCCTGTTCCGCGGGAACGACGGAAGCGCCTGAGGGCGAGGGATCAGCCGGCGCGGAGTTCGTCGCGGAGTTGTTCGAGGAGTTCGCGCTGATGCTTGGAGAGCTTGGCGGGCGTTTTTACGCGGAGGGTTACGAGCTGGTCGCCGCGGCGCTCGGGTCGGCCGAGATGGGGAACGCCCTTGCCCTTGAGCTTGATGACCTCGCCGGACTGGGCGCCGGCAGGGACCTTGACCGTCGCGGGGCCGTCGAGCGTGGGGACTTCGATCTCGTCGCCAAGCGCGACGGAGGGGAAGTTGACGACCAGAGTGAGCAGGACGTCGTTCTCTTCGCGTTCGAAGAACTCATGGGGCTTGACGCGGATGCCGACATAGAGGTCGCCGGGGAGGCCGCCGAATTCGCCGGCGTCGCCCTGTCCGCGCAGGTTGAGCTGGGCGCCGCTGAAGACGCCGGCGGGAATGGTCACGTCGATGCGGCGCTTGATGCGCTCGCGTCCCGCGCCCTTGCAGGACGGGCACGGGTTCTTGATCTCTTCGCCGGTCCCGCGGCAGACGTTGCAGGGGACCTCGGTGGTGAACTGGCCGAAGAAGCCACGCTGCGAACGGCGGACGCGCCCGGCGCCGCCGCAGTTGGCGCAAGTTTCCGGGTTGCTGCCGGGCGCCGACCGCGAGCCGTCGCAGGCGCGGCACTTCTCGGTGCGGTCGATTTCGATCTGGCGGTTGAGGCCAAAGGCGGCCTCCTCGAACGAGACGGCGACGTTGACATTGAGGTCGCGGCCCCTACGGACGCGGGAGCGTGCGCCGGCGGCTGAGCCGAAGATGGACTCGAAGATGTCGCCGAAGCCGCCGAAGAACTCGAAACCGTCGAAGCCGCCGGCGTTCTGGCCGGGGCCGTTGCGGAGGCCGTCGTGTCCGAAGCGGTCGTACTGCGCGCGGCGCTGCGGATCGCTCAGGGCCTGATAGGCCTCGTTGACCTCTTTGAAGCGCTCGGCGGCGTCGTCGGCCCTGTTGCGGTCGGGATGGAACTCCATGGCCTTCTTGCGGAAGGCCTTGCGGATGTCCTCCTCCGTGGCGTTCCTGCCCACCTCGAGGACTTCGTAGTAGTCGCGCTTGGTGGTCATGGCCGGCGGTTTGCAGCGGAGGGCGTCTCTTCCAGCGCCTGGAGGAGTTCGGAAAGGAAGGCTGCGAGGTAGCGGACGGTTGAGATGGCCCTGGCGTAGTCCATGCGGGTGGGGCCGAGGGCGCCGATGACCCCGAGGTCGCCGCCGGCGGCGCCGTAGGCTGCGTAGACGACACTGAAGGGGCGGACGCGCTCGTCCTGGTTCTCTTCGCCGATGACGACGCGGACTTCGGAAGGTTCGGCGGGCGCGGCCATGGCGCGTGAGAGGGCGTCGTCGTCGATGACTTCGGCGGCCTCCTGGGCGCTGCGGCTTGGCTGGAACTCCGGCTGGTTGAGCATGTGGTTGAAGCCGGTGGTGTAGCGTTCGTGGGTCTCGTCGCGCTCGGCGTCGGAGAGGACGCGGATGGTCTCGGCGGCGACGGCCTCGCTGATGGGGTCGCTCAGGACGCCGTTGTCGCGGAGGGCGCGGATCTCGATGGCGCTCTTGCCCTCGATGTCGCGGTTTATGCGGTTGGCGGCGAGCGTGAGCATTTCCTGGTCGACGGGGACGTCGAAGTGAACCAGGCGCTGGCGGACGAGCGCCTCGGGCATGACGATCACGAGGAGGGCGTCGTGGTCGTGCAGATGGACGAGCTGGACCTGCTTTACGCGGGCGAGGGTCGGTCTGATGGTGGTTGCGACGGCGAGGTTCTGCACCGCGCCGGCGAGGACGCGGGCGGCGCTCTGGGCCCAGGCGGCGGGGTCGGCTTCGTCGAGCTCGATAGCTGCGCGGACGCGCTCCTGGAAGCGCCGGGGAAGCCGCGGGTTGAGGGTGGCGCGGTCGACGTAGAAGCGATAGCCGGGGTCGGAGGGCACGCCTCCGGCGGAAGTGTGGGGACGGGCGATGAAGCCCATCTCCTCGAGCTCGGCCATATCGTTGCGGATGGTGGCGGGGCTCATGCGGAGTTCATAACGGCGCGCGAGCTGCTGTGACGCCACCGGCACGGCGGTCTCGATGTAGTCGCTGACGATGATTTCGAGGAGGGCCTGACGGCGGGCGTTGAGCGCGGAAACGGGCGCCGGCGCGGCGCCCGCGCCGGAAGCGGCTGCGGTCTTAGCAGTCGGACGGTTCAAGTGCTAACTCCCGTATCGAATGTAGCACCGCCGGCGGGAGAGGTCAACGGCAGGCGCCGCCCGGCTCCACCCCACTTCCAGGCAAGAGGAAGACGCTAGGGAGCGATGTCGCGGCGCTGGAAGGTCGCCAGGGCTGCGGCGAAGCCTGCGGCGGCCACGCTGAACAGCACCGCGAGGTCGCGCCAGGGGACGTCGCCGTTGCGGACGACGCCGAGCGGGTCGTAGTAGTGGAAGAGAGTCAGCGGGCCCAGGGGCTCCGCCGGACCCCAGATGAGAGAGAGGAAGTCGAGGAGATACATGACGGTGGCGATGCCGGCGCCCCACACCACGGCCTGGCCTCCGTCGGAACTGGCGGCTGAGACGAGGGCGGTTACGGCGCCTGCGGCGAGAATCAGGGCGAACATGTTGAGTTGCACGAGCACGAGCAGGCCGTAGTCGATCTCCTCCTCGATGCCGGTGAGCACCGCGCCGACAAACGTTCCGAGCCACGTGGCGAACACGGCGACGGCGGTGCCGACGACGAGCACGGCGAGCTGGGGCAGCAGGTAGCGCCACCGGGCGATGGGCGCGGCGAGCAGCATAAGCGCCGTGCCGCGCTCGACTTCGCGCGCGGAGGCGCCGCTGGCGACGGCGATGGCGTAGGCGAACCCCGCGATGATGTAAAAGGGGTGCCGGTAGTCGGCGGCGATATAGCCCGTGGCGGTGGTTGCGAAGCCGCCCTGAGCGCGAAAGAGCGCTGCGATGGGCGCCGGCACCAGTTCGAACAACTCCGCAAACGCCTCCAGCCCCCCGAACGCCTCAAAGGTGTAGACGATGACCATGCTGACCGCGAAGAGGCCGACCGCGACGGCGAGCAGGCCGATGCGGTAGGCGCGGAAGGTCTGCCGGAAGACGCTACGCATCACCATCCGCCTCGCCGTTTTCGTCGGCCTCGTAGTAGCGGAGGAAGAGTTCGTCGAGGTCCATGCGTTCGTAGATCAGGTCGGCGAGGTCGTGCCTTGCCAATTCGCGCACGATGTCGTTCACGTCGCCGGAGACGCCGAGGCGCCAGCGCGCGCCCTCGCGGGAGAGCACCTCGACGCCGGGGACGCTGAACCCGTCCGGCGGCGGAGTGCGGAACTCGACGGTCATCGTGCGCGTCTTGCCCTGCCGGAGGGCGTCGACCGTGCCGGTCTCGACGATGCGTCCGGCGCGGATGAGCGCGACGCGCTCGCACACCTCCTGGACGTCGGGCAGGACGTGCGACGACATGAAGACGGAGGCGCCACGCTGCCGTGTCTCGCGGATGAGTCTGAACAGCTCCTGGCGGATAAGGGGGTCGAGCGCCTCGGTGGGTTCGTCCATGATGAGCAGTTCAGGATCGTGCTGCATGGCCTGCACAAGGGCGAGCTTCTTGGCCATGCCGGCCGAGTAGCCGCGCACTTTCCGTTGCAGGGCCGAACGCGACAGTTGCAGGCGGTCCAGCAACTCGGCCTGCCGTCGGGACTGGCCGCGCATCCCCCGCAGGCTCGCCGTGTAATCGAGGAACGCCTGGCCGGTGAAGCCTCCGCCGAAGGCTATGACGTCCGGCAGGAAGCCAACGCGGCCCTTGACGGCCACCGTGTCGCGCCAGGCGTCGAGGCCGAGCACGCGGGCCTCGCCCGCGTCGCGCCGGACGAACCCCATGAGTATGCGGATGGCGGTGGTCTTGCCGGCGCCGTTCGGGCCGAGGAATCCGAACACCTCGCCGCGCTCGACACGGAGGTCGACGCCGCGAAGCGCCTCAACGGCGCCGAAGCGCTTGCGGGCGCCGTCGACTTCGATGGCGGGCTCGCTCACGCGGCGGCCTCCTCCTCGACGACGGCGCCGTCCGCGACGCGGAGACGGCGCGCCCCCGCGGTCTGGTTGGCGGGCAGCGCGCGCTCGTCCGCCGAGGTGACGATGACCTGGGGGTAGGCGCGCGCCTCCTCAAGCACGAGCGTTCGACGGCGCTCGTCGAGTTCCGACAGCACGTCGTCGAGCAGAAGGAGCGGGGGCTCTCCCCGGCGCTGGGCGAGCAGGCGGCCCTCGGCAAGCCGGAGCGCGAGGGCGACGAGCCGCGCCTGCCCGCGCGACGCGTGGCGGGCGAGTTCGACGCCGCCGAGCAGCAGCCGCAGGTCGTCGCGATGGGGACCGGCGACGGTCATGCCAAGGGCGCGTTCCCGTCGGCGCGAGTCGCGCAGCGCTGTCCGCAGGGCGTCGGCGAGCGCGGCGGGTTCGGCGCGGGGCGCCGTTGGGGCGTACTCGACGGTGAGGCCGTCGCCGTAGAGGCGGCCGAACGCCGCGCTGATGAGCGCGCAGAGGCTGTCCATCGACGCCCACCTCTCGGCGAGCACGACGGCGCCCTCCGTGGAGAGGGAGTCGTCCCACAGGGGGAGTTGGTCCTCGCCGCCGCGCCCGTCGCGCATCGCCTTCAGGAGAGCGTTCCGCTGTGTGAGCACGCGCTGGTAGCGCGAGAGAGCCTGGAGGTAGTGGCGCGACACCTGGGAGAGCAGCACGTCGAGGTAGCGGCGGCGCGCGGAGGGCGCCCCGAACACGAGGTCGATGTCCTCCGCGGAGAAGAGCACGGCGCTCAGCACGCCCACGAGATCGGACGGGCGTCTCGGCACGCCATTGATGCGGACGCGTTTCGTAACCCCTGCGCCGGAGCAGTCGAGCCCGACGCGCACCTCGACGGGGCCCTCGCGCCCCCGGAGAGTGGCGGCGATGATGGCGTAAGCGCCGGCGTCGGCGGCTTCCCATGCGACGAGGTCACGCTCGACGGGAGCGCGGTACGACTTGCCGATGGCGAGGAGGTAGAGGGCTTCGAGCAGGTTGCTCTTGCCCTGCGCGTTGGCGCCGACAACGGTCGTCAGGCCCGGTCCGAGGGGAAGGTCGAGCTGGCGGTAGCTGCGAAAGTTGGTCAGCGAGAGTTCCGTGACCTGCACGGGCGCATTGTAGCGGAGCAGGGGCGCACGCAGTATTCCCCCATTCGCGCGGCCGAGGTCCGTTGAGGCTGCGCCGGCGCCCTCTTACACTGAGGAGCGCGGGAGATTCCCCACTATTCCACGGAGTTGCGCCCCTATGACTTTCCCTGTCGCAACGCGCCGGACGCTCATCCCTTTCGCTCTCGCAGCCCTTGTTGCGCTTGCGGCGGCCTGCGCCAGTTCCACCCCAACCCCGACGGCGGCGCCGCCCACGCCGACGCCGCCTCCAACTCCGACGGCTACGCCGACTCCAATTCCCACGCCAACGCCCACGCCTGTCCCCACGGCCACGCCGACTCCGATTCCTGCGCCGACGGCTACGCCCGAGCCCGCCATGACCGGGCCCGACGGCGGCGATTCGCCGCTCGGCATGACCATCGGGGAGTTCGTCGATTCCATCTCCGACGCGGAACGCTCGTGTGTGATGGAGGGCGTCGGAGAGCAGTTCATCGAAGAGAACCGGGGAGCGGCGCTCTTCGGAGCGATGGAAGCCCCTCCGCTGCCCGGTGAGTGCCTGGAGCGACAGACGTCCGCCACGCTGTTCGTCGGGTTCCTGAGCGCCCTTACGGGCGGCCTCAGCGACGAGAGCGAAGCATGCGTGCGCGAGGTGTACGCCGCTTCCGAGTCCACCATCATCACGCAACCGACCGAGGCGCCCGGCGCAGACGACCTTGCGCTGTACCTTGACGCCGTAGTCTGCCTGACCGAGGAGGAGTACACCGCCGGGGGGCTCCTCGACGAAGAGGGAACGGCGATGTTCCCGCATTCTCAGCTGACTTGTCTCGTTGAGCAGGCGGGCTCCGAGAAACTGGCCGCCTTCATGACGGGCTTCGGGGACCCCGCCGGCCCGACCAGCGAAACCCTCGGGCTGCTCGGGGAAATCTCAGGGGCTTTCACCGCCTGCGGCATCCCGTTGGTGAGTCCGGGCGGGTAAGACTACGACGGTGCGCTTCGGGAGCAAACTTCCCATGCTCCTCGCGGGGGCTGCGCTTGCCGGCGTCCTCGCGGCGGCCTGCGCCAGCCCCACGCCCACGCCCATGCCTACCCCGACGCCGTCCCCCACGCCGACGCCAACCGCCACTCCTACGCCGACTCCGGCGCCGACAGCCACACCGACGCCTACTCCGTCCCCCACGCCGACAGCCGCCATGGAGCCGGGGACGGGCGTCAACGCGCTGATAGACCAACTCGACGCCGTAACGGGCGGGCTGAGCCACGAGGGCGAGACGTGCCTGCGCGAGATGTACGCCGAGCTCGACCTCGGCGTGCCGGTGGGGAGCGTCGCCGACCTGTTCGGCGAATTCGGCGGAGATCTTGGCGACCTGTCGGACGTAGACTTTGGCGCTCTGTTCGTCCCCGGCCTCGTCATCTTGTGCCTGAGCGACGAGGATGCCGCCGCCGTATCCCTGGCTGACGTTGTCGACGATCCCGGGTTCGACGCAATCGACATCTCGGTCGCGCAGTTCAGATGCATCTACGAGCGCGACGACGCGGAGGAAATCTCCGCAGCGATGAGCGCACTAGACGCCGAACGGCAGGACCCGGGCGCGGCGCTGGCGCTGTCCCAGGCGCTGTCGGAGTGCGGCATCGACTTGCCGGGGCTGCTGGAAGACTTGGCCGACATCCCTACTCCAGTCCCGACGCCGCCCGTCGGCGTGGTCTGGCGGGACATCGCCAGCGAGCTTTCGACCGGCGAGGTGGAGTGTCTGCGAGGCGAGATGGGCGGCGCCTCCTATGAGTCGCTGCTCGATCAGCCGGTGTTCGGCGGCGTGCTGGTGATGGACCTTCCCTTGAGGTGCTTCGAGCAAGAGACGATCATCGAGACGCTCATCGGTCGGCTCAACGCTGTAACGGGCGGACTGAGCGGGGGAAGCGAGGCGTGTCTGCGGGAGCGGTTCGCATCGGTCGATCTCGGCATGCTGCAAGACGCGGCCGACACGTCCGACGGGTTCAGCGAAGATCTCGCCGCGGCGCTTGGTCCTCTCATCTCCCTCGCCCACTGCCTGGCGGACGAGGAGGCGAACGTGGTCTTCCTCGCTGACATCACCGGCAATCCTTCTCTCGCCGTCTCGGTCGCCCAGATCGTGTGCGTCGACGAGCGCGCCGGTCTGGCGGAGTTCTTTGCGGGGACAATCGCGCAGGACCCGAACGCGGCCCAAGCGCTGTTCCAGGCGCTGTCGGAGTGCGGCATCGACTTGGCGAGGGTCGCGGGAGGCGGGGGCTTCCCATAGAGGCCTCGCAAAGCCCTACCCTTCGCGCTCGATCCCCCGAGGGGAGAGTGGCGGGGCTGTTTTGCGGGGGGTAGCGGGGCCGCGATTCTGTCGGGAAGGCGTATCCAAGTACGGAGAACTTCATGCGCGTTGCCCATCTCTCGTTCGTCGTCTTGGGCGCGGCTTTGCTGGCGCTCGCGGCGGCCTGCGCCAGTCCCACGCCCACGCCTACCCCGACGCCGTCCCCCACGCCGACGCCAACCGCCACTCCCACCCCGGTTCCCACGCCGACGCCGACCGCCGCCATGAGAGTCAGCGGCGTAGTCTGGCGAGACCTCGTGGGCGGACTCTCGCCCGCCGAAGTCGGCTGTCTACGGGATCAGGTCGGCGGCGACGCCTACGAAGCGCTCCTTGACCAGCCGGTGTTTGGCGGCGAGGCGGCGCTGACGGACATCCCCCTCGACTGCCTGGAGCAGGAGACGGCCGTCGACGTCATCATCGGCCAGCTCGACGCGCAGGCCGACGGGCTCAGCCAGGAGAGCGAGACGTGCTTGCGTGAGACATTCACTTCGGTAGAGTTCGGCATGTTGGGAGAGAGCGCCGTGGACCCGTCCGGCGGCGACCTCGGCGCAGTGATAGGCCCCGCCATAGGCCTCGCCTACTGCCTGAGCGACGAGGAGGCCGCCGCCATCTCCGTCGCAGACATCATTGGCGAGCCGCTGTTCGACGTCTCGATCGCCCAGATCATCTGCGTAGTCGAGCGCGTGGACGTCGGGGAACTCTTTGCGACGGTGGTCGACCCCGATGCCGCCGAGGAAGACGCAGACGCGGCGCTGGCGCTGCTGCAGGCGTTGTCGGAGTGCGGCATCGATTTCGCCGCCCTTTTCGGCGCCGCCGAGGGCGGGCTATTGGGCGGTTCGCCGTAGGGCGTCTTCGCCTGCTCCCATACACCGCCGTACACGCGGCTCTCCACTCCTGTGAGAGGGGCGGGTGAGGGCGGGTGTGGTACACTGCCCGTCGGCCCGTATCACCGCTGCCCGACTGCGACGTAGTCCCGTGACCCCATTCAGCGCGCCGCATGGCGATATCCAACCCATCGTCTGGAGGGACAATGGCCTCGTGCTGCTCGACCAGGCCAAGCTTCCCGGCGTGGTCGAGTGGACGGAGGCCCCTGATGCGTCCTCAGTCGTCGAGGCTATCCGCAGTATGAAGGTGCGCGGCGCGCCGGCCATCGGCATCGCCGCCGCCTACGGCATGGCCGTCGCCGCCCGGAGCATCGCCGCGTCCGACATGGCGTCGTTCCTCGATAGACTGGCGCCCGTCGCGGCGCAACTCGCCGACGCCCGGCCCACCGCCGTCAACCTCGGCTGGGCCGTGCGGCAGTGCCTCGCCGAAGCCCGGGCTTGTGGGTCTCCCGATGAGGCGCGAGAACGCCTGCTGGCGCTCGCTCACGCGATGCGGGAGCAGGACATCGCGACGAACCGCGCCATCGGGGCCAACGGGGCCGCCCTCTTGCCGGAGGGCGCCGGCGTGCTGACGCACTGCAATACCGGGTCGCTCGCTACCGCCGGCTACGGCACCGCCCTGGGAGTGATTCGCGCCGCGTGGGAGCAGGGCCTGCGGCCCAACGTGTTCTGCACCGAGACGCGTCCGTGGCTGCAGGGAGCGCGCCTGACGACGTGGGAGCTGGCGCGACTCGGCATCCCCGCGACGCTCATCGTCGACTCCGCGGCGGCGGCCCTGATGGCGGACGGCGAGATTGACGCCGTCGTCGTGGGCGCCGACCGCATCGCCGCCAACGGCGACGTGGCGAACAAGATAGGCACGTACATGCTGGCGGTCCTCGCGAAGGAGCACGATATCCCGTTCTACGTCGCCGCTCCGCGTTCGACCATCGACCTCGATGCCCCCGACGGGGCCGGAATCAAGGTAGAGGAGCGCCCGGCGGACGAGGTGACTGGCTACGCAGGCAGGCGCGTCGCCGCCGAGGGCGTCGGGGTCCGCAACCCCGCGTTCGACGTTACACCGGCGCGGCTCGTCTCCGCCGTCGTGACCGAACTGGGCGTCGTGCGCGCGCCGTACGAACAGGCCCTGCGCGCGCCGATCCAGCGCCTGGTGGCGGAGGGCGCCGCATGACTTCCGCCGGTCCCGTCCCCACCGGGGTCATCGGCGGCACCGGGCTCTACGACATGCCCCTCGACAACCGCCGAGAGGTCGAGTTGAGCACGCCGTTCGGCGACCCGAGCGACGTCATAACCATCGGCGAGATCGAGGGGACGCCGGTCGCCTTCCTGCCTCGCCACGGGCGGGGGCACCGGATTCTCCCCACGGAGATACCGGCGCGCGCGAACATCCACGCGCTGAAGCAACTCGGCGTCCAGCGCGTCATTTCCGTCAGCGCGGTCGGCAGCCTCAAGGAGGAGATCGCTCCCCTCCACCTCGTTGTCCCCGATCAGTTGATCGACCGGACGCGGCTGCGCGAGAACACATTCTTCGGACGTGGTCTGGCGGCGCACGTCGCGTTCGCGGACCCGTTCTGTCCGGCGCTGAGCGAAAAGTTGCTTGCGGCCGCGAGCGCAGCCGGCGCGACGGTGCACCGCGGGGGAGCGCTCGTGGTGATGGAGGGCCCGGCCTTCTCGACCAAGGCGGAGTCGTTCTTGTACCGTTCGTGGGGCGCGAGCCTCATCGGAATGACGGCGCTGCCGGAGGCGAAGCTCGCCCGCGAGGCGGAGATGTGCTACGCGCTGCTCGCGTGCGCCACCGACTACGACGTTTGGCATGCGCATCATGAGGAAGTGACGGTGGACGTGGTGGTGGCGAACCTGCAACGCAACGCCGACACGTCGCGCGAGACGCTGCGGCGGCTCGTCCCCACGTTGAGCGTCGAGCGGGCCTGCGCGTGCGCCGACGCGCTTAGCACAGCAATCGTTACGCCGAGGGAGCGCGTGCCGCGGGAGACGCTCGACCGGCTCGGGCCGGTGATCTCCCGCTACATGAACTGAGGAACAGACGGACGACAGGGAAGGAGGAAGTTCGATGGCGCGAGGCAGACAGGAACCCGGCGAGCCTTACCGCAGGATTTCCGTGCAGGAGGCGCGCGAGATGCAGGAGGAGGGCGCGCTGATCGTCGACGTGCGCCGCCCCGACGAGTGGGAGTCCGGCCATGCGGCCGACGCGGTCCACATTCCCGTCGACGATATCCTTACCGAAGCGGAGGGCAAACTGCCGAAGGACCGGGACTTGCTCTTCATCTGCGCGGCTGGAGTGCGCTCCGGCCTGGCCGCCGAGATGGCCTCGGCGCTGGGGTTCGACCCCGATCGGCTCTACAACATCGAGCAGGGCACGCCCGTTTGGATAGAGGCCCAGCTCCCCACTACGTACGGCGCCTAGGCGCCCTGGAACGGAGAGAACGTGCAGCCTGAAGGAAAGCTCGGAGACATCAAGGACCCCGGCCTCGCGGAGGAGGGCGTGCGGCTCATCGACTGGGCGGCGCGCGAGATGCCGGTCATCAAGCTCATCGGCGAGCGTTTCGCCTCGGAGCAGCCGCTGAAAGGCCTCACGCTGTCGGCGTGCCTCCACGTGACGACGGAGACCGCGAACCTCGTTCGCGCGCTGAAGGCCGGGGGCGCCGACGTGCACCTGTGCGCGAGCAACCCGCTCTCGACGCAGGACCCCGTCGCCGCGGCGCTTGCGGTCGTCTACGACGTGCCGACCTACGCCATCAAGGGCGAAGACAACGACACGTACTACGGCCACATCCTCTCCGCGATCGAGGCCGGCCCGCACATGACGATGGACGACGGGGCCGACGTGGTGGCGACGCTCCATACGCGGCGGCAGGAGCTGCTCGACAAGGTCATCGGCGGGATGGAGGAGACCACCACGGGCGTCATCCGCCTGCGAAGCATGGCGAAGGCCGGCAAGCTGCGCTACCCCATCATCGCCGTGAACGAAGCGGACACGAAGCATATGTTCGACAACCGGTACGGCACCGGACAGAGCACGCTCGACGGCATCATGCGCGCGACGAACATGCTCTACGCCGGCAAGAACGTCGTCGTCGCCGGTTACGGCTGGTGCGGAAGAGGGCTTGCGATGCGCGCCCACGGCTTGGGCGCGCACGTCATCGTCACCGAGATCGACCCCATCCGCGCGCTCGAGGCCACCATGGACGGCCACCAGGTGATGAAGATGGAGGACGCCGCGCGCGTCGGCGACATCTTCATCACGGTGACCGGCGGAATGCATACCCTCGACGCGCAGCACTTCCAGGTGATGAAGGACGGGGCGGTGGTGGCGAACAGCGGCCACTTCAACGTGGAGATCAACATCGAGGCGCTCGAAGACGCGGCGTCGGGAAAGGCGACCATGCGTCCGATGGTCGACCAGTACACGATGGGCGACGGGCGCAAGATCAACCTGCTGGCCGAAGGCCGGCTCGTGAACCTCGCCTCCGCCGAAGGGCATCCGTCGGCGGTGATGGACATGAGTTTCGCCAACCAGGCGCTGTGCGCGGAGTACATGGCCCAGCACGCCTCGGAGCTCTCCATCGACGTGTACGACGTGCCGGCGGAGCTGGACCGCCAGGTCGCCGCGCTCAAACTCCAGGCCATGGGCCTCGCCACCGACACGCTCACGGAGGAACAGGCCGCTTACCTGGCCGGCTGGGAAGCCGGCACGTAGGCGACCGCTCGATTACCGCTCGATCACGCGGAGGACATATCCGAATGACACAGACCGGAACCACGTTCGCAACCTCCCCCTCGTACGTTCTCACCTCGGAGTCCGTCACCGAAGGCCATCCGGACAAGCTCTGCGACCAGGTGTCCGACGCCATACTCGACGCCATCTACGAGCAGGACACGCAGGCGCGCGTCGCCTGCGAGACCGCCACCGGCACGAACTTCGTGGCCGTCATCGGGGAGATCACCACCACCGCGGAAGTCAACTACGAGACCATCGTCCGGGAGACGATCAAGCGCATCGGCTACGACAACGCCGACATCGGCATCGATTACAAGACCTGCGAAATCGTCAACCACATTCACGGGCAGTCGCCCGACATCAAGGCCGCGGTCGACACCGCCCTCGAAGACCGGGGCGACAACGGCAACGCGGAAGACCTGGAAACCGGCGCCGGCGACCAGGGGATGATGGTCGGCTTCGCGTGCAACGAGACTCCCGAACTGATGCCGCTGCCCATCTCCCTTGCGCACCAGCTTACCCGTCGGCTCACCACCGCCCGCCGCGAGGGCGCCGTCTCCTTCCTCAAGCCGGACGGCAAGTCGCAGGTGACCGTCGAGTACGAGTACGGCAAGCCCAAGCGCATCGACACCATCGTCGTCAGCACCCAGCACAGCGACGACGTCCCGAACGAGCAGATCGACAAAGACGTCCGCGAGCACATCATCGGCGCGGTAGTTCCCCCGGAACTCATCGACGAGAGCACCCGCATTCTCGTCAATCCATCCGGTCGGTTCGTGACCGGCGGCCCCCACGGCGATGCCGGCCTGACCGGACGCAAGATTATCGTGGACACATACGGGGGGGCGGCGAGGCACGGCGGCGGCGCTTTCTCCGGGAAGGACCCCACGAAGGTGGACCGCTCCGCCGCGTACGCCGCCCGCTGGGTCGCCAAGAACATCGTCGCCGCTGGGCTTGCCGACCGCTGCGAAGTGCAGATCTCCTACGCCATTGGCGTCGCGCAGCCCACGAGCCTCGACATCGAGACGTTCGGCACCGGCAAGGTGGACACCGAGCGCATTCGGGAGCTTGTGAGGAAGCACTTCGACCTCCGGCCCCGCGCCATCATCAACGCGCTCGACCTCCGCCGCCCCATCTATAGCCAGACCGCCTCCTACGGCCACTTCGGACGCACCGACGTCGACCTGCCGTGGGAGCGCACCGACCGGGCCGACGCGCTCCGCGCCGACGCCGGCCTCTAGCGGGAGCCGCGATGGCGACAACGCCTCTCATCCGGTTCGGGACCGACGGCTGGCGGGCGCTCATCGCGCGCGACTACACGTTCGATAACGTCCGCGTCTGCGCGGCCGCCGTCGCCGGCTACCTGAAGGAACAGGGCCTCGCCGAGCGCGGCCTCGCCGTGGGCTACGACTCCCGTTTCGGTTCTCCCGAGTTCGCCGCCGAGACCGCCCGCGTCGCAGCCGCAGCCGGCGTGCGCGTCCATCTCGCGGACCGCATCACGCCCACGCCGGCGGTGAGCTATAACATTCTGCACCGCAAGGCGGGCGGCGGAGTCGTCATCACGGCGAGCCACAACTCCGGCCTGTGGAACGGCTTCAAGTACAAGCCCGACTACGGCGGCAGCGCGTCGCCGGAGATTGTGGCGGAGGTCGAGGCGCGCATCGACGCGCTGCTCGACGCAGGCGGCGTTGATGATCCGGGCGGCGCATCCGGCGTCGAGGCAATCGAGACAGTCGACATGGCGTCGCCGTACCTCGCGAACCTCGGCAATGCGGTCGACCTCGACGCGATCCGCTCTTCCGGGCTTCGAGTGGGAGTCGACGCGATGCACGGCGCTGGCGCCGGCTACTTCCCCGCCGCGCTCGACGGAGGGAGGACGACGGTTGAGGAACTGCGGGCGGAGCGCAATCCCCAGTTCCCCGGCATGCGTCAGCCGGAGCCGATACAGCCCAACCTCGGCCCGAGCATCGAGGCCGCCCGCCAAGGGCGTTTCGACGTGGTGGTCGCCAACGACGGCGATGCCGACCGTCTAGGAGTGCTCGACGAGAACGGGGCGTTCATCGACACGCTCTCGACATTTTCGCTGCTGTGCCTGCACCAACTGGAGAACCGGGGGCTGCGCGGCGCCGTCGTGCGGTCGCTGACGCAGAGCGCGATGGTCGACAAGCTGGCCGCGCTATACGGTCAGCCCGTGCGCGTCACGCCGGTCGGCTTCAAGTTCGTCGGCCCGGTGATGATGGAGACCGACGCCGTGGCCGCGGGCGAGGAGAGCGGGGGCTACGCCTTCCGCGGCAACATCCCCGAGCGCGACGGCATCCTGAGCGGGCTGCTCTTCATCGACCTCATGGTGAAGACCGGCAAACGCGCGTCGGAGTTGGTCAAACTTCTGCACGAGAAGGTCGGCGAGCACGCCTACAACCGCCTCGACGTCGACCTCGCGCCGGACGCTCCGAAGCCTGACGCCGCCGCCCTGGCGGCGCGTCCGCCCGGCGCTATCGCGGGTCTGCGAGTGGAAAGCACGGACACGGCGGACGGGGCGCGTTACGTGCTGGAGCACGGGTTCTGGGGGCTCATACGGCCCTCGGGCACGGAGCCGCTGCTGCGCATCTATGCCGAGGGCGACAGCCCTCAGCGAGTCCGCGAAATGCTGGCGGAGTTGCGCGCCCTGGCCGGGGTGTAGACGGGCGAACAGTCCCTCTCCGCAGGAGTCGGAGGGAGGGTAGGGCGGGGCCGGCGCTCCCTACCGCTTGGTGTACTGCGGGGCGCGGCGGGCGCGCTTGAGTCCGTACTTCTTGCTTTCCTTGATGCGGGAGTCCCGTGTGAGGAAGCCGTGTTTGCGCAGCTCGCCCTTGAGATTGGGGTCGGCTACGAGCAGGGCCCGCGCGATGCCGTGCCGCAGCGCGTCGGCCCACGCCGAGATGCCGCCGCCCTCGATCTTGGCGACGACGTTGAACCGGTTGGCCGCCGCGGGAATCATGTCGAATGGCTGCGACGCCCGCTTCTGCCAGTCGATCCACGGCAGCGCCTCTTCGAGGGGCTTGCCATTGATGACCATGGCGCCGCTGCCGCCGAGGTAGAGGCGCACCCTCGCGATGGCGGCCTTCCGCTTGCCCGTGCCGTAGTAGTAGCTCTGCTGCGTCGTCATCTAGTTGCTCTCTCCCTCGCGCTCAGGCTTCTCAACGGACTCGGACTCCTCGCTGTCTGCTGCTTCTTCGACGGGCGCCTCTGCGGCAGGCTCGTCTGTCGCGGCCTCGGCTGCTTCTTCAGCAGGCTCCTCCGCAGCAGGCTCGTCTTCCGCCACCTCTTCGGCGACAGTCTCTTCTTCGACGGTTTCTGCTGTGGTTTCTTCGAGGGCTGCCTCTTCGACGCCGGGCTCGCCCGCCATCGCCTCGGTGGCCGCTGCCCCTGTGGCGGCGGTTTCTTCGACGATGGGCTGAGGCTCGGCTGCGGGCTCCTCGACCGGCGCCTCCGGGGAGGCTGTGGGGCGGGCCGTGACGACGGCTGCGTCACGGCGCTTCCCCATCCCCATGCGGACTTGCGCCTCGTGGGGGTGGGTGGCGCCGGCGTACACCTTCAGGCGGCGGAGCATCTTGCGGCCAAGCCGGTTGCGCGGCAGCATGCCCTTCACCGCGAGCTCGATGACCCGCTCGGGGAAACGCCCCAGCATCTCCTCGAGCGTGCGCGTGCGCAGGCTGCCGAGGTAGCCGGAGTGCCGGTAGTAGACCTTCTGCGCCATCTTGTTGCCGGACGCGCCGACCTTGGAGGCATTGACGACGATGACGAAGTCGTCGTTCAACTGGTGACGGCTGTAGTCGGGGCGGTGCTTGCCCTGCAGCAGGCCCGCAACCTTCGTCGCCAGGCGGCCAAGCCGCTCGCCCTCGGCGTCGACCACGTGCCACTTTTCGGCGCGGTCAGCCGGTTTGGTGTGTTTGGTTATCCGTTGCAGTTCCATCGTTCTCCGGCGGGAATCCCGCGTATCTCACTTCCCGGAGCGTGAGCCCCTGGGCCGGAAAGACCGTCTCCGCCGCGCCCTGAGTCCCGCTCGCAAGCATCTGCTCGAAATCTTCTATCGTCGTCTCGCCAAGGCCCACCTTCGCCAGCGCGGCCGTCATGCGCCTGACCTGCTGGGGGAGGAACGCGTTCGCCTCGAACTCCACGGCGACCTCGTCGCCATCCCGCCACGCCTCGGCCCTCGCCATGCGCCGGACGTAGGACTTGCCGGGCGGCTGAGAGCCGCTGAAGGCCCGGAAGTCGCGCTCGCCGATCAGGCTCGCCGCCGCGGCGTTCATCGACTCCACGTCGAGGGCGCGGGCTATGCGGTGAATAAACCTTCTCCGCATAGGCGAGGGCTGCCTGCTCTCGAGGATGCGATAGCGGTACACGCGGGCAAGGGCGTCGCGCCGTGGGTCGAAGGCCGGGTCCGCCTCGTAGGCCGCGCGCACCGCGATCTGCTCGCCAAGGTAGTGGTTAAGGCCTGGCGCCATACGCTCGATGGGGAGGGCGGTCTCGGTGTCGAACGCCGTCACCTGTCCGAGCGCGTGCACGCCGGCGTCGGTGCGGCCTGCGCCCCGGACGGTTGGCCTGCGCGTGGTGAGCGACTCTATTGCGTTTTCAAGTTCCTCCTGTATGGAGGGGGCGTTCGCCTGGCGTTGAAACCCGGCGAAGCCGGTCCCCTCGTATTCGATAACGAGCGCGATCCGCCTGGTCACGGTCTCCTACACGAGTTCCAGGAGCGCCATGGGGGCGGAGTCGCCCTTGCGCGGCATGAGCTTCACGATGCGGGTGTAGCCTCCCGGCCGGTCGGCGTAGCGGGGGCCGATCTCGTCGAAGAGCTTCTCCACCGCGTGCTTGTCGGGCAGAGCGGCGAGCGCGAGCCGGCGGTTGTGGAGCGTTGGTTGCCGCCCTTTGCTGATGACCTTTTCGGCGATGGGCCGCGCCTCGCGGGCCTTCGCCTCGGTTGTCGTTATCCGTTCGTGGCGCAGCAACTGCGCCACGAGGTTGTTGAGCATCATCTGACGGTGTTCGCCGTAGCGGCCGAACGACCGGCCTCTCACGCGGTGTCGCATGGGTTACTCCTCGCCGCGGTCGCCGGCAGGCGCGCCGACGACCGCCTCGGCGTCGCTCATCAGGTCCGGGTGGATGATGCCGATTTCCCGCAGGCGCTCGTCGAGTTCGTCGAGGGACTTCTCGCCGAAGTTGCGGATCCGCAGGAGTTGGCTGCGGTCTTTCTCGAGCACTTCACCGACCTTGTGGAGCGAGGCGCGCTTGAGGCAGTTGAGGGTGCGCTGGGACAGTTTCAGGCTTTCGACGGGCATGTTGTACTGAGCGGCGGGGATGGCGGCGGCCCACGACGGACGTACGCTCCCGACCGCGTCATCCTCGGACACGCCGGAGAACTGGAAGAAGTACTCGAACAGTTCACGCCCGGCCTGACGCAGCGCCGCCGCTGGCGAGGTCGCCCCGTTCGTCCACACCTGGAGGTGCAACCGCTCGTAGTCGGTGTACTGACCGACGCGGGTGCGCTCGACTGTGTAGTTCACCTTGCGGACGGGCGTATAGACGGCGTCGACGGGCAGGACGCCGATGGGCAGGCCATCGGTCGAGGCGGCGGGTTCGTATCCCTTGCCCTGCTCGACGTTCATCTCCATGACGAGCCGGGAGCCTTCGCCGTCGAGAGTGGCGATGTGCAGTTCGGGGTTGACGACCTCGAAGTCGGAGGAGGTCATGATGTCCCCGGCGGAGACTTCGCCCGGGCCTTCGACCTCAAGCCGGAGCTTGCCGGGCCGGTTCGAGCCGGAGCGGAGGTAGATGGATTTGACATTGAGGAGGATGTCGACGACGTCTTCCTTCACGTTGGGGACCGTCGAGTACTCGTGATGGATGCCCTCGATGCGCACCCAGTTGATAGCGATGCCGTTGATGGAGCTGAGCAGCACCCTTCGGAGGGGGTTCCCCAGCGTCATGCCGTAGCCGCGCGGCAGAGGCTCGACTACAAACTCCCCGTAGGTGTCCGTCGCCCTGACGACGGACACCGCCGGGCGCGGGGCCTGAGACCTGTCGAGCATGGGGTCATAGGACTCGCCGAATTCAAGTTCCAACATCTTCTGATACGTCCTTCGTGAACGGCCGCCCGGGCGTGGGCAGGCCGGCTCTAGCGCGAGTAGTACTCCACCACCATGCGGGTGTCGACCCTGGCGTCGATCTCCGAGGGTTCGGGCAGCCGCTCAACCGTCGCCGTCATCTCCGCCTTGTCGAGCGACAGCCACTCGGGCAGCAGACGTTGCCCGACGGTGCGGAGGGCGTCCTGGACGAACTTGCGCTCCTTGCTTGCGGGCTTCCACGAGACGACCTCGCCGGGCCGGACCCGGTACGAGGGGATGTTGACGCGGCGGCCGTTGACGCGGAAGTGGCCGTGGAGGACGCGCTGGCGGGCCTGCGCGCGGGAGTCGCCGAAGCCGAGCCGGTAGACGACGTTGTCGAGGCGGCGTTCGAGCAGCTGCAGCAGGTTGTCGCCCGTTGCGCCCTGGGAACGCAGGGCGTCGGTGAAGTAGGTGCGGAACTGGCGCTCCAACACGCCGTACGACTGGCGGGCCTTCTGCTTCTCGCGCAACTGGAGCGCCCACTCGGAGGCTCGCCGGCGGCGCGGCTGCTGCTCGCCGGGGGTCTTGCGCCGCTTCTCGACGCCGCATTTGGGGGTGAAGCACCGCTCGCCCTTGAGGAAGAGCTTCTCGCCTGCTCGCCGGCATTGCCGGCACACGGGTCCTGTGTATCTTGCCATCGTCTCTCTCTACTGGCGCCGCCCGGGAGGTCTGCGCCGTTGTGGGGGGTCGTTGCTGGCGGCGCCGCCCGGAAGGTCGGCGCTGCTATGGGGGATCGTCCTACTGGCGCCGCCGCTTGGGCGGGCGGCACCCGTTATGGGGAATCGGCGTTACGTCGCGGATGCTCGTCACGGTGAGCCCAACGCCCTGCAGGGCCCGGATAGCGGACTCGCGCCCGGCGCCGGGCCCCTTGACGTAGACTTCCACCTGACGCAGGCCGTGCTCCATCGCCTTTCGCGCGGCGGTTTCCGACACGCGCTGAGCGGCGAACGCGGTGCTCTTGCGGGCGCCCTTGAAGCCCACGCCGCCGGCTGCGCCCCACGCCACCACGTTGCCCGCCGGATCGGTGAGCGTAACGATGGTGTTGTTGAAGGTGGCGTTGATGAACGCCTTGCCTCGCGGAACGAACTTTCGCTCCCGCCTTCGGGTCCTGGTTCTGTTGGCCCTCGCCAAGAAATCCCCCTTGCTTCTGCTGCTACTTCTTCATGACGCGGCGCTTGCCGGCGACGGTCCTGCGGCCGCTGCGCTTGGTGCGCGCGTTCGTCTTGGTGCGCTGGCCATGTACGGGCAGCCCGCGGCGATGCCGGATGCCCCGGTAGGCGCCGATGTCGATGAGCCGGCGGATGTTGTCGTTCACCTGGCGGCGGAGATCTCCCTCCACCGGGTGTTCGTGATCCCGGTCGATGATCTCGCGGACGCGGGCCATGGCCTCGTCGCCTACCTCCCGCACCCGGGGATTTCCGACGATGCCCGCCTCGGCGGCGATGCGCGAAGCCCTGGTGGCCCCCACGCCGTGGATGCTCCGCAGCGAAATCTCGATCCGCTTGTTGTCGGGAATGTCTACGCCTGCTACGCGCGCCATAGTTCTTACCCCTGCTTCTGCTTGTGCCGAGGGTTGGAGCAGAGCACGCGGATGACGCGTCCCCGCCGTATCATTCGGCACTTGTCGCACCTTGGCTTCACCGATGCCGTTACCTTCACCGCTCGTGCTCCTTCTCTTACTTGAACCGGTACGTGATGCGCCCGCGCGTAAGGTCGTAGGGCGACAGCTCCACGAGCACGCGGTCGCCCGGCAGCACGCGGATGAAGTGCATCCGCATCTTGCCGGACACGTGGGCGAGCACTGCGTGACCGTTCGCCAGTTCCGCCCTGAAGGTCGCGTTGGGCAGCGCCTCGACGACCGTGGCCTCGACCTCTATCGATTCCTTTTTCGCCATGCTTCGCGGGAGCGCCCTCCTAATCGACCTTCGTCGTGATGATAGGCTCGCCGTCGGTGATGATCACCGTGTGTTCGAAGTGCACCGACACCGATCCGTCCGCCGTAACCACAGTCCAGTCGTCATCCAGCACTCGCGTTCCGTCGCCGCCGAAGTTGATCATCGGCTCGATGGCGATGGCCATTCCGGGCTTCAGCAGCGGGCCGCGACCGCCGGGGCCGAAATTCGGCACTGAGGGCTCCTCATGGAGCTTGCGGCCGATGCCGTGCCCCACGTATTCGCGCACGATGCCGTACCCGCCGCGGCGGAGCACTTCCTCCTCGACGGCGTGCGAGACGTCGCCGACGCGGGCGCCGGCGCGAGCCTGCGCGATGCCCGCGAAGAGCGCCGCGCGTCCCGTCTCCATCTGTCGCCTGGTCGCCTCGTCCGCCTCGCCCACGGCAACTGTGACGGCGGAGTCGCCGTACAGGCCGTCGACGATGGCCCCGAGGTCCATGCCTACAACGTCGCCGTCGCGGATGACGCGTCCTCCGGGGATGCCGTGGACGATCTCCTCGTTGATGGAGACGCACAGGGAGGCGGGGAATCCCCGGTAGCCCTTGAAGGCGGGGACGCCTCCGCGGGCGCGGATCTCGCGTTCGGCGATTTCGTCGAGTTCCCGCGTGGTCATGCCCGGCGCGATGGACCGCCGCAGCACAACGAGGACTTCGCCGGTGATGCGGCCGGCCTCGTGCATGCGGTCGAGCTCCCTTGAACTCTTGACCGTTATGCCGCTGCGCTGCGCGCCCAACACGCTGTCGAGCCTTCGCAGATGCGCCGTTCGCGTTGTGGTCTCCATTGATAAACGCCTATTGTACTCGCTGCCGCGCCTGCCGGAAACCCTCGGCTAGCCGCCGATGACCCGTTCGAGCTCCGCCGTTACGCGCTCCACTGCCTGCTCGCCGTTGACGCGGGTCACCTTGCCCTGCGCCTCGTAGTAGTCGATGAGCGGCGCCGTTTGCCGCTCGTAGGTCTCCAACCGCGCTCGCACGACCTCCGCCTTGTCGTCGTCGCGCTGGTAGAGTTCGCCGTCGCACGCGTCGCATACGCCTTCTGATTTCGGTGGGCTCGACGTTGCGTGGTACGGCGTCTGGCACGTCCTGCATATCCAGCGCCCCGCGAGGCGGCGCACCAACTCCTCTGTCTCGACTTCGATGAGCGGGGCGGCGTCGATCGACTCGCCCTTGACCTCGAGCGCGGCGTCGAGGGCGCGGGCCTGTTCCATCGTGCGGGGGAAGCCGTCGAGCACGTAGCCCTGCCCGGCGTCGGGCTCGGCCATGCGCTCGAGGGCCATGCGTATCGTAACGTCGTCCGGCACCAGTTCACCCTTGTCCATGTACGTCTTGGCGAGCTTGCCGAGCTTGGTGCCCTCCCCCAGATGTTTGCGGAAAAGGTCGCCGGAGGCGATGTGGGCGACACCCCTGCGGCGCGCGATGAGCGACGCCTGGGTGCCTTTCCCCGCGCCGGGAGGGCCGAGCAGCACCACGCGCGCGCTCATCGGATGAACCCCTCGTAACTTCGCATCAGCAACTGCGCTTCCAGTTGCCGCATGAAATCGAGCGCGACGGACACCATGATGAGCAGGCTGGTGCTGCTCAGCGTAAGCGCCTGCACTCCGGTGACGCTGGTGAAGAAGAACGGCATGATGGCGACCACCCCCAGGAAGAGGGCGCCGCCCCACGTGATGCGCAGGATGACCCGGTTGAGGTACTGCTGCGTAGGCGCTCCGGGACGAATGCCCGGGACGAACCCGCCGTTCTTCTGCAGGTTCTCCGCCAGTTGTTGTTGCTGGAACACCACCAGCGTATAGAAGAACGTGAATATCACCACCAGCACGAACACCAGCGCCCAGTACCACACCGACGTGGGCGACAGCGTCGTAACGACGAAGCCGGCCATGTTCGAGAAGAAGCTCGTGCTCGACGGGTTGTAGAGGAAGTTGGCGACCGTGCCGGGGAGCACCATGATGCTGAAGGCGAAGATGAGCGGGATCATGCCCGCCGAGTTCACTCGCAGCGGCAGATGTGTGGCCCCTGTTTGGCGGTACATTCGTCCGCCCCGGAACACGCTGCGTCCGTACTGCACCGGTATGCGCCGCTGCGCCTCGTTGAAGACTACGATGAAGTAGACGAGCACCAGCCCCGCGCCCGCCAGCAGCAGCAGCCCTGTGGCGTTGTCGCGCGCGAGGAACCCCTGCCCGATGAGCGAGGGCAGGCCGGACACGATGCCGGCGAAGATGATGAGCGAGATGCCGTTGCCGATGCCTCGCTCGGTGATGAGTTCGCCCATCCAGACCAGCAGCATCGTGCCGCCGACGAAGCTCACCACGATAGTGAGGGTTTCGAACGAGCCGTCGCCGAAGAAGCTCACCGGAAAGGTGAACACGCCCGCGCGGGAGAAGAGCAGCAACTGCCCGTAACCTGAGAAGAACGCGATAGGCACGGTGATGTAATGCGTAATCTGGTTGATTCGCTGGCGCCCGCTGTCACCCTCTTTGGAGAGCGCCTGGAGCTGGGGAAGGACCGGCGTGAGAATCTGCATGACGATGGACGACGTGATGTAAGGGAAGACGCCGAGCGCCGCGATGCTCATGTTGCGGAGGCCGCCTCCGCTGAAGAGGTCGAAGAACGGCACGAGCGCGTTGCTCTGGAACAGGGCGCCGAGCGCCGACCGGTCCACGCCCGGCACCGGCACGTGCGCCAGGAACCGGAAGACCACCAGCATGGCGAGAACGAAGAGGATCTTGGCGCGCAGGTCCGGCGTCTTGAACGCATCAATCATCGCCTGTATGAGCGCAGGCCGACCGGCCTGCTGGCGAGTTGCCGCCTGTCCTGCGCGCACCGGCTAGCCCTCCGTCACCGCGCCGCCTGCGGCCTCGATCTTGGCCTTGGCCGCGGCCGAAACCTGCATACCCGAAATCGTGAGCGCGCGCGACAACTCGCCGTAGGCGAGCACTTTCACGGGCTTGTCGGCGCTGCGCACCATCCGGCGCGCCTTCAGGACAGCAGGCGTAACCTCCGTAACGTCCTCGGGGAGCGCACCGAGCCGCGACAGGTTCACGACCTGGCTCTCGACCCGGAAGGGGTTCTTGAAGCCGCGAAGCATCGGCAGGCCCTTGATCAGCGGGTTCTGTCCGCCCTCGAAACCGGGCCGCACGCCTCCCCCGGAGCGGGAATTCTGGCCCTTCATTCCCCGGCCCGAATACGTGCCTCGTCCGGAGCCGTCGCCGCGCCCGACGCGCTTGCGCGGGCGGCGAGCGTGCGCCGATCGTACGGTGTGCGCCTGCATCGCCTAGCTCTCCTCTCCGGCGCTGACGCTCACGAGGTGGCGCACCTTGTGCACCATGCCCCGTATCGTCGGGGTGTCCTCGTGCTCGACCTCGTGCTGCAACCGCTTCAGGCCGAGCGCCTTCACCGTACGCCGTTGACTCTGGTCGTAGCCTATCTGGCTCCGCACCAGCTTGATGCGCAACTTCGTCATCTCTACGCTCCGTCCCCTGCCTCTGTCCTCGCCTCAGCCGGGGGCGGAGGGGCCGGCGGCTGCGCCGACGAAGGAGGCTCACGCCGCTCCCGGTCGTCGCGGTCTCGATCGCGCCGCGGGCTGGTCTCGCGCCGCAGCGGTGTGCGCGGGTCGGGCGCGGGCGGAAGCACGGCCTTGCGGACGGAGGCTTCCTCCAGCGGTTCCTGCCCCTGGAGCATCTGCAGACCCAGCATGGTCGCTTTCACGACGTTGATGGGGTTCCGGCTGCCGAGCGCCTTGGCGACGACATCCTTCACTCCCGCGGCCTCCATAACGGCCCGTACGGCGCCGCCGGCCTTGATGCCCGCGCCGGGCTGCGCCGGCCGCAGGAGCACCTTCGAGGCGCCGAACTTCGTCGTGACCGAGTGCGGTATTGTCGAGCCGTTCAACTGCACCGCGAGCATTCCCTTGCGGGCGATGGTCGCGCCTTTGCGCACCGCGTCCGGCACGGCCTTGCCCTTGCCGAGGCCCGCGCCCACGTTGCCTTCACCGTCGCCCACCACCACCATCGCGTTGAAGGTGAGGTTGCGTCCGCCCTTGACGACCTTCGCCACGCGGCGGATCTGGACGACCTTCTCCTGCAGATCGGACGGCTCTTCTACTCTCCGGTTCGTCGTAACCATTGCCTAGAACTTGAGCCCCTCTTCCCGGGCGCCGTCGGCCAGCGCCTTGACGCGCCCGTGATACTGGTAGCCGCCGCGGTCGAACACGACGGACGTAACGCCCTTCGCCTTGGCCCGCTCGGCCACCAACTTGCCCACTGCGCGCGCCGCGTCCGTCTTCACTCCCTTGGGGAGTTCCCGCGAACTCGCCGCCGCCAACGTGTGCCCCTTCTCGTCGTCGATCACCTGCGCGTACGTGAAGCGCGCGCTACGGAATACATTGAGCCGGGGACGCTCGCCGGCCCCCGACAGCCGCTGGCGCAGCCGCTTGTGCCGGAGAATCCGCGCCGACCTGTTTGTCTTCGCTTTCGCCATTCCTACGCCCTCTTCGCCGCCGACTTGCCCGGCTTCAAGCGCACCTTCTCCCCGAGGTAGCGCACGCCCTTGCCCTTGTACGCGTCGGGCGGACGCAGCCGCCGGATGCGCGCAGCCTGCTCGCCCACGAGCTGCTTGTCCGTTCCGCGAATGTGGATGCGGTTGTTTCCTTCAACCTCGAACTCTACGCCGTCCATCGGCTCGACAATCACCGGATGGCTGAACCCCAGTTGCAGGTTCAGTCCCCGGCCCTGCGCCTGCACCCGGTAGCCCGCCAGCTCCAGGCTCCGCGTGAAGCCCTCGCTCACGCCCGTCACCATGTTGGCGATGAGCGCGCGGGTCAACCCGTGCAGAGAGCGTTGCGTCCGGTGATCGGATGAACGCTCGACGACGATGGAGCCGTTCTCTTCGCGCACGATGATGTCGTCCGCCACGGGCTGGCGCAGTTCGCCCTTGGCGCCCTTCACCACCACTTCGCCCGGGGCGATCTCCACCGAGACGCCGCCGGGAATCGGGACTGGCTTTCTACCAACTCGCGACACGGTTCGCTCCTACCACACGTAGGCCATCAGCTCGCCGCCGATTCCCCGGCGGTACGCTTCCCGGCCCGTCATGATGCCTTGCGACGTGGAGATGATGGAGATGCCGACGCCGCCGAAGGCGCGCGGGACTTCCTTTTTCTCAACGTGCACTCGCAAGCCCGGCTTGCTTACCCGCTTCAGGCCGGCGATGACCGGCTCCTGGGTCTGCGTGTAGCGCAGTTGCAGGTTCAATTGGTTCTGCGGCTTCTGCTTCGAAACGGTGTAGTCGGCGATGTAGCCCTCTTGCTTCAGTATCTCGGCTATCGCCGCCTTCACCTTCGAGGACGGCAGATCGACGCCGGCGTGGCGCACCATCTGCGCGTTCCGAATCCGCGTCAGCATGTCCGCTATCGGGTCCGTCATCGTCATAGCGCGCCCTCTACCAACTGGCCTTCCGCATGCCCGGCAACTGGCCGGACAGCGCCATCTGGCGGAAACAGACCCGGCAGAGCCCCACGAACCGGATGTAGGCCCGCGGCCTGCCGCAGCGATTGCAGCGGTTCATCTGCCGGACCCGGTACGGCGGCGTCCGCTTCCACTTCGCCAGTTTGCTCTTCTTCGCCACCTTGCAACCCCTGTCCTAGTTCGTTTGCACCCGCGCGAACGGCATCCCGCACAGCTCGAGCAGCCGGTAGCCTTCGGCGTCCGTCTCCGCGCTCGTCGTTATCACCACCTGGAACCCGCGCACGCGGTCCACGCTGCCGTAGTCGACCTCCGGGAACACGATTTGCTCCCGGAACCCCAGCGAGTAGTTTCCGCGTCCGTCGAACGACTTACGGGGCACGCCCCGAAAGTCGCGGATGCGGGGAAGCGCCGTCGAAATCATCCGGTCGAGGAACTCGTACATCCGGCGACCGCGGAGGGTAACCAACACGCCGATCGACTGCCCCTCGCGGACCTTGAACCCGGCGACCGACCGGCGCGCCTTGGTGACGACGGGCTTCTGGCCCGTGATCGCCGCGACGTGGCCGGGCGTGGTCTCCATCGCGCGGCTGTTCGTCAGCGCCTCGCCGAGTCCGACGTTGACGACAACCTTCACCAGGCGAGGCGCCTGCATCGGGCTCGCGTACCCGAACTCCCGAATGAGTTGGTCGCGGATTTGCTCCCGGTAGCGGACCATGAGGCGCGGCGCCGGCTTTGCGGCAGGCTCCGCCGCCTGCTCTTCCGCCGGAGCGGCCGCCGCTCGCCGCTGACGCGTCCGCGGGGCGGAGCTTCCGCTTGCTCTCGAGCGCGACCGCGCCGGTCGCTGCGGCTTCTCTTCGACCGGCGGCTGTTCCGCTTGCCCGTTCTTCTCAGCGTCTGTGGTCAACTGAACATCCCCTGGCATCGCTTGCACATGCGGGCCTTCTGGCCGTCCTCCAGCACCTTTATCGCCACCCGCGTCGGCTTGTCGCACGACGGGCAGATAGGCATGAGTTTCGACACGTCGATCGGCATCTCCTTGTCGATGATGCCGGCCTGCCTAAGGCCTGCTGCGCCCGCCCGGAGATGGCGCTTCACCATGTTGAGGCCCTCGACGAGCGCTTCACCCTTCTTCGGGATCACGCGCTGCACCTTGCCGCGCCGGCCCTTGTCCTTCCCTGCGATCACCATCACTTCGTCGTCGCGTTGCAGGCGCGCTGTCATTACAGCACCTCCGGCGCGAGCGACACGATGCGCATGAAGTTTCGCTCTCGCAGTTCGCGGGCCACCGGCCCGAATATCCGCGTGCCGCGCGGGGCCTCAGCAGCCCCGAGTATCACCGCGGCGTTGTCGTCGAAACGGATCGTCGAACCGTCCGGACGCTTCGTGACCGCGCTCGTGCGCACTACGACGGCCCGGACGACCTCGCCCTTCTTCACGGCGCTGTTCGGCTGGGCCACTTTGACCGAGCCGACGATGACGTCCCCGACCCGCGCGTAGCGTCGGCGCGTGCCGCCGGGGATGT